>CAJVYU010000054.1 GCA_913009735.1 uncultured Fidelibacterota bacterium
AGACAGGAGAGTGTTAAGTGCACGTGTGTATTTGAAATGTTTATGAGAGTTTAAAGATCTATTTCCAAGAACATATGATGTGTCTGTTTTTTGTTTTTTTTTTTTAATGATACGGCGACCACCGAGATCTACACTCTTTCCCTACACGACGCTCTTCCGATCTTAACTGGAATGCTTGATTTTCTATCAGATACAATTTGATTTCTTTTTCTGTAGGATTATTGGCGTTATCCCATGCTTTTATATGAAGAGAAACTGTTGATTCAGTTTCATCAAAGGGAAATTGTATTACCCCGGTGGTAATACTGTTATCATCGTAAATATATCGTGAAGACATATTTTTCTTGGTATTATCATTCATGTTTGAGACCAAAATCTCATGACCCACTTCCCCGGTAACGTTTATACCTAAAGGATCTGATAGCCGAATGGTTATCTTTTCATCTTTCTGTAGATGGTCATTATTTTGCAACAGTCGCCCTGTTTCCGTTTCAAATGAAATAATCGGACCTTGTATATCAGCCACCGGTTCGCCACTTTTTAAATAAATATTGTCAAGCATACCCAATGCTTCCGTTGGTGGATCTGTATTTAATTGGATATATGCGTTCAATCTGGCAGGTGTTGTCGAGTAAGATATATCTTTAGGTATTCTCAACTTTGCACTGAAATTGTTTTGATTAATCGAAAACCGGCCTTTGAACAAAGTGGGCCCCGGCAAAGAATATGATAATTCCTGTGTTTGTGAATTAATGACGTATTGTCTGGTAATATCTCGATCAGCATCCGCAAGCCTGATGACACCAACGCCGGATGCACCGGAAGGAGGTGTTTGCTCACCAAAGACCCTGGCAGTATCCAATGAACTTAATGTGTCCGGTGATATATGAGTAATATTTACTATATTATTTGGTATTGGCAGAGGCATGCCCGGGTCTCCAAAAAGATGAAATAATTCTCCACTGTTGTTACCGTCTTTCACTGACTGCAGCACTACACCAATTGGAGCGTCCGTTACATCTAAATCCGGAAAGATAGCTTTAAAAATTTTTATTATATAGACAGCATTTGATGAAACTCCGATAGCACGGCTGGTGGTAATAACAGCTGATGCACCTTCCATCGGCTGCCGGATCAATTCTTCAGCAAAAGATTCTTTATTAAGAAAATCAAAATGTCCCCAAGAACACGTTCCCGCAATCCAAACGGGCAGTTTCATACCTGTGTCTATTTGATCAATATCACCACGATCCTGAACTAACAGTTTTTCTTGAGCCCACTGATGTTCCGACCCATGTCCGATATAATTAATAATGGCCGTTCCTTCAGTTAAAATATCGAACAACGCTTCTGTCGCATCCGGTTTAATAACGCCATAAGAAGACGCATCGCTCACTTCGGGATATTCCAGCATATATAATTTTTGAACTTCAATTCTTGGGGAAATAAAATTAGCTGTTGCTTCGGAATTCAATGTATGGCTTTTCCCCGTTGTTATCGATCCACCGGATCCTCCATTTTCCGGACGTGCAGCGTCATCGGCAACTAATGTGACCCGCTGCCTCCAAAAACCTAAAACAGGGTTTGTTTCATATTCAATGATTTTTTCGACGAAATCCTGGACTTCGCTAACATTTTTCGCAGGATAACGCCCCGTGGCAAGATCAGGTATACGTCCGGTAAAGGCAGCCAGTCGGTCGTCTACAGCCCTGTTTACATAAGCACCTGTAATAATGGTGGGAACTTTAATATTCGATGCGCCGGTAATGTTTCTGTAATCATAATCTGCATCACCCATGAACAAAACACAATATGGGTTAGGGGCAGACCATTCCTCTTGTGTCCATTGGAGAAACCGGCGAATGGCTGTAGGATCAGCATTGCCCCCGGTGAATTCATTGTATATGGTTTCAAGTGAAACAAATTTTGAGCTGCCCCGGTGATTGACCAATGGTTCTGAAGCGGATCTAAACTCTTCAGGTCCAATAATAATATGATCTACACCACTGTTATGGTTACGCACTTGAGTGAATGTATGACCATTTAGTATTTCCATATTTGATATTGAACTGACATCATTATCCCGAAAAAGAATAAACCGCGCCAGGGTATCAGACGGTAAATCAACATTTATTGAAAAATTATTGTTACTACTATCAACCTCCACCAGTTTTGGAGACGTAACGTCAGTAATTTCCCAAACATTCGGAATAGATGAACCTGAAAGATTAAAGGTTACTGAATTACCGGAAATGGGTGAAAAGAATTCAAAAGGACTGTTATCAATATTCAAACGTCTTCCGTAATTGATTGTTGTATAGTCAAAATAAGGAAAGGAATAACTGGAAGATGAGTTGTTTTCCAGATAAATAATGTTTATTCCATCAATTAATTCAGATCCGGGAATTGAAAATGATTTTGATTGTTGGCGTAATCCTGAGAAAGAAATAACTCCCCTTTTTGTTACCGTGGAATTCAGATAAATATCTATTAAATGGCTGGGATTCTTTTTGAATTCTATATCGGTTGAGCTTCCCCTGATGGTGATGTTGAAATCCACACTGACCGAAGATTCAATATCATTTATTATCGGTACAACAGTAAAACTTGAGCCACGTCCAAAACCAGTCCCTGTCCAACTTAACCCGCCAAGAAAAGGGTTAACAACATCATTTTCAATATGGATATAGGACGTTGCGTATCCCAAAGATAAACTCGTGGATATTGGGCTGGAAATATTTTCGATACGTTTTCCCCGAAGATCCCTATCATTTGGGATTAAAAGCCAATAATGATTTTCTGTAAAATATATGTTTTGATGATGGCTAATTGTTTCTCCATCATGGTTAAAACCATTCACACCACGACCGTAAAACAGGAATAAATCATCATTGTCAAGAAAACCATTATTTTCTCCGTTTACCTGCATCCCAATTTCAACAAGATTTTCCGGATTTTCTGAATATGTAATCGTATTGATCACTGTTTTACTTCGGTCCCGGCCAAGGGCTGTTGAGGTAAATAACATAAATGAACGGGGATCGCTATTTTGGATTGAACTGTTCAATGCTATCAAATCAGTACCTGAAAAGGAATACATTTTATCTTCTTCCACAGAGAATTTTATCCACGTTCCTGAAGGCAAATCTGTAACCTTTTTATGTTTTGGTTTTTGTTCCTGGAACCAATTTTGTGCAATGTTCCAGTTGACTATACGATTTTTTAGAAATATGGCTTGTGATTTATTTGCAGAAACCAACGTTTTACTTGAGGGGGTTAATGAAATTTCAATTATAAAATTCTCATAATAATAATTATCGCCAATTGAGGGATTTACTTCCAAGGTAGCTGTTTCCAGCATTCGCACTTTTTGCTGATTGATCCACCGGACGCCTCCATTATCATTCTCGATGATAAAGGGGTTTTTACGTTTATTCAATCCCCGAACATTCAAGGCAGGTAATTCATTATTTGGAAGGCCAATAAGTAGTGTAAATGGCTCCAGGTCTCCTTGGGTTTTTACATCAAAATTGATATGAATGACAAGTTTTTCAATTGTGGATTGATCTATCTGCCATTGTACACCCGCAATAATGAATGAGAATGAAAACAATATATAAAAGAGTCGCCTAAATAATTTCATATGAAAATTTACGTAGTTTTCTCTGTATTGAAATTGAATTATGATCGAGTAAGTGTGTAAGTTTGTCTACTAAAATCGAACGTGAATTTAGCAGTTCAGTTCCAATTCTTTATTTAAATTAATTATTAGAGACCTTTGCAAAACCTGTTGCACAAATTAAAAAGTGTAAAATTCCGTCCGCCAGCCGGCGGATTAGAAAACTTACTAATAGCTATGCTATTAATTGCATTTCCCGCCTTCCCGCCTGCCACAATCATAATAAAAAGAATGGGGCGCCCGCCTGCCAGTTCAAAATTATTTATAGTGGGGCCGGCAGGGGCAGGAATCAGACGAATTTTAACTCTTTTTTCTTCACACTATACGTTTTGCAAAGGTCATTATTAGGATGCCCAGTGTTTGATTTAGATATGATTAAAAAGGTCTATGATTCTATTGTAGAAAATATTTCTTCCGCTTACAATGTTGTTGATCGACCATTAACTCTCTCAGAGAAAATTTTGTATGCTCATTTATTTGATCGTAAAAATATGGAAAAATATGTTCGAGGTGAATCTTATGTAGAATTCGCTCCGGATCGAGTCGCCATGCAGGATGCAACTGCACAGATGGCTCTTTTACAGTTTATGATGGCTGGTAAAAGTAAAGTCGCTGTTCCGTCTACTGTACATTGCGATCATTTAATCCAGGCCAAGGAACACGCCAGCTCTGATTTGTCTCAAGCCATAGATAACAATGGTGAAGTTTATGATTTTCTTGAATCTGTTTCGAATAAATATGGAATTGGTTTCTGGAAACCCGGAGCCGGGATTATCCATCAGGTTGTACTGGAAAACTATGCGTTTCCCGGTGGAATGATGATTGGAACAGACAGCCATACCGTTAACGCCGGTGGGCTGGGTATGATTGCCATTGGTGTGGGCGGTGCAGATGCAGTAGATGTGATGGCTGATATGCCTTGGGAATTAAAATTTCCTAAAATAATCGGTGTTAAACTGACAGGGGAAATGAGTGGTTGGACGTCAGCAAAAGATGTCATTCTAAAAGTAGCCGGGATTCTAACTGTGAGAGGCGGAACGGGCGCTATTGTTGAATATTTTGGTCCGGGTGCAAAGAAATTGTCATGTACCGGAAAAGGAACCATTTGCAATATGGGTGCTGAAATTGGTGCTACCACATCCATTTTTGCCTACGATAATCAAATGGCGAAATACCTACAGGCAACGGGAAGAAGTCGTGTGGCTGACCTTGCAGACGGTATCGCTGAATACTTACGCGCGGATGATGAAGTTTATGAGAATCCGGAAGAATATTATGATCAAGTTATTGAAATAAACTTATCGGAATTGGAACCACATCTGAATGGACCCTTTACACCTGATCGAGCCACACCTATTTCTGAAATGGCAGAAGCAGCAGCGAAAAATGATTGGCCGACAAAAATTGAAGTTGGACTCATTGGTTCCTGTACCAATTCCTCTTATG
This sequence comes from uncultured Fidelibacterota bacterium, assembly GCA_913009735.1. GTDB lineage: Bacteria > Fidelibacterota > Marinisomatia > Marinisomatales > TCS55 > JADFRD01. The sequence continues at coordinate 5,126 of CAJVYU010000054.1, forward strand.
AAGATATTTCAAGAGCGGCATCTATTGCAAAACAGGCTGTGGAAAAAGGATTAAAAACGAAAGCAGCTTTCACTATTACTCCCGGCTCTGAACAAGTCCGGTTTACTATTGAAAGAGATGGATTTATTGATATATTTACACAATTAGGCGCTAAGGTGTTTGCCAATGCCTGCGGACCTTGCATTGGTCAATGGGTACGGCATGGGTCTGAAAAAGAAGAAAAAAATACGATTGTCCATTCATTCAATCGGAATTTTGCGAAACGAGCCGATGGGAATCCCAATACACATGCTTTTGTCGCTTCACCTGAATTGGTCACTGCACTGGCCATTGCAGGCGATTTAACATTTAATCCTATAAAAGATACTCTTGTCAATGAAAAGGGTGAAACAGTTTTGTTGGAAAAACCTGTGGGCGATGAATTGCCGCGAAATGGATTTGCTGTTGAAGATTTAGGTTATCAAAAGCCCTCAGCAGTTGGAAGTGAAATAGAAATAAAAATTGAACCGGATTCGGAACGAATTCAATTACTCACACCATTTGAACCGTGGGATGGGAAAAATATTTCCGGGATGAAACTGCTGATAAAGGCGAAAGGGAAATGTACGACAGACCATATTTCCATGGCAGGTCCCTGGTTGAGATTCCGCGGACATATGGACAATATTTCAAATAATATGCTTACAGGTGCAGTGAATTTCTTTAACGAAAAAACAAATAGTGTTAAAAATCAGCTGACCGGAGAATATGGTACCGTTCCGGATGTTCAAAGAGCGTATAAATCGGAAAATATCCCGACGATTGTTGTGGGTGATGAAAATTATGGCGAAGGATCATCCAGAGAACATGCAGCCATGGAACCAAGACACTTAGGCGTACGGGTTGTTTTGGTTCGTTCTTTTGCACGTATTCACGAGACAAATTTGAAAAAACAGGGAATGTTAGCATTAACATTCGTTGATAAAGCTGACTATGATAAAATCCAGGAAAATGACATTTTTCAACTCATGGATCTTGATGTGTTTTCTTCAGGGAAACCACTCACATTAAGGATTATCCACGAAGATGGATCTTCTGATTCCATCTTGTGCAATCATACATATAATCAAACTCAAATTAATTGGTTTAAAGCAGGATCTGCTCTGAATTTGATCCGTGCACAAAACAACTGAATAAATGATGAAAGTACTCGTTTCTGATCCAATCACAGATGCCGGAATGGCCATCTTAAAAGATGCCGGATTTGATGTTAAATATTTGCCTGATGCTCCTCCCGAAGAAAAAGCCGACGCCTGCAAAGATGTTGTAGGATGGGTGGTACGCAGTGGAACAAAAGCAACGGCTGATATGATAGAATCAGCAGAAAAATTGCAGGTCATTGGTCGTGCGGGTGTTGGTGTAGACAATATCGATATTCCCACTGCAACACGAAAGGGTGTTGTTGTTATGAACACCCCTGATGTAAATACATTTTCAGCAGCTGAACATACTGTTGCCATGATGTTGGCCCTTTCCAGAAATATACCGATTGGTCACAGTGGTATGATGAGAGGGGAATGGAATCGAAATGCGTTAGTCGGTACAGAATTGCGGAATAAAACATTGGGGGTTATTGGTCTTGGTAAGATCGGCCGGGAAGTCATTCAACGGTGCCGTTCATTTCAAATGAATATTCTTGGTTTTGACCCATATGTCAGCCAGGATATGTTTAATGAAGAAGAAGTCAAAATTGTAGGAATAGACGAGTTGACAAAAGAATCGGACTATATTTCGTTACATGTTCCATTGACAGATTCCACTAAGAATCTTTTTGATTATAAACGCTTATGTACAATGAAACCAAGTGCGCGAATTGTCAATGTTGCCAGGGGCGGAGTGATTGATGAAGCCGGATTGGCAAAAGCGCTAAACGAAAATAAAATTGCCGGCGCAGCTATCGATGTGTTTTCGTCAGAACCGGTTGATAAATCTAATCCATTGATCCATGCAAAAAATATTGTTTTAACTCCACATCTTGGTGCTTCCACAAGAGAAGCAAAAGAAGGGGTAAGTCGAGCAGTCTGTGAGCAGGTTCGGGACTATTTACTGCATGAAAAATTGACGAATGCCATTAATATGCCTATTTCGAATTTGGCAAAGCTGAACGAAATTAAACCGCATCTGGATCTGTCTGAATTGATGGGCAAACTGCAAGGTCAACTTGGATCGCAGGTGATTAAAAAAGTGCATATTGAATGCGCTGGAACCGTGGATGAAACGAAACCGGTGGCACTGGCATTTTTAAAAGGTCTGTTGGCTGACCGTGTTCCTGAAAGAGTGAATTATATTAATGCTGAAACACTTGCAATTGATCTTGGGATTCAAGTTGAATACAGTGTTTCATCTGATAGTGGAACATACACAAACATTATCAGGACGTCAGTAACAGGCGAAAATGGATCCAACGAAATTCATGGTAGTATATTTGAAAAGAGCCGACTACGCTTGGTGAAGATTTTGGGTTTTGACATGGAAATAACGCCATTTGGAACTATGCTATTTGTACGGAATAAGGATGTACCTGGTGTTATAGGAAAAGTTGGGACGACCCTGGGTGAAGCAAATATAAATATTGGGGCGTATATACTGAGCAGGGATTCCGATGATGGTGAAGCTTTTGCAGTGATTCGTGTGGATAATCCTGTGCCGGTTGAAATTATTAACATACTATCTGATTTTCCGGAAATTATTTCGCTGCAGCAAATTAATTGCTGACTTATTTCTCATCCAACCAAACTAAACCAGCTATAAAATATAATAATACATGCATATAAATGGAACTTTAAGAATATTTTACGTTGGATAAAAATATAGGATCAATTTGACGTTTGCCCCGATTAGAATTGTGCAGGTATTTGGCTTTATATTTGCCTCATGGGCAACTAATATCATGATAGAATTAACTGCACTGACTATTGGATCAGGGATTATTTGTGCTTAAATATGATAATAAAAATAAACAATTAAATTGATTAACTTTGAATACACTTATGAATACATTTTTTATTAATCGAGGTATTTTATGACAAAACTTTGGGATGACTTAAAGAAAAACATGAAAGAATGGAGCTCTGTCGCTGTTGAAAAAGCAGAAGAGGTCAGCAAAATTGCTGTTGCTAAAACAGAGGAACTTACTAAAATCAGTAAAATCAAGATTGAAATCCATCAACTGCAACGCGACCAGGCAAAAACATATGAAAATCTAGGACGACTGGTTGCTTATCATGCTAAAGAAGAGAATGTGGTCAATTTCACCGGGAATAAGGAATTTTATCGGTCATTACAAAAACTGGATGAAATTCAGACAAAGATTGATGAGAAGGGAAAAGAAATTGAAAATGTAAAAGAAGTATTTGATATAAAAGAAGATGAAATAGCAACCGTCTCGCCTGATGTGGAAGAAGAAGCCGGAACCGAAGAAAAGACTGAAATAGTTGAAAAGGTTGAAACAGAGGAAAAAGGTGAAGCACAGGAAGAGACTGAAACAGAGGAAAGTATTGAATCTGAAGAAGAGGTGAATGATGAAGAATCAACTTCAGAGTCTCAATCGAATTGACGAAATCTCCCCGCTCCAACGATCGCAAAGCTCTTGAACTTTATTTAAAAGAAATTAAAAAATTAGAACCTCTTACACCGGAACAAGAGGTTAAATATGCCAAAAACGCCAGAGAAGGGGATGATGACGCCTTTCAAAAACTGGTCACCCATAATTTACGTTTTGTTGTTGCTATGGCTAAAAAATTCCAAGGACAGGGTGTTCCCTTTGAAGATCTGATTAATGAAGGGAATCTTGGCTTAATAAAAGCAGTCAATAAGTTTGATGAAACACGTGGCTTTAAATTCATTTCTTATGCTGTTTGGTGGATTACTCAACAAATACGAAATGCCATTCATAAAACTGGCCGCACAATTCGGCTTCCGGCACATATAACTGAATCCATGGGCAAATTATATCGCCAATCCCTTGAGCTTGAGCAGGAATTTGAGCGTGAGCCATCTACAGAAGAATTAGCGGAAATTTCTCAGACAACCATAAAATGGATTGAAGACCTTGTACAAGTTTACAGCGGGCCTATTTCCCTGGAAGACAGCAATAATGAAGACAAACCGCTGATCGAATATTTGATATCAAAAGACCCCAGACCTGAAATGCAATTGATGAAGGGATCCTTGAAAAAAGAAATATTAAATATGATGAGTTTATTAAGAGAGAGAGAGGTATTCGTTTTATCTGAATATTATGGTCTGGGTGAAGAAGACCCGAAAACACTGGAACAGATTGGAAAAGAAATGAAATTATCCAGTGAGAGAGTTCGACAAATAAAGGAAAGGGCATTACAACGTTTACGAAAATCCACTATGTCTCATCTACTAAAATTGTATTTAGGTTAGCATTTGGTTTATATAGGTTCAAAATCTTAAAATCCAGATACCTATAAGCGTTTTTATCCATGTTTGGTCGTAAAAAAAGAAATCAAAAACAATACATCATTATTTCAACCGATGACAGGGGGGTGCACCACCATAACGTAACCCGTCGCCGCATTTTTGCATTAATGTCATTGTCTATCATCTTTTTAGCAGCTGTTTTCTTCTTCAGTGCCGATGCAATGACAGATATATTGTATAAATTAAAAATTGAAAAAATAAAGCAGAACTATTCCTCCCTGTCTTCCACTCTTGTTGACTTGCAAAATCAAATGGTTGAAATATCATCCACAATAGAAACCATCGAGGATAAAGATAAGGCACTTCGGACATATGCTGATATGCCCATTGTTGACCAGGACGTCAAAAAACTGGGTATAGGAGGTGTGAGACTGGCTAATAATACAAATGTGGAAAATGAATTCACCGATCGATTAAAGTCACTTGAAATGGATGTGGATGCCCTTACTAGAAAAGTCAAATTAGAATTGTTTAGTTATTCCGATATATTTGATAAAGTAACTGATAACGTCGATGTAATCCTTTCAATACCTTCTATTCGGCCTGTTGAAAGTGGATATTTAAATTCCAGCTTTGGATACCGTAAAGATCCAATGGATGGCGAAATTCGTTTCCATTATGGTCAGGATATCACGGTCAATAGAGGCGAAACAGTGTTGGCTCCAGCGAATGGAACCATTAAACAAGCTCGTTATATGGGTGGATACGGTAAAATGATCAAGATTGATCATGGCTATGGATATACAACATTGTATGCACATTTATCAAAGATATATGTAAAAAAAGGTCAAAAGATTAAACGAGGTGAAAAAATTGGCTTGTCCGGTAATACCGGGAGATCTACTGCACCACACCTCCATTATGAAGTCCATCAATATGGCACACCACAAAATCCCCTGGATTATTTTTTCAGTGGTAATCTCTAATAAACTGAATTTTATTTTCAATTCAGTTTTTTATACCCATGTCTAAATCATATTTCATTGAAACCTATGGTTGTCAGATGAATGTAGCCGATTCTGAATTGGTTGAAGGGTTATTGCAAAAAGAAGGATTAGTACAAACAAATAAAATGGATGACGCCGATGCCATTTTTGTCAATACGTGTGCCATTAGAGAACATGCTGAAGAAAAAGTCCATTCACAGCTCGGCCGATATCATCGAATAAAAAAACAAAAACCGGATACCATTATTGGTGTTTTGGGCTGTATGGCTCAACATTTGAAAGATGAAATACTTGAAAATAAGCCGTATGTGGATATTGTTCTCGGTCCTGATTCATACAGAAAATTGCCTGGAATTATTAGGAATAGAGTAAATAAAACTGACAATATAGTTGATACAACCTTGTCAAGGTTTGAAGTGTATGACGATCTGTTCCCGAGTCGAAATGAAGGCATCAACGCCTGGATTTCTATCATGCGAGGATGTGATAAATTTTGTACATTTTGTATCGTACCGTTCACCAGAGGTCGCGAGCGGAGTAGGAGTGTTGAAAGTATTGTAAATGAAGTTAAGCAAGCAGTATCGGAGGGATTTGTAGAAATTACACTCCTCGGACAAAATGTAAATTCATACACTTACGAGAATTACGGATTTCCTCAATTGCTTGAAATGGTTGCTGAGATAGACGGTGTTAAAAGAATCCGTTACACTTCACCCCATCCCCAGGACATTAATGAAGGATTATTGGATGTGATGGCAGCACATGATACGATTTGTAATTATGTTCACCTGCCTCTGCAAGCCGGTAATAATCGAATCCTCAAACGAATGAATAGAACATATTCAAAAGAGCATTTTATCGAATTGACGAACTTGATTCGTGAAAAATTACCCAATGTGGGAATTAGTACGGATATTATTGTCGGATTTCCGGGAGAGACTGACACAGAATTTGAAGAAACACTGGATGTAATGGAAAAAGTGAAATTCGATTCTGCATTTACATTTAAATATTCTTCTCGATCCGGAACAAAAGCAGCGGAATTCAGCGACTTTCTACCTGAAGAAGTAAAACAGACACGATTGGAAAACGTTATTGAACTGCAAAAAAAACATACTCTGGAACGTAATTTGGATTTCGTAAAAAATGTGGAAACAGTGTTGATAGAAAAGGAAAGTAAACGGTCAACAAACCACTGGGCAGGACGTACGGATTCAAACAAATGGGTTATTTTTGAAAAAGGTAACACAACAATAAAAGATTTCGTTCCAGTATTGATTACAGCAGCAAAAGGCATTACTTTACATGGGGAATTAATACCGAAAGAAGAAGCTATAATAATATGAAACTTTTAAAAATATTCATCACCCTTACCTCATTGGTTTTGGCTCTCCTGTTTTTATCACAAAATATGGATGCCGTAAACATTGATTTAGTTTTTGCTCAATATGAAAATGTCAAGGTAGCATTTATTATGGTTGGAGCTTTGGCCGTCGGAATTTTAATTGGCTATGGAGTTGCTGTTGCGATTATCTTGTCCAATAAAGCTGAAATACGTTCGTTGAGAACAAATAATCGCAGAATATCTGATGAATTGAACGATCTGCGAAATGTGGCAATTGATGAAGGGATCTATGATCTGGATGATGGAGAAGAGTAGTTTTGAATACACCGTTTTTGATCGCTGTCGTTGTTTTGATAGCCGCAGGTATTACTGCCGCATTATTATACCGTCCTAAAAAACCTCGTCATTTCGAATCCGTATATACAGATGCGTTAAACGCCATTGTTCACGGCGATAATAAAACAGCATTACGACTTCTGCGCGAAGTTGTAAAACGCGATACCAACCACATAAATGCCTATCTGCAAATGGGGGAAATTCTCCGCGCAGAAGGGAATCCCCATCAAGCTATAAAAATTCACCAGTCGTTAACCGTACGCCCTAATTTAGAAAATCAACTTCAGATTGATATTCACCGTTCCTTAGCTTTGGATTATATGGAAGTGCAAAATTATGTGAAGGCAAAAAATGAAGCAGAGTTTATTTTAAAAATCGAAAAGAAGAATATTTGGGCATTGGAATTTTTACTGGATCTTGCTGAACAGCAACATGATTGGATTCAGGCAGCAGCCGTGGCAAAAGATATACAAAAAATCACTCAGCAAAAAGACCCAGGCAATTTAGCAAAATTTCAGATGTTTGAAGGATTGGATCATCTGGGTAAAAACGATCGTGAACGTGCCAAAAAATGTTTTGTTAAAGCAATCGAGATTGATAGTACATATGGACAGGCTCATGAACGTTTGGGTGACTTTTATGCTGATGACCGGGATTTAATTAAAGCCATAGATCACTGGGAAAAATTCGCCCATCTGGATGTGGAAAACGCATCCAATATTTTTACAAAAATGGAAACGGCACTGTATGATTTAGGTCGTTATGGCGAAGTAGAAAAATTTTATAAGAGATTATTGGATAAAAACCCCGGTAATCTGGATGCTCTGGCCAGAATGGCTAACGTACTTGAAGAAAAGGGTGAACGACAGCAGGCGTTAGATTTGGTAGATACAGCATTGAAGCAATTTGAAGATTCTGTACACACACGATTAATGAAATTAAAATTAAGTTTGACAAATTCTCCCCCACATGAATTATCCAGACAAATTGATAAAATTATTGATCTCATTACAGAAAATAAAGAGAGATCATAATTTGCATGAAACTGTTTTCATTTTTTATCCTATTTAGTGCATTAAACTTTGGTCAATCATTTGATTCGTATTTCCAGATGTTGGAAGACGGCAGAATACAAGAAGTCAAAGATCAACTTCCTGAACTAAAATCCAAATATCCATACGACCCGGCTGTATCTTATTTGCAGTTGTTGATAAATGATGACGGAGACTCAACGTTTGTCCAGTTTAAGCGATACATTATTCAATATCCTAACAGCGATTATACAGATGATGCTGAAATGAAAATTGGCGAATACCTGTATTCCCGCGGTTTATATGGACAATCCAGCCAACAATTAAAAAAAATTCCATTAAAATATAGTAAAAGCGAACATATCCAAAGAGCAGTTGATCTTATGGTATTGAGTTTTGATGCAACAGGAGAAACGGACAGTGTTCAATATTATCTGGCAAAATTTAAATGGAAATATCCTCAATTACAGGTTAAGCAATATAATGTTGATCCGAATACCACTGAATTAATGCCGGGTAAAACATCAAAAAATAAAGTAACTGCAAAGATTAATAATCCGAATGCTAATCCCTGGGTGGTTCAATTAGGGGCTTTTGGAAAATATTCAAACGCAAAACGACTAAAAAGTATTGTTTCCAATGCAGGATATCCCATAAAAATTGTTGAAGTGATGTCAAACGGGAAACGATTACATGCCGTTAGGGTCGTTCGGTTCAGTTCAGAAAGTGAAGCTGAAAAGGTAGGAAAAGAGATTAAATCAAAATACGGTGTTAATTTTCGTGTTTTGAAACGACCATAACATTTTGGGAATGATTAGGAGGCTGGTGCCCCTCGCGGTCTTCAAAACCGTTGTCCCCGCCATAAACGGGGAGCTGTGTTCGATTCGCAGGCGTTCCCGCTAAAATCGGTATTCGTTCTTCGGTTACGATGCCCGAGTTATTTGCAGTTGAATCGCCAAATTGGTCTCAATAGCATTGACAAGTTCTCATAGGAAGCAAACTTATCAGTCCATATTATATTGGATATTCAACAGCATCTTCATACCACAATCTTACTACGCAAATACGGAATACTATTTGGATTGTGGCTCAAAAAGCGAGAAGATCCTGTTTCTTTCGCAATGTTATATTCAATTTTGTTAATTTATCCGAGAGGAAGTTTTTTGGTTTTCAAAAAATAAAAATATTTGACGTCCATTTAACCTGATTAATTCACCAGCTTTGTAACTTTGTAAATGGGTCATATTAATCTTTGGATTGCTTATGACGATAAAACGTAAATATGTAAAACGTAATGACCACTAATTACATATTTACGTTTTACATAATTACATAAGGCTATGATTTCTCTATCCATTATTATTACGGTACTTGCATAAGTTAGTACGTTTGCTCATGAATAATCCAGGTTACATCTTAAGCAAAAAGAACGTGAGAGTTTTGTAAAAACGTTATAGATAAATGGGAGTGGTTGGTATCTAACAATTAAAATGTTTACTTACTTAAATAATATTACTATATTTCGCCAACTAACTAAATGAGATTATCTGCAAATCAATGCGTGAAATAGTAAAACTCTTTAAAGCGTTATCCGACCCAAACCGGATCAGAATCTTAAAAATGCTGGAATTCCGACCTTTATGTGTTTGTGAAATTACGAAAGTGTTACAGCTTGCCACTTCAACTGTTTCCAGGCACTTATCACTTCTCCGTGATGTGGATTTGATAATAGACAGTAAGGATGGTAAATGGGTGAATTATGAATTGAATCGGTCCATTAAAGATCTGGATGTGAAAGAAGTTTTAGCCATTATTGGTACCAGATTAAATGATGACAGAACCATTGCGAGTGACTTAAAAAATGTAAAGGCAGTTGATCGTAATGTTATTTGTGCATCGTAATATTATTTTTCTTTTCACGTTGGCAATTAGCGGACAGTATTAATAAAACAAAAAACAGAGCATTACCTTTTAACTGTGTCTAATATTCTCATCCTTTGCACTGGAAACTCCTGCCGCAGCCAGATGGCAGAGGGGTTTTTAAAATCTTTAGGGGACGACCTTAATGTTTTTTCTGCAGGAACGGAACCGGCCGGTGAAGTTCATCCTTATGCTATCCGGGTTATGTCCGAAATCGGCATTGATATCGGTTCCAACCGTCCTAAAAATGTTGACCGGTTTTTGCAGCAGTCGTTTGACTATGTAATTACTGTTTGCGATCATGCCCGTGAGACCTGTCCGGTATTTACCGGCAACGTTAACCACCGCCTGCATATGGGTTTTAGCGATCCTGCCGGGGCCGTTGGGTCAGAGGAAAAGATGCTGGCAGTGTTTCGCGAAGTCCGCGACCGGATTCGACAAAGCTTCCACGAATTTCATTCCCAAATCATGAAAGAGGAAAAATGATTAAAAACGTAAAAAAACTTTCGTTTCTTGACAAATACCTGACACTATGGATATTCCTGGCCATGTTCATTGGCGTTTTTTCCGGGTATCTATTCCCGAAGATCGTCGGTTTCTGGAGTATTTTTCAGGTCGGCACCACCAATATTCCCATTGCAATCGGTTTAATCCTGATGATGTATCCGCCGCTGGCCAAGGTTCAATATGAGGAATTGGGCGAGGTGTTTCGCAACTGGCGGATTCTCGGATTATCGCTCATCCAGAACTGGATCATCGGGCCGGTACTAATGTTTGCATTGGCAATCATCTTCTTAAGAGGATATCCGGAATATATGTACGGTTTGATTATGATCGGCCTGGCGCGCTGTATTGCCATGGTCATCGTCTGGAATGAATTGGCCAAAGGCGACAGCGAATACGCCGCCGGGCTGGTCGCTTTCAATTCGATTTTTCAAGTTCTGTTCTATTCGGTGTACGCTTACGTTTTCATTACCGTGCTGCCGACCTGGTTCGGATTGGAGGGAACACTGGTGAAGGTAACCATCGGCCAGATCGCCGAAAGCGTTTTTATTTACCTGGGGATTCCGTTTCTTGCCGGTATTATTACCCGTTTTGCGTTAATCAAACTGAGGGGTAAAACCTGGTACCATACAAAATTTATTCCCAAAATCAGTCCCATTACCCTCATCGCTCTGTTATTTACAATTATCGTGATGTTCTCGCTAAAAGGGGAATATATTGTTGCGCTTCCATTGGATGTGGTAAGAATCGCCATTCCGTTGCTCATATATTTCGTTGTTATGTTTTTGGTTTCATTCTACATGGGATGGAAGGTCGGCGCCGATTATTCCAAAAGTGCTACGCTTTCCTTCACGGCTGCCAGCAATAATTTTGAGCTGGCCATTGCCGTTGCCGTAGCAGTATTCGGGATTAATTCCGGCGAGGCCTTTGCCGCGGTGATTGGGCCTTTAGTTGAGGTGCCCGTATTAATAAGTCTGGTGAATGTGGCATTATTTTTCAAGCGAAAATATTATTTGCAAGCTTAAAGCTTACATGAGAACATGGATTTTTCAGGTTAAAAGGAAGCGCAAAAGAAATCACTAGCAATTATAATATAAGTGGGCTTTGCAAAACCTGATGTGTGAAGAAAAAAGAGGTAAAATTTGACTTTTTAATTTGTGCAATAGGTTTTACAAAGCCCTCTATAAGTAATATAGTCAGGACACGGGCACCGAAAAAAACTGTGACGGAATTGAGTTACGCCGCTTACCTGGGGAGAAAATTAACCCGGGCCGAACTGGCACTGGAAGTCGGGTTATATTATGTCCGGAACGGGGCCTAATGCGATACCCCCCCCTGAATGACGAGGACTCAGAATAAGCGTGACATTATAAGCAACCTCTAAACATCTTATGAAGATTAAAAAAAGGCAGGGATTGTGCAATTACCTCAGGAATCCAAAACCTTCTTCATCCGTTCAAATTCTTCCTGCGTTATTTCACCGGTTGCGTATCGTTTTTTCAATATTTCCAAAGCTGTTTCCGAATTCCTGTCCGTCGCTCGGTCCCGGTCAGAATCCCGCGGAAATATCCGGTTGGCGCCACGTTCGGAGGTAACAGAGTAAATGACAATCAATACGAAAATCAACACAATTACCGGGAAAATCCACATTCCCCCCATCCATAAATGTCCTGGAAACATAAAACAACCTCCTCTGAGATTAAATGAGTTATTCGGATAAAAATATTGGAAAATAAGGGGCAGGAAAATAGATAAGCCCAGAATCCCGATAAATATCCACAAAATTGATTTTTTCATATTTTTCTCCGTTTATACGAAAAGACAGCGAAGCAGAAAACCCCGCTTTCTTTTCCATTGCTCGATGGTATTTGTCCAAGTCGGAATCTATCCTTCGTCGCTTTTCCGAACCAACACCCCACGTGCCATTTCTTTATCCAAAGCGATGTATGCCTGACCAATCCTAAATACGTATGAAGGAAATTTTTGTACGACTTCAATGTCTATACCCGGCAAGATGCCCATCGCCATTAATTTTTGCAATTTGTTGTTGTTCTGTACGTGCAAAAAGGCGACTATTCCTTTCGAATTTTTTTTTAATTCCGTAGCGCTGATTATAATCGGTTCCACAACCCGTTCCGCCTTTCGGCAACACCGGCCGGGGGGAATAGGTTTGTGATGGGGACAATAATTCGGATGCCCTAAAAGAGTACAGATACTATCCTGGACTTCCCGCCGAAGCAAATGCTCAAACCGGCAGGCGGTTTCTTCGATAAGACTTTCCTTTAAATCAAAGACGTCCACCATCAACCTTTCTGCCAGCCTGTGCCTTCTTACGGTCTTTTCTGCTTCTTCATAGCCGTTTTTCTTCAACCGGAGGCCCTCATCGGAGACGTGGATATAATTAAGCGCAAGGAGTTCGTTTATTTCCGGAGCCTTTTTGTCCTCTTTCAGCTCCTCCCATTTCACGACTTCCTTACCCATTTCGTTATTCATCCGCCATAGATATTCAAGAATTTCTTCTGCGTTATCGCTTAATCGCATTTCTTTTTTCTTTCCATTTTTTCAATAGTTTTATTAAATCGCTTTCGCCCGGAATTTCATATCCGCAATTGGGGCATTTTATCAATCCGCAGGGCTTGGAGATAGGACATCCCCGGCAGGCAGCAACACTATCCACTTCCTTAAAACTGAGACCGCAGAGCGGACATTTCATAATACGACTCCCAATGTGGTAAGAATCAGATTAACAAGAAAGCCTACGAGGAAAGCAAAGGGGAAAATAAAGGCGGCCATACTCAGTGCCATTTTCCAACCCCGTTCTTTGATAGTAATGGAGAATTGGGCAATGCAGGGCATAAAGAGGGCAATAGTAATGATGGATACCAGCAGAGGAATGCCGGTCAGGAGGCCTTCATTTTTCAGGTCATAGAGTCCGGCAGCGCCAAAATCCCTGCGGAAAAAACCGAAAAGAAAGGCCGTTGCCGCTTCCTTCGGCAGCCCAATCCAGCTTGTGGGATAAGCAAGGATATCAACAATAATATCGAACAGTTTTGTGATTTTCCCTATCCAGATGAAGATACTGGCCAAAATAAATAAGGGTAATACTTCCTTAAAGTACCATTCCACCCGCGTATATGTTTTGGTAAAAACGTTTGATAGTTTCGGCCATCTGAGAGGAGGAACTTCCATATAAAAGAGGGGGGACTCGCCAGGGATAATTTTGGAGGCCAGATACCCCACCAGCATGAAAACGAAAGTCATAACGCCGGCGAATATCCACAACATTTTAATGTTACCGGAGAGTAAAACCAAGATTACACCCACCTGAGCCGAACACGGAATAGCTAACGCTAATAAGAGAGTAGCAATAACTTTTTCCTTGCGGGTTTCCAGGGTGCGGGTTACCATGGTTGCCATTGTATCGCAGCCAAACCCCAAAACAACGGGAATCACTGCCCGGCCATTGAGCCCGATTTTCTTAAATACCCGGTCGATGAGCATTGCCAGGCGCGGTAGATAACCGGAATCCTCGATAATTGAAAACGCAATGAAAAAGGTGGCCACGATGGGCATAATAATGGCAATTGCGTAACGGATGCCCAGGGTAAAAATTCCGTAATCGTTTACAAAAAGATCCTGCCATATCTTCCAGGGAATAATCGCCGTAACAAGTTTGGTTATATACGGATTAATGTAATTACCAAAAATGGTCCGCTCCAGGAAGTCCACTGCCACCTGCGCGCCAAAAACACCGACGAATTCATACAGGGCATACATTACCAGTATAAAAATGGGCAATCCGGTTACGGGAGACATCATTATCCGGCTCAGTCGTTCCCGAAAGCTAATTTTCCCGGCCTTGACAGAAGCTGTTGAGTCTTCCAGTATTTTATTGATTATCTTTTGTCTTTGTATCGTGATTAGATAATTCAGCGGTTCGCTGAATTCTTTTTTCGTTTCCGCCACGATATCGTCAATCTCCGCTTTGTTTTCTTCTGCTTTTAGCAGCTCATTTATTTCCTGGTCATCCTGAAGCAGTAACAAGGCCAGATCGGAAGAGCACACGTCTGAACTCCAGTCACATTCCTTTATCTCTTATGCCGTCTTCTGCTTCAAAAAAAAAAGGTTTCTAGTTTTTTTAGTTTTTTATCTATGTTCATCTTCGCATT
>CAJVYU010000055.1 GCA_913009735.1 uncultured Fidelibacterota bacterium
AAAAAGATTCTAAACCATTATTAGAGTCCTGTTGTTCAATTTCAAGTGCAAATTTCCTCACCCAATTTTGACTTAAGGAATAATGATCATTCCCGCTATTTCCCACTGATGGAATATTTTTTAATGTATCAAGTAATGCATTATTAATTATCTTTTTCATTTTATCTTTTGGAATCAGATAATTTTCTATTTGTGATTTATCGAACATTTCGATCTCCTATTTAAAATGCTTAATACAATTTTATAATTTCTTCAATATTCATCTTTATCTCTGCCACCAACTTCATGGGTTCCAGCACTTTCACGTACATCCGTCAGCCAAGTATTTATGAGATTAATTCCGGTGTTATCCTTACTTTCATTTTCACTTTGTTAAATATTTGACTACAAAATTTATTCTGAAAATTAAGGAGTATTAAGTCAGATTAAGTCGTTATGGAAATATTTTATTCATGCACTTTTAAATACTGTCTAATAAAATAACCAATAAAACCATCTTCATCCTTATTTAACGCAGTGTAGTAAGCATTCCTATTTTTATACTCTATGATAAATATGGGATAAGCAGAAAACCATAATATATAATTCATCAGCAGTCTGCCTATTCTGCCATTTCCATCGCCAAACGGATGGATTTTTTCAAATCTATAATGGACAATTGCTGCCAATTCCACCGGATTAATATTATCTTTATTTTTTCGAATAAATGTTACTAACTGATTCATTAATTTATTCACTTCTTCGTGTTGGGGTGCAATGTGTGAACCAACCCGTACATTATAATTTCTATACTTTCCAGCAATTTCAGATTTTGTTTTATTAAATACCTTTCGGTGCCATTCCAATAATAAATCATTTAAAATGGGTCTTCCATTTTCAAGCATTTCAAAAAAAACAGCAGCATGGGCTTCAGCCTCTTTTATATCTCTTAATGGTTTGCCGGGAGATATTTTATCTAAAATGATTCCCCGCACTTCTGCTTCTGATATTGTGGACCCTTCAATCGCATTCGTATGATAGGTGAAGGTTATCGCCAATTCCTCTTTTTGTTTCTCCTTTATACTTTCCGGGAGTTTACCCCAATCTTTTTCAAATTTCTTTTTAACTGCTTCAAGACGATTGTACAACTCAGGTTGGATTTCTCTTTTGTAATCCCGTTTTATTTTATCAATGTCTTTTGGAAGGGTTTTACCAAGATATTTTTCCCTGGTGATAACTTTTCCCTTTAATCTGAATGAGTGCTGAAGGTAATAATATTCACGATTCCCTTTTTTTCTTATCAATATTCTCATGCTGATAGTACCATTACTTATTAAATGAAATAGCCATATTACACATCAATGTAATGGTATATTGTTTAGAGAACAAGGGATAAGAGGGATTTGCAAATTAATAATAACCTCTTGTGCGAATTATTCATTGACAGTTGAAATTGCATAAGACACATTATGTCTCAGACATATATTGTCTTATATTGTAGACTCATGTTTTAATCTATATATAATTGTTTGATTTCTTCTACGTTTCGTTTTATTCTATCCACCAATTCTTGTGGCTCTAATACTTTCACATATTTCCGCCAACCGAGTATCCATGAGATTAATTCCGGTGTTATCCCAACTTTCATTTTCAGGATTAGATTTCCTTTTTTATCAGACTCAACAGTTTGTGATGAATGCCAAGTTCGTCCTTCAATGTGGTGGCGGATGCTTTTATTGAATTGCAGTTTTACTTCTACCTGCTTCCCGGGAAATAGACCAAATTTCCCCTCCCAATATTCGTTTTCATTGAACGGATGATCCTTTGGGAAAGATTTGTCCAATAATTCTAATTTTCGAATGCGTTGAATCGCCAGCATAATAAAACTTTTGTAATGACGCACGTAAACAATCACATAAAGTCCCCCGTTGTAGTGCACCATTTTTTCCGGTTCTATCTGGAAAGTTTTATCCTTTTGTTCATCAGGGTTGTAGTAGGTCACTCGGCATTTTGTTCTGTGTACGATAGCAGAGATTAAATTATTTATAGTTTCACCGTGTGGTGAATAATCAAATAATCCGGCAGAATAATTTTCAAACAAATTTTTTGCACTGTCTGATTCTGTCTCCAAAAACACACTTTCAGGGACTATTTGGTCGATCTTTTTAATGAGTGACAGAATTTCTTTTTCAAAGGGCGTTTTTTGGAAAATTTTCAGGTTGGCTTTCAGGATGTGCGCCGCAAGGTATTCATTGGTCTCCAATGGTAAAGGGACAAATGAACGAAACCGGCTCATTAAAGACCAGGCATTCTCATTTGCTTTGGTTTTTTCGGTGATTAACGGAATACCCGCTTCAGAAAGAGCCAATAAATCCCGCTGAAGGGTTCGGAGAGAAACAGCAGTATTAAAGCGATGTCGCAGTTCTTTTGTTGTTATTTTTCTACCGCTGCTTAATATTTGCAGAATACGAATTAGCCGTTGAATCTGTGAATGATCACTCATATTCAGTTATAAATTATAATACAATAAAGACAGATTGTGTCGTTTTTATTATACGAGGGCTTTTTTATAAAAAATATCCCGACGCCTTGGAAATGACGAAAAATTCAGTTCAAGAGGGCTTTGAAAAACCAGATGCGTGAAGAAAAAAGAGGTAGAATTTTCCTGATTAAGGCGGGAAACGTAGTCAATAGTGGTACTATGGACAAGTTTTCCAATCCGCCGGCTGGCATAACCGTGTCCCACAAATATTACTGGACACGGGTGATTTCTTTTTGTATTATTTCGGTGTGAAAATCTGCGGAATAGAAATAACACCAGAACTCATTGTAAATATCGAATCGACAATAGCTGACGAGCCAGACATTTCCCGACAAAGACTGTCGCGCCGGATATGCGAATGGATGGAGTGGCGCAGTTCAAATGGCAAACTCAAGGAGATGAGTTGTCGGGTAATGCTATTAAGGCTCCACAATAAAAAGATAATTCAACTGCCGAAGGCAAAAGCAACTCCTAATTTTGAAAAGGCATCATCAAAAATTGATGAAGATATATTCGTTGCTGCCGCACCTATTGACGGCTCACTGATACAGCTGGGACAGATAAAGCTGGTTAGAATTAAACAGGGTGATAGAAAGCAATCACGCCTTTGGAATGCAATGATGCAAAAATATCATTATCTTGGTTCAGGTCCTTTATGTGGTGCCCAAATCCGATATTTCATTTTTAGCGAAATTGCTGGTATAGTGGGTGGTTTGGCATTTAGTGCTGCTGCCTGGCATCTTTCTGCACGTGACAGCTGGATTGGGTGGAGTGATAGTACTCGCAAACAACATCTAAACAGGATTGTTAACAACAGCCGTTTTTTAATACTGCCCCATATCAACGTTTTAAATTTAGCTTCCCGTGTATTGGCGCTGGCGGTCAAACAATTACTCAAAGATTGGTCACAGCAGTATGCCGTTGAGCCTTTATTATTAGAGACATTTGTAGAACAAGAACGTTTTAAGGGCACTTGTTATCGTGCAGCAAATTGGATTCATCTGGGACAAACAAAAGGAAGGGGACGGCAGGATATTAATAACACTTGTTCTGTTTCCATTAAAGATGTGTATGTTTACCCTTTGCATAAAGACACACAGATTAGGCTTAATGACGGAAATGGTCAACATCAACCTGTTCCGTTGAGAACAGCAATCGATTGGGCCGATGAAGAATTTGGCACTGTAGAGTTGGGAGACAAACGACGTGAAAAGCGCTTGTTAACTATTGCCCGGAATTTTTATGCGCGACCTCAGGCAAGTATTCCGAATGCGTGTGGCTCCCGAGCCAAAACAAAAGCAGCCTATCGCTTTTTCGGTGATAAAAAACATACTATGGAAAATATTTTACAGACACATTATGAATCGACTCAAAGACGTATCAGTCAGGAGAAGGTTGTACTGGCAGTCCAGGATTCAACATCTTTAAAATATTCCACACATCCGGCAACTGAAGGGTTGGGAAGTCTTTCAACAAATCAGGAAGCAATTGGATTAATGCTCCATGATACGATGGCTTTCAACATCGAACGTACACCCCTGGGATTATTGGATGTTCAGTGTTGGTCTCGCGATCCGGAGGAGTTCGGAAAAAAACATCGTCGCACAGAAGCGCCTATCGAACAAAAAGAGAGTTACAAGTGGCTAAAGAGTTATCATAAGGTTGCTGCTGTTCAAAAAAAGTGTCCTGATACAATGCTGGTCAGTGTTGGAGACCGTGAAGCTGATATTTTTGAATTGTTCAATTTAGCTTTGAATAATCAGGATAACCCTAAATTATTAGTGCGGGCACGACACAATAGATTGTTAGCAGAAAATCAAGGTCATTTATTGGAAAAGGTTCAAACTCAGTCCATTAGTGGAGTTCAGGAGATTCATATCCCCCGCCAAAAACGTCGCCAAGCACGGATTGCACAATTAGAAATTCGCTTTGCCAAGGTGACATTGAAACCACCCCGCAACAAGAAAGGACTGAAACCTTTGACAGTCTGGGTGGTTTTGGCACAGGAAATAAACTGTCCTGATGATGTTAAAGATCCTTTGGAATGGTTGGTGTTAACCACCCTTGAAGTGTCCACTTTTCATCAAGCAGTTCAAAAACTTGAATGGTATGCAATTCGTTGGGGTATAGAAGTTTATCATCGCACTTTAAAAAGTGGTTGTAAAATTAAGGAGCGACAACTGCGCCATGCTGATCGTATCGAGACTTGTTTGGCTATCGATATGGTGGTTGCCTGGCGAATATACCATTTAACTAAATTGGGACGTGAAGTACCTGATGTCCCCTGTACAATATTTTTCGAAAATGCCGAATGGAAGGCATTAACAGTTTATACAACAAAAAACCAGACTCCGCCGGAACAACCACCACTTTTGCGTGAAGCTATTCGTACGGTCGCTGGTCTGGGTGGTTTTCTTGGCCGTAAAAGCGATGGTGAACCAGGCACTAAATCTATGTGGCTAGGAATCCAACGTTTAGAAGATATCACTGCCATGTGGAAAATTATGTCATCAGACTATGAAACTATAAATAAAGACCCCCCGTGTCCAGTATGATAGATATGGGTAACGGTTATGCCGGCTGGCGGACGGAATTTTGCACTTTTTAATTTGTGCAAAGGGTTTTGCAAAACCCTCAAGACAATTGTTTCAGGATTTTCTGGATCTTACTTTTAGGTCCTTTAACTGTCATTCGAACACCTTCATTCGTATAATCTTTTTCCAGAACATCCAACTCATCCTGAATTTCTGAAATGGTTTTACCTTCAGAGTATGGTATATCTAATTCTACCGTTTGAAATCCTTCATCCATTATATTTTGGATGCCATTTAACAATTCCCCCAAACGAAGTTTATTGAGAGCGGAGACTAAAACGGCTTCAGGAAAATGTTTTTTAAGCCTCAAAAATATTTGTTCATCATTTACCAGATCAATTTTGTTTAATACAATTAATTGACGTTTTTCTCCGGCATCGATTTCTTTTAACACTTCATGGATGGTTTTATAATGATCATATACTTGTGAAGATGATGCATCTAAAACAATCAACAATAAATCAGCTTCGATAACTTCCTTGAGTGTGCTTCGAAAGCTGGCAACAAGATTATGAGGCAGCTTGCGAACAAACCCCACTGTATCACTCAATAGGATCTGATGCGAATCATTAATTTCAACTTGTCGTATTGTTGTGTCAAGTGTTGCAAATAATTGATCCTGGATATAGACATCCGCGCCGGAGAGAGCGTTCATCAGCGTAGACTTTCCGGCATTTGTGTAACCCACCAATGCAACCCTGAAAAAATTTTGTCTGCCCTTACTTTGTGTGTCTCGTTCATTTTCAATTTTTTCCAGCTCTTTTTTCAAC
The DNA here is from genome assembly GCA_913009735.1 of uncultured Fidelibacterota bacterium. GTDB lineage: Bacteria > Fidelibacterota > Marinisomatia > Marinisomatales > TCS55 > JADFRD01. The sequence continues at coordinate 5,886 of CAJVYU010000055.1, forward strand.
TTGGAAATACGTGTACGGATCAATCGACGATCGATTTCAATCTGTGTTTCTCCCATACCGGCTCTGGTACCGATACCACCCATCTGCCGCTCCAAGTGCGTCCACTGTCTCGTAAGCTTGGGAAGTAGATATTCCAGGTGAGCCAATTCAACTTGTGTTTTAGCCTCCCTTGATCTGGCATGCTGCCGAAAAATATCCAGGATTAAAGCACTACGGTCAATAATTTTGATATCTTCTGCAATATTCATGAAATTTTTCACTTGTGCCGGAGAAAGATCATCATCAAAAATGATGAGTTGTGCATCCAGTTCCTTAGCCTGTCCTACTATCTGTTCCGCTTTACCTTTACCAACCAGGAATTGTGGATTTAATCGATTCAGTTTTTGAGTCACCTTACCAATAATATTCGCACCGGCAGTATCAGCCAGCAATTCCAGTTCGTCTAAATGTTCGTATGCTGTTGCTTCATCGATATCACCATGAATCACACCGATTAATAACGCATTTTCTTGATGGATGACTTCTAATTTTTCCATCAGTTTTCAGTATGTTTAGCTTTTATTGCATTAAGGTTTGGCCGACCGATTATTGATTCCATAAGTAAAAGAATGATGGCTAAAATAAGAAAATTTCGCCAAAGTGCTTTTCCGTAGCGGAGCGAGTATAAAACATCTGATACATTTTTTTCCGGTCCAAAATATAGAATTTGTTCAGAATCCATAATATCAACCAGTGTCTGTCCCCGAATTCGATTAATAGGGCGTTCTGAAGGATCTAACATCGTTGAAAAGGCAACATACAATTCATCATTTGCGTATACTTCATACGAACCCAATTCATTGGTTTGATCAATAACGACCACTTCTTGATTATAATCAGGTATCAGCAGACGGTCATAACCGGATGGTGAATATACTTCCCACTTGGCGTTTACTAATTCTTTTGGAAGTGAAATTTCTTTTTTATCACCAGCGTATACCGGTAATGTATTGCTTTCATCTGTTGCTAATAAAATTAGCATTCGATGTATCATGGGAACAAAAATACCGCGAAGAGCCATATCATTCCATTCAACTCCGATTGGGGATGTTAGGTAAAACACATGTCCGCCAATGAGTCGATACTCCAGTAAATAAGGATCACCATTATTTAATGAAAGGATAATATTTTGATTCGATCGGGGCCTGACTCTTGAATAAGAATATACTTCCGGCATTTCATCTGCCATTCTGCGCACCATAAGATCAGCAAAAAGAGCATGTTGATTATTGTTTCTTTTTACTGAATAAAATGATTCTCCTTCTGTTGTAAATGTTTGGACATATGTGGGTAGTTTGAGAGCAGATTCTACCGATGCATCCAATGTGGAGTTTTCAGCATCTGCGATCCAAATAATGCCTCCGCCCCGCGCTGAAAATCTCTGTATTTCATCCACAGCCTTATCAGAAATATATTTTGGGCGGTGTAAAATGAGCACATCTATATCATCCAGAAACAGTTTATCAATTTTAGACATCAACTTTCGGTTAATATTCACATATCTTTGGTTGCCATTGATAGATTGTAATGCTTGTTCAAGTAAAAAAATATCTTCAATCGATCTCCCCACTACCATGCAAGAAATCTGTTTCGGGATGGACATTTCAAATGTCTGCTGATTATCAAAAGCAAAATCATCCTCCGGGATAGTCATCATTCCACGTATGATACCACTTTCTCCCGGATAAGCCTGAAATAGAAATTCTTTTGCTTTCCCCGGTTTAAACGTAGTAACCACTTGTCCAACTCGTTCTTCATTTAAAAATAATTCGATTGGAATATTTCGCTTTTCAATTTCACCTTCATTAGTCACTAATGTATTGAGTTTCATCAAGTGGTCTTGAAGTTTTACCTGGCTGACTGGCAGTACTTCATAAATACCTATATTATCTTTTACCGTTTTCTGTCCAATCAAGTAGAGCTTCCAATCCCTCAATTCCTGATTAATCAAATTGATCGTAGATGAATCGGGAAGCGACTGAAAATCGCTGAAGATAAAGCACTCTTTATTGATTTCACTTTGTTCCGTCGATGTTAATATGGATTTCATTTTCTCCCAGAGATGATCAGCTATTACTGTTTGGGAAATAGAATTAATCGCATTACTTATACTTTGGATTCTATCCTGACGACCTTTGAATATCTGCTTTAGCGGGTTAGTTTGATAAATTTCTACAATGGATTTTTCATCCAATTTCCTGATCACCATTTTTGCCTGGAATTTTGCATTCTCCAATATGGAGACATTTTCCCCAATCAAAGCCATGCTTGCAGAATTATCGATCAATATAACTGCCCTTGAATCCACTTCCCCACCCATCCAGGTGGAAATAATTCCTTTCGTGGAGGGACGAGCAAGCATTAAAACCAATAATATAATAATTAACGTGCGAATCAGAACCAAGAGCCATTGTTTTATTTTCAACTTCCGAAGGGATTCGTGTTTCATTTCTTTCAGGAAACGAATTGAACTGAATTCCATTTCTTTTGTATGACGCATACTGATTAAATGAATGATCAGTGGGATGGTTGCTGCAGCTAATCCCCAGAGAAGAGATGGTGATAAAAATGTCATACGATAAACGAACTCACGAGAACCATTGTGGTTCCTGAAGCAACCGGTATTAATACATTATCATCGATATTTAGTGGAAGCGCTTCAAATATTGTTGCCATTATAGCGCCACTTAAACCTATGCTTAATGGTATTAAATCAAGAATCAATAATGCAATTATACATGCTCCAAGACATCCCAATGATCCTTCAAGAGATTTTGAACCAATCATCGTTTTGCCAAAAGCTCGTCCTATGATGGCTGCTGCTGTGTCCCCTACTGACATAAACACTAAGCTCAAAACTGCGATTTCTTTTGGGAAAAAATATATCATCGGAACTGAAATAATAACCACCCAGGTTGCACCGGTCAATTTTCCGTCCAGTTCATGTTTGCGCATCATGGGGTTGAATAATTTGTTAAAAATATTTTTGACAATTTGGACTCTCATTCTGGCATAATCAACCAGAATGAACACTATTGATAAAATACTCATAATGATAGTCATTTCAACTCGATCATTTACAATTACCAAATAACTAATAGGGATTATAAGATTGAAAAGATGAATTAATTTGCGGGATAATTCTGCGGAACTGACCAATTAATCCTCGTTGGTTAATTGGTTGAAAATATCCTGTAAATCCAATACACTAACAACAAGATTTATTTTCATTGGTTTATCCAGTACTGTTCCTTCTGAAATTGATTGATCCAATACGGTATAAGGGACTAAATCCTGGTCTTCATGATAAGAAATTTTGCCAATTTTCAACCGTGCTTTTGTAATATGTTCTTTTGCTTGTATCATACTCAGTCCAATCACATTCGGCACTTGATAAAAATCAGGCGGTAATCCCTGGCTGACTGTTATTTGAATTCCTAAACCACGTTTAATTAAATTATTCGCTTTTGGATACTGCCAGGCAAGCGTCCCTTTTGGATATTCCGGATTGTATTCTGTATAAATCGTATCGATCAATAAACCTGCCTGATGAAGAATTAATTCAGCACTGCGAAGCGACTGACCAATCAAATTGGGTATTTGAATTAATTTTTCAGATGTGGAAACCTTTAATTTGACTGTACGTCCCGGTTTCACTTTCATATAGGGTTTAGGATATTGGTCAATGACATAGCCGGGAGGAAATTTATTTGTATACATGGTATCACTAACTTCGGCGTGAAAATCTTCCGCTTCAATCATCGCTATGGCTTTGCTTAGCTGTTTACCTTGCACATCAATTAAATATTGACCTTTATCATGACGCGTGTATAAAGGCATAATTAAAAAGTCGAAGACAAGAATCGTTAAAGCCGATAGAACAGCTAAACCAATGATGTATCTGATTAATTTATTATCCATTTACCAATTTAACTGCAAACATACCATCCGTTTTACTGGTTGGTGGAAAAGGAGCAAAAGCACCTTTTTCATCAAACCAACTTCCAGAATGATTATTTGTTTCCTTATGTATTTGAAAATGACTGTTCAATTTAAGAAAAGCATTCACTACGCCCCAATTTTCTTCAGGTTCAAGTGTACACGTAGAATAAACAATTCTTCCTTTTGGTTTAATAAACTTACTAATATTGTTTAAAATGTCTGATTGAAGCTTTACAAACTTTGTAATATCTCCCGGTGATCGTCTCCAACGTATATCTGGCTTTTTACCAATGACACCAGTACCTGAACACGGCGCATCAATTAATATTCCATCTGCAAATGGAAAATCATCCTCAATAGCATTTTTGATACTGACGTTCACATTTTTCCATTTTGATGAAAATACACTCATCCTTTTATTATCCAAATCAGAAGCGTAAAGATCACCGTCTCCTTGCATCAATTCTGCTATATAATGTGTTTTTGTTCCGGGAGCTGCACATACATCGAGGATAGTTTCACCCGGTTTTGGATTCAACATTTCCACGACTATTCCGGCAGCCCTGTCTTGTACGGCTAATTTTCCAGATTTCAGTAAAGGTTGCAAACCGGATAAATTTTGAACAATTAAATAGAAAGAACCCGAATTCGGCCATTTTTTATTGACTACATTTTCATTTTCACAAAATGAATAAAATTCTTCTTCGCTTATTTCAGATTCCTTTCGATGAATAGAAAACGATGGCGCGTGATTAAAAGATCCTGCTAATGCCAAAGTCATTTCATTACCAAATTGATTGATCCACTTATCCCATAACCATTTTGGGAAAGAATACCAATCGTAATCGCTGCAACCTACCGGTTTTTTTTTCGCATCTATGTCAATTGATTTACGAAGCAGCGCATTGACTAATTTGCTTTGTTGTATACCCACAGTTTTTTTACATAAATCCACATATGTATTTACGGAGGCATACTCAGGAATTTTGTTATCCATGATAATTTCATAAAAACCGGCACGCAGGATATTCATTAGCTTGGAATCCATTTTTTTATTCGGTTTTTTTAACAAGTTTCGGATCCAATAATCTAGCCGCCCCCTCCAGCGGATTATATCGTTTGTTTGCGCTGTTAATCTTTGACGGTTTTGCCCTTTAATGGAATGATTTATACAATAACGATCCCGAACTGACTTTAATTGTTTTTTTGTTATATCAAATTCGGTAAGAATTGAAACTGAATGATAACGTACATCCTCCATATCAGCCCAGTTTTATTCCAATTTCCAGAGAATATCCACGTAAGAAATCTGATACCGACAACCGTTTTTTACCCTCCAACTGAACTTCATGCACAACCAACTGACCGGAAAGAGTTTGTATGTGGATTTTATTAGACTCTATTGCTGATACAACACCCTGACCATAATCAGAATCACATTCTAAAACCTGCGTTTTGTATAATTTGATTTGTTTCCCATTCAAGGTTGACTTTGCACCGGGAAATGGAGATAGTCCACGCACAAGATTATGTAATTCAAATGCTGACTTTTGCCAATTAATGACTGTAAATGTTGAAGTTATTTTTGGAGCCAAAGATGCACCATCTTTATTTTGAGGATACGGTTTTATCTCCCCATTTTCAAACTGATCTAAAGTTTGAACAAGCAAATCAGCTCCTACACGGCTCATTTTTTCAGCTAAAGAACCATAATCATCGTATTCTTCGATACCAACCGTTTGCTGCAATAATATTTTTCCTGTATCAATTTTAGGCTCAATAATAAATGTTGTCAATCCTGTGTCCGTTTCACCGTTAATCAACGCCCATTGAATCGGCGCTGCACCCCTGTATTTTGGTAGAAGTGATCCGTGAAGATTGATAGCTCCCAGCCTTGGAATACTGATGATTCGTTCAGGTAAAATGCGGTATGCAACCACAACATAAACATCTGCATCCAGACGTTGTAATAACTCAAACGATTCTTCAGAATTAAGGTCTTCTATTTCAACGACAGGTAATTGAGCATTTTTTGCTGCTATAGATACTGATGTTTCCTTCAATGGCCTTCCTCTTCCGGCACGCTTTGGAGGATTGGTTACGACTGCGATTATCTCATGCTTGCTTGGAATAAGTCTTTTCAAGCTTATAACAGCAAATTCAGGATTACCCATGAAAACAGTTTTCATTAATCAATACCTATAAATACAAACCTTTCAGTTAAACCCGAAAGGTTTGATAGTTGAAAAATAATATTAGAGGACTATGCAAAACCTGATGTGTGAAGAAAAAAGATGTAAAATTTGCCTGATTGAGGCGGGAAACATAGTCAATAGCAGGGCTATGGACAAGTTTTCTAACGAAAAGCAGGCAAATTTTAAACTTTTTAATTTGTGCAATAGGTTTTGCAAAGCCCTCTATTAGTAACGATTAAAGAACGAACGATTTTTTACGATCTTTATTTTTTCGATTGGTATCAGATTCTTTAGCAATTTCTTTCAATTGCTTTTTCACTTGCATACGCACCATGGGACTCACATGATCAATAATAAAAATACCATTTAAATGATCATTTTCATGTTGAATAGCCCTGCCAAGGAGGCCTGAGAATTCTTCCTCCCTTTCTTCTCCAACCATCGTTTTATATTCAAATTTTATGAATTCAGGACGTTTCACTTCCAAACGAACTTCAGGGATAGATAGACACCCTTCTTCAATAATGGATTCTCCCCAACTGTCTGTTATTTTGCCATTCACAAACACAAGGGCTTCTTCTGCTTCATCGGTATGGGTCACATCAATGATCATCAAATTCATATCTAGACCAACTTGGTTTGCGGCAAGTCCGATGCCCTCCTCTTCGTACATTGTGTCGAACATATTATCAATCCATTCCGGTAATGAATCAAAATCGGTAACTTCTGCACATTTTTTGCGGAGTACGGAATCACCGTATTTTACAACGTTCATAACCATGTATTATGGCTGGGTATCCAATTGTGTGTCTTCTTCTGTGACATTACCGACTAATCCGGCAACTGCTGATTTGTTTACAGTAATATTCATATTCTTATCTATTTTAAGTATAACAACTTTGCCATTGTTTTTAAAACCGGCAATACTGCCATGAATTCCACCGATAGTGATAATTCGATCCCCTTTTTTCAAATTTTCTATCATTTGTTTTTTTTCTTTCTGACGCTTGGATTGAGGGCGAATCATTAAAAAATATATCACAACCATGATCAGAATAAACGGTAAAAATGCAGCGATGCCACCGCCTTGCTGTCCTTCGGGTGATGTTAATGCGTAAAGTAAATCCAATTTAAACTCCTGTTTGTTGGTTTGAAATTACTGAGGAAATACAACCTGTTCAAAATCGATTATAAGGGTAAAGAAATTTGAATTATAGATCCTTTATTTTGTGTCGATTTAATAACCTCGATTTTTCCTGAATGAATTTCTTCTACAATTCGCTTCACTAATGAGAGCCCTAACCCCCATCCCTTTTCTTTACTGCTGAAACCCGGACGAAATATATTTTTCCAATCTTTACGAGCGATTCCTTTGCCATTGTCGCTAATTTGTAATTGGAATTGATTATTCTCCGATTTTCCACGGATTTCAATCTTCCCATTTTCTTGATCGATGGCATCGATAGCATTTTTCAACACATTTTCCAACGCCCAAGAGATCAATATGTCGTTTCCTTGAATAGTTATATCATCATTCACGTCGTTTTTGATTCTCACATTTTTGCCCATGGAGGGCAATCTTCTTTCTAAATAGGTCGTAACCTGATCAACAACAGTTTTTATATTTACTGATTCCAGTTTTGTATCTGTTCCCATTTTACTGAAACGATCCACGATTTGCTCTAATCGTTTTATATCAATAGACATTTCCTCCAATGCCTGATCTACTTTTTCAGGATTGGCTTTCATCAGGTCAATCCAACCCAGTAACGCTGATACGGGAGTTCCAAGCTGATGGGCAGTTTCCCGGGCCATTCCTACCCAGATGTGTCGTTTTTCACTATTGCGAATGATCGTAAATCCTCCAAACCCCAATATAATAAAAATAGCTACCGCACCGATTTCAAGATATGGCAACCATAGCAGCTGTTTAATCAATGAAGAGTCACCAAAATGCAAATAACCAATATTAAATGTTTCACCTGTAAGTTGATAAACAAATTCCAACGGAATTGGTTTATTGGATTTATCCATTGCTTGTTTATAGCTTTCTAATTCATCAGGAGTAATATCTTCTGATAGGTTTTTTGAATATATTGGATTTTGGTCACGATCTGAATAAATGATGGGGAATTGGACTTTTTTGATTATTTCATCAAAAACAAAATTCAAATTTGTATCGTTTTTATCTTTAACCGTCGCTGCGATTATTTCCGCATAGAGCTGAACAATTTCCCTGTTATCATCCCGAAGTTTGTTCACAATAGACTGGGAATAAATCAGCAGGGATGCGATTAGTGTCACGCCCAAGATGAACAAACCTGATTTTATATTGACAGAATGACGGTAGATGTTCATTTTTGTTTATGATTTTTATAATATCCAAAGCCAATGAAACCTAATGCAACCAAAAATGAAGTAAATGAAATCATTATACCTTTGTTAAATGATGATCTATCATAGACAAATTCCACAGTATGATTTCCCGCTGGTATTTTTACACCTCTTATCAAGTTATTGGTTTCAATTGTCTGCACTGGACGACCATCTATAGTACATTTCCATCGTAAAGGATAATATATCTCACTGATTACAAGAAAGCTTTCCTCTTCACATATTACATCAATGGATATGTTATGAATCGATCGTTCAATATTTTTTACAACACCTTTTGAATATTCTCCGGATATATCTTCATTATCTAAATTCACATAGGCTGTATTCGCTGGGTCAAAGGTGGCTTCGTTGATCATGCGCCAAAGTTGGTCATCCTGTTTGGCCTCAACCGTTTCAACAAACCAGGTTCGGGGGAGTTTGTCTTTCAGTTCATAAACTATAGCAGAAATCACTCCTCTTCCTGATCTCATTTTTCCCTTAAACACTTCCTCAATGGTCGGAAAGGAAATGGGTTGAGCACTGATTAAGTAATGGACATTCAACATTTTCATTAATGGAAAGGAACTGATATTTTTTGTCCTTTGCAGGAACTCATTTGTAATTTTTAATTTTGCCGGATGATAACCGCCTACAGATTCTATTCCAAACGCTCTAAATCGAGATTCACCAAATAAATTTCCCACCGGATAGATTCGAAAATCACCATCCTGTTTTTGCAGGAAATTAATGACAGGGTCCACTTCAAAATAACGATCAATAGATTTTGTGGAAATAGTCGAAGCGGATCTTCCGGAGTTCGGTGACGGATGAATAATACGCCAGTCCACAGTCGCAATGTCTATTATTGCGATTGTTATGATTGCAGCTAAAAAGATGTTTTTATTTATCTTTTGATTGATCCACATCCACACAGCACCAAGTCCAAGGCCAACATAAAGAACAAGCAACCATGCATCCTTATTCCAGATTTCCATCCGTAAATTATTGATGGCGCGGATTGCATTTGGATCGCGAGTTCTGGGTTGGGAAAAACTTTGTTGAAGAAATGATTCCAGGACACCCGATCCCATTGCAAGAATTAACAACCACAAACCGAGTATACCGGAAACAATCCAAAACCATCGTGGAATAATTTTTTCTTTCAATTCAGTTAATGCATCTAAACCTATTGCACACAGAACTGCCATATTAAATTGTACAAGGATTAGAATCATTACAGGAACACGAAATTTGTTAAAATAGGGGAAAAAGTCAAAGAAAAGGTCATAAATCATACTGAAATGCTTTCCAAAAGAAATGAACAATGCCAAAAGCGAAGATCCCAGTAAGAACCATGATAGCTGGTTACGCTTTGCTATTAATCCATAAACTGCAAGCAACAGGACTATGATTCCCATATAATTCGGATAATCCGTAAAGGGCATAAATCCCCAATAAGTCTGCCCGCCAAAACCGAATGCTGACGGCAGAAAAAACGTCAATATTTCTTTCGGATGAAATGACCAGCTTGTGGCATAATTATAATCTGCTCCCCCGCTCACACCAGCGCCGCGGACAGAGAAAGGAGTGTATTCCATAGATGGGAGATAAATAAGTAAAGCAATTCCAATTCCTATAATCGCTGCGCCTGCAAAACCGCTAAACCCGAGAAGAGTGGACGTCCGTTTTTCGGGTTTTTTAAAATTAATAACAATGGTGTATAAAACATATGCACCGGCCAGCATCCATGTGTAATAGGCGATTTGGGCATGGGCTCTCTGTAGTTGAAAGCCCATCAGTATAGCCAAGAGGCCCATATGTAGGAATGAAGGTTTTTCCATGATTTTTATGGTCATCATCATAATCCACGGGATATATGCCGCTGTCATCATTTGACTTCCATGACCGAAAACAATCATGGTTATCATAAACGGGGTTATCATAAATCCGGCAGCACCAAGTAATGATGCCCAATAAGAACACTTTAAATATCTCAAAAGGAAGAGTACACCCAGACCGGCTAAAATTAGATGAGCCAGTTGAATCAACATTCCTGTACTAAAAATTATTCTAAATAAATATTCAGGAAAATACAGATTTGAAATATTTGTGAAAGCCTCTGCAGTAGGCATTCCGCTGAAAATCCAAGGCTGCCAAAGAGGATATTCACCTGTTTCTTCTTGAACTTTATTTAATGAAATTCCAACTGATTTAGGTCCCAAACTATCTGGAGAACCAAATGTCTTTCCTCCGAAAATAACCGGATTGAACAAAACACAAATCAGAACCACTAATATAAATCCGGTGATAACAGCGGGATTTTTCAATAATGATTTCATTCAATTCCTTTTTTTAAACGATTTTTTTAAAACTCCCAACCCGGCTAAAAAGTCTTTGTCTTCCGGTTCAAATTTCATAACCCATAGTCCAATTCCATAAACCAGGCATGAGAGTAATGATACAACAGACAAAGTTACCAATGTATGATAATCCATCACAATGGGACGAATCCGCCATAAGCACCACCAGGTAATGGCACCCGCCAGAATTGGTTTAATCATTTTTCTGCTGAAAAAAGTTAACTTTAATATCCATCGAACTTCCAACACTCGCGCCAAGTTTATAACAACCAAAGAAATCAGTGTTGCCCAAGCAGCACCTATTATTCCAAATTTTGGTATTAGTATAATATTTAGAATAATATTCAGGATAAAAGCTCCAAGTGAATTCCAAAGAACTAAACGTGTAAATCCGAACATGCTCAAGGCTGGACCAGCAGCACCAAAGACTGCTTGTAAAAAAGTTGCTGTTGTTAGCAAAACTAAAACGGGTGCACTAGCCACATAATCTGATCCAAACAACAACATAACTTTCGAAGGGTAAATGATGAATATCAATGATAGAGGAATTGCAAAAGTGATTAGCCAGCGACTCACTAATTTATATAAATGGGACATTTCCTTCGTTTCTCCCTTACTGTGCAACTGGGACATAATAGGTGCATAAATGCTAATAAATGAAACAACCAGGGCCTGGAGTAGACCGGCGGTTCTTACAGCTGGATGATAAAGCCCAACAGTTGATGCATTTGTAAAATATCCTAGCATTAAAATATCCATCCAGTGCATAAACGTCTGCAAAATAATAACAAACATGAATGGAAATGAAAAATTTAAAAGTGATTTATCGAATGGTGCGGACAGGACACTTTTCAGATTAACGCCCGATAATCTCCGCAAATACTGAAACATGAGAAGACAGCCAATTACGCCGGTTATTACCGTGGGCAGCATAAGGGCAGATTCCTTGGATAAAAACCAATAGGAAACAACCATTCCGCCGAATAAAACCGTCGGATTTATAAATTGAGTAACAAACACTTTATATTTCATCAACTTAAACCCTTGGGATGCAAAAGCTGATATCCGGGTAAAAGCATTGAGCGGCAGGGTTAGTGCAAATACAATAAGTACTGTTTTCAGCAGTGGAGGCTCCTTGAAAATGTCTCTGACAAGCCACCCGGAACCAATTATAATAAGAAGGGCGATCCCTATAGAAAACACCCCTGTCATTTTTAACGACGACTGGATTAATTTTTGAATTTGAGCTTTATCTTCTTTGGGATCCAGCCTGCTGACAAAACGCATCACGCCTGTTTCCAGACCCATTTTGGCCAGGACTTCTCCAATCAGCATTATGGCATTAGCCAGGGAGTAAATGCCAAGATACTCCACGCCGACCCAACGTGCAAGGAGTGCAGTGTATAAATAACGATTTACATTTCCATAAACCATTCCGGAAAATGTAATAGTTGTTTCTTTAGCTATTTTCTGAGCTAGATTCATTTTGTTTGTTTTGTGAATAATCCCTTAATGAATCCACACCAAGTCCAAATAAACGCAGATAATCCATGTTTTTTATGGACCAAGTCTTTTAAGGCTACACCATTTAAGTAAATAAAAACAAAAAGTAAAAACCGACGCTTGTTATATTTACGGAAAAAATACACTGTATTGTGTGCACGATAAAACATTTTCTCTGCCGGTTTATTTTTGCGCAATCCACCAGTCGGTATTCGCAAATGTTCTATTATCGGTTCCGGAAAATAATAAACCCTACCATTATTTTTTTTAATGGCATATCCAAAATCTCCATCCTCCATAACTGCAGTACCTATAAAATTTGAATCAAAACCACCAACTTCCATAAAACACTTTTTTATAACAGCAAAATTCCCCCCAGCTGACCATTCACATTCACCGGATTTATCCGTATCAAAATTTTTCAGTGTTTTTCCATACCAGGTGATCCAGCCACCGACGATTGAATCTCTTTCTCGGAACATGGTTGTATTTTTTTCAATAACACGTCCCCCAATGCACCATACATCTTTTCCAAGATTATTGAATAAATTTAAATAAGATTGAACTAAATCAACCGCAGGAATACTATCATCATCTATGAAAATTAAAATATCACCTTTTGCATTTTCAACACCTACATTCCTGGCGTTGGGTAATCCCGTTTCTGTTATTTTTATATACTTATAATTAAATATGTTACCTCTATAATTTTCAAGATTGCTATCCTTTATTTTTGTTTGATCAACAATTATGACCTCGAAATCAGAAAGAGTTTGTTTAGTTAAATGTTCAATTGTATTTAATACAACACTCTGACGATTGTAAGTCGGTATAATAAGAGAAACCTGTTTAGGTGTTATCACCATTTGAATTTACGAGTTACGAGTTCAAGAAAATATTTTAGATAAGACCGAACGGGAAGATAACTAGTTGTTACACCTTTATTCTTGGCAATCTCAATTAATTCTTTCGCAAAAATCTTTGCAGAACTTCCGTCTCTATTCGCCACGTGAAAATCTAGAAACTTTTCTGCTCGATTGAGCCATTTTTCTCTATTCGATAAAACATCAATTATGGAATCTTTTAGCTCAATTTTATTTTTTGGTGTTGGGAATCCTCCCATTGCATCTAAAAAGGTGGGCTGCATTTCATTGTGAGGATTATAATAGATTGCAGGGCAACCTAATAATAAGGTCTCTATGATTGCTGTACTAAATCGACTGACAAAAACGGACGAATTATTGATTAAATTGTAAAGACCATCCGGATATACATTTAATCTTGATAAATTGGTGATATCGCCAATATGCTGGCTAATTTGGTATTTAACTGATAGACCCTCCGTTGTTTCAACAATATCATCAATCCATTGTTTTGCAACATCAGAATAAAGGCCATATGAAAAGTTACAGTTTATCCCGATTATGTTTTTAACTGGTTCTAATCTTTGTATAGATTGACTCATGAACCCATCAAAACGCGGAGACCCGGTTACTTTGGTTTTCTGCGACTTGAAAAACTGCTTGTCATACTCTCCCAAC
>CAJVYU010000056.1 GCA_913009735.1 uncultured Fidelibacterota bacterium
AGCCCGGCACCTATGTGGAGAACATCAATTTTAATGGTAAAAACATTGTGATTAGTTCGTTGTTCCTAACCACAGGCGATACCTCCAGTATTTCCCAAACTATCATTGACGGGAACAGCAACGGGACTGTAGTGTGGTTTAATAACGGCGAGGATTCCTCCGCGGTATTGAGCGGATTCACTATTCAGAATGGAATGGCTCATAAAGGCGGAGGTATTAATTTTTATGGCGAGGTGTCACCTATTATCCAACATTGCATCATTCAAAATAACATTGCTGAACAGCGATACCTTGAAAATGGTTCTGGTGGTGGCATTTATTGCAATAATGGGCCGGACCCTATATTTATTAAATGTATTATCCGAAACAATATTGCCGAAAGCTATGAAGGAATGGGAGGGCAAGGCGGTGGAGCATACATTCGAAATAACTTTGGGGATATCGGGAACCCCAGATTTATTAAGACCTTGATCTATGGGAATATCGCTGATTTAGGAACTAGTATTTACTCAAAGGGTGGCGGTCTCTATTTTTTTAATAGTATCCCTGAAATATTGAATTGCACAATCTCAAATAATATGGCAGGATTCGGTGGCGGTATTGCGGTTGCCAGGTCAGAGATACACCTCGTAAACTCAATCCTTTGGGGTAATTCCAACGATCAGATCGATATCGATCAAACTGACCCGGACTCCGGATTAGTCGCTTTCAGCAATGTACAGGGCGGGGAAGCTGGAGTTACTGGTTATATATTTTGGCCTGAGGGGAATAAGAATGCTGATCCGCTGTTTGTAGATACCGCCATTGGTGACTATCGCTTGCAGGAAGGCTCACCTTGTATCGACGCTGGTACAACACTATTTATTTGGAATGGGGATACCTTATTGGACTTGAGTCCAGAGGATTATGTTGGTTCTGCGCCGGATATGGGAGCGTTTGAATATAGTGCAGTATCTATTGTTGATAATTCAATTCAAACACCTACTCAATTCTTACTTCTTCAGAATTTTCCCAATCCATTTAATCCAGAAACAACAATTTCATATCAATTACCAAAAGCATCATTTGTAAATCTTGTAGTTTATGATGTGTTGGGACAATTAGTAGAGACATTGGTAAACGGAAAAGTGCAACCGGGTTATTACAACATTGTTTGGAATGCAAGTAATGTTAGTTCTGGTATGTATTTCTACAAAGTCACAGTAGATGAATATTCAGCAACTGGTAAGTGTTTGTTACTAAAGTGAATAGGTGGCTATTCCTTCTAACCCTCGGTCGAGCTGACGTGAAATGATGGTAGGGTCCCACTACGCCAAGGCTTCGTAGGACAGGTGAATTCAATGTTTAGTAGTTTAACAATCGTAAATTTGAAAAGGGAAAGTCCTATGGTGATCCCGATAAATCGGGACACTCCGGTTACTTTTTCCGTTAGAATGTCTGAAAATATGATCCACAATAATAAATACTTTTAGAATCAGTGTATATGTATGTAATATACATAATAAGATGACTATAAATATTACGAATTGCAAAGGTTTTCAATGGGATGAAGGAAACATTGAGAAAAATTGGCAAAAGCACCAAGTTAATAAACATGAATGTGAAGAAGTCTTTTTCAATTACCCTTTGATGACAGTAGATGATGTAAAACATTCAAAATATGAAAAAAGATATTATATTCTTGGACAAACAGATTCTGGTCGCGAATTATTTATTGTTTTCACAATTCGTGAGAGAAACATCCGTGTAATTTCGGCAAGAGATATGAGCCAAAAAGAGAAAAGGAAATATTATGAAGAAATTAAAAGACATACCGATATTTAAAAACGAAGATGAAGAAATATCGTTTTGGGAAAACCATGATTCAACTGAATATATTGATTGGGAAAAAAGTGAACCGGTGATTTTTTCTCGTTTGAAACCAACAACTAAAACAATTTCATTACGATTGCCCGAGTACATGTTGGAAAAATTGAGAACTATTGCAAATAAGAGAGATATTCCTTATCAATCCTTGCTGAAAATATTTCTCAAGGAAAGAATTGATGAAGAATCACAAAGTATCAGACACTCTAACCCCCAGTAAACCTGACGTGAAATAGCTGTAGCGTCCTACTACGCCAAGGCTTCGTAGGACAGGTGAATTCAATGTTTAGTAGTTAAACAACCGTAAATTTGAAAAGGGAAATTTTTATGATAACAAGTCTCACGCGCGGTGAGTTAGCCCGTTAGGATTATAAAAAATCAGGCATACAGCACTCCCTGATTACCCTGTTATTTTACGGAAGTTTAAATACCTCGAGTAGCGCAAACTTAGCCAGGTCATATTCATCATCCCGGATTAGACAACAGATGGATGATATGGATGTCGATATACCCATAATGTTGATCCCGGCATTCCCGAGCGCAGCGCACATACGCCCACAGATGGCCGGTTTCTCTCTGAAATGAGGACCATACACGGTTAAAGCAGTTATATTCGGTGTAGCAGAGACACGATCAATGATTCGATTTTCATTAAATTGATCAATTATTTCCATAGCGTGTTTTGTTTCTTGAGAATCAATACACAGCGTTAAGTTTCCCCGATAATTATTATCTTCACTTTCAGCTACGAAATGCAGATTGATTTCGGCATCTCCGATCATCGTGAGCAGTTTTCCTCCATAACCGGGTTGGTTGGGAATTCCCAACACTTTGATCATGGTGAGTTTTCTTACTTCTAAGATGCCGCCGATTGGAATCTGTTTCATAAAATGGGAATTTTTATAGTGACGGATGTTCCCTTATTCAATTCGCTGTCAAGAATAATTACACCTCCGAGTTGATCTACGAGTTTTTTCACAATACTCAGTCCTAAACCTGTTCCGACTCCGACATGTTGTTTGGCATTTTTTGTACGATAAAATTCATCGAAAATATGTTTCTGATCTTCCGGAGAAATACCAATACCGGTATCAGAAATAGTCAATGACCAGTGGGAATCATTCAAAGAAGTTGAGATGTTAACCACACCTCCTTTGTGAGTGTATCGAATCGCATTGGAAAGCAAATTAGAAAAGATTTTTTCCAGAATAAACTTATCGAGTTTCAAGTCACTCCGTTCCACACATATATTCTCAACAATAGTGATTTCTTTTTCTTCAGCATAGGGACGTTCGTTTTCTAAAAACTCCATTAGAAAATCTCCGGGGATGACTTTTTCCTGTTCTGAATCACCCAATTGACGATCATACGAAATATCCAGCAGATCCTTGATGATATTTAGCATTTGCGTCGATCGCTTTTTTGCCCGATTGAGCATATCAGCCGTTTTATGATCAAGGTCATTTCCCAGCAGATTTAATACAACATTGATTGAACTTTGGATCGCAACAATAGGAGCTTTGAGTTCATGAGAAACAAATCTGAAAAAGTTAGTTTTTACTTGAGAAGCTTTCTTTAGTTCAATATTTTGCCGGTTGATAATGTCTTTAACTTTTAAATGTCGAGCCATAAGTGTAACACCGAGGTATGCACTTGAAAACATCGTTAAATAAAAAACTCCAATGGATATAAGAATACTCAACAGGCTGAGAGATGAGCCAAAAAGATTGTAATGAGTTATCCCTCCTTGTGATTCTGCCCAGACCATGATGGTGAATACGCTCACAGAAAATATTGTAACGCAATACGGGTCATATTTCTCTTCAAAAATCGTACTCGCTATGATAACATGAAAAATATAAAATAGATAAAAAGGATTCGCTATCCCTCCTGTTAAATGGATTAAAATAGAGAGAAGGATTAAATCCAGATAAATCTGGATACGGACGAAAATCATCTCCATTTTTAACGAAGTGGGGTCAATCCTTTTTGCAGTGATAGTATAGGCGAGATTGGTTAATCCAAGAATAGATACTGTCAGAAAAAGGTATTTAAGCGGGAAATCATTATTCAGAAAGTTTGCTCCGGCGACAAGTAAAAAAACCATTCCTGTAGTGGCAAACCAACGTAGTTTAATCAGCCACAGAGTTTTCCGCCGTAAAGAACGGGGAGTATAAAACGATGTAAAACCGTTGGAAGATGGATCAGGCAATAGGAAGATTCCTTTTAACGGCGTCAATTAATGCCTGAGGATTAATTGGTTTTTCAATATATTCTTCTACAGGAAGGAATGCTTCATCTTTGGCGGAATCAAAAGAATAACCGGTTTGTGCACCAACTGCTGTTACCATCAAAATAGGAATATCCCTCGTTTCGTCGGAAGACCGAAGTTGATAGGCTAGCTGAAATCCTTCATCCTGCGTATCCATCATTACATCCAGAATAAGCAAGTCGGGTTTTTCAGCTATCAGGATTTCCAAACCTTTGACTCCATCCTGAGCGTCGATTACTTCAAATCCGGCAGATTCAAGTGTAATCCGCATGGCTTCTACCAGATCAATATCATCGTCAATGATCATGATTTTTTTTGACATAATATTCCTCAATTTGGATTAATTGTTGATTGAAATTCAATTAGTTTTGTTATGGCGGTTGGAATAGCATTGGCAACAGAATCGCTCAGTCCTGTGTTAATCGTCAGCCGTTCCGGTTCGATGCCCATAATGGTTACTGTGTCAGGGTAGAACCCAATGCGTTTTGCAATATTCATGGTTTCCGCCAGACTGATACCGTGGATAGAAAGATGATCTGTTTTGATTGTGAGATTTGCATCCTCCGCATCAAACACTTTGACTGTACCCGGCGATTCTCCCATCTTGGCTGCATCGATGATAAGAACATGTTTTGTTTCTTTCATATGATCAATCAAACCAAGAGCGTCTGTGGCGCAGTCAATGAACTGAATTCTGTCAAAATCAGGGAGTGATTTTGCTGTGTTCATTATTGCAACTCCTACCCCATCATCACCGTAAAGATCATTACCCACAGTAATAATCTTCAAGAGAACAGAATAACCATTTTTATGGGTATCAGGCATTTATTTGTATTCTATTTTAAGTGGGGATTCATTCTATTATACACAGATGAATTTACTCCACAAATGTTACATCTAAAAAATGGACTGAACACGAGATACAAGGGTCGTAAGCACGGACTAACATTTCAAGATGCAGTGTAATCTCTTCTTTAGGACGATCCACAATTTCCGGGACAAGTTTTTTCATATCATCATCAATATTGCCAAGATTCTGACCGGTAGGAATGATGCAGTTTGCAGCAATGATATTTCCTTTACGATCATATTCATACTCATGATAAAGGATTCCCCTGGGAACTTCATTTGATCCCACACCTTTCCCGTAGCGTGTTGGCTCCTGATTGGGTTTTTCATCCTTTAACCCGCGATCCAACAATGTATCAATGATGGAAATGGCGTTTTCAATGCAATGCTGAACTTCTACA
The DNA here is from genome assembly GCA_913009735.1 of uncultured Fidelibacterota bacterium. Classification (GTDB taxonomy): domain Bacteria; phylum Fidelibacterota; class Marinisomatia; order Marinisomatales; family TCS55; genus JADFRD01. The sequence continues at coordinate 5,389 of CAJVYU010000056.1, forward strand.
GCCTGAGCAATCGTATTCATGTAGGGGTTATTGCAATTAGGCTTTAGCCCAAGTGAATCAGCTGCTTTCAACGCATTTTCACATAGTTGTTTATAATTATTGTTCCATCGGGCAAGAGCCCCCACCATGTAACTGGATCTGGAATGTTTGCAATGTTTGCTGGTTGAATGAGTCACAACAAATTCGTTGGTCATCTTTAGATAGTCGGAGTCAGGCGCTGGTCCGGTGTCCGATGAAAATATATCTCCATCGTACAGAGCGTATTCATCAGGATGCTTCAGCGAAATGTACTCTGTTTCACGGGTGAAATTTGGAATCATGTGAGCGACGGAAGCCAGCGTCTTCACTGTTTCCATCATATCCGGGATTCCGTCTTCAACCAGTTGGCGCCGTATTTCTTTCAATTCTCCAACAGACGGGATTTGTGTAAACCCGCCGGGAACCGGCGTAATGGGATGCACGGCACGACCGGACACAATATCTCCGATATCGTTTGCCATACGTTTCATCCTCAGAGCACGGAGAATGACATCTTTGTGTGTGGGAATCAGCGGGAAGACGCTGGGTGCTCCTAATAAATCCGGTGCAACGAGAAAGTAAATGTGAAGGATGTTTGATTGAATGGTTGCGCCATGGATAAGCAGTTTTCTCAACAATTCAGTTTGAGTTGATATCTCAAGTCCTAAAGCATCCTCAGTGGCTTTTAGCGACGTCATCTGGTGCCCCAGGGAGCATATACCGCAAATTCGTGAGGTAATTATGGCAGCCTCATGAAAACTCCGGCCCTTCAGCATCGCTTCGAAATAACGGGGCGCTTCTACAATATCCAACTGGGCTTTTTCAAGCACACCGTCTTTCATGTTGACAACAATATTTCCATGTCCCTCAACCCGTGTCAGATGTTTGACCATAATGTCAAGATTTTTACTCATACTATGTATTCCCCAAGAATTTTTTCCATGATTAATTAACCATTTCATCTGAAACGTAACTGTTAAACATAAGAAGACGTTTACTTGCTTCATCTGTAGACAATCCATGTTTCATTAAAATATCTGTCATTGCATTTTTATCAGCATTTGGAACCAATCCGCGGCATCCCGTACAAAACTGCCCAAAAGACGGACAAATGGCGTCGCAGCCGGATCGTGTTATCGGTCCCAGGCAAACCATCCCCCGCTCAAACAAACACTCATTTTCTTTAAGTTTGCATTCCACACAAACAGGTGAATCTGACTTGATGGGAGCCTTCCCCATTATGAGTGATTTAAACACTTGTAAAAATTCGGGGATGCTCATGGGACAGCCGTAAATTTCGTAATCGACTTTTACAATAGCTGAAACAGGAATTGCCGGAAGAGTCGGGAAGAGGTATTTATCTTTGCCATATACAGCTTCACGAACGGATTCAATCGGTTGGAGGTTTTTCATAGAATTAATACCTCCGATGGATGCGCAAGACCCCAGGGCGATCAGTGTTTTCGCTCGGCGGCGGATATCATGAATACGTTCCACGCACTGCGGTGTCGAAATGGACCCTTCAATAAATGCGATATCATATTCATCTGCTTTATCGTCCATCGCTTCCCGAAATTCCACAATATCAATATGTTCCAGCACATCCAGGAGATGATTCTCTAAATTCAATTTATTTAGCTGGCATCCTTCACAGCTTGTGAAATCGAAGAATGCAACTTTCGGTTTAGCCATTAGATAGCCTCCGGTAAATTTTTAATGTCAGGATAATGATAGACCGGTCCCTCCTGGCAGACATAAGATTGATTAATTTGACAATGGCCGCATTTTCCCACTCCGCATTTCATTCTGCGCTCCAGTGATAAGTAGATATTTTCATCAGGGAGTTGTTTGGTCTTTAATGCCATCAATACAAATTTGTACATAATAGGCGGGCCTACTACAGCTGCAATTGTGTTTTCAAGATCTAGCTCAATGTTGGGAAATAACGTAGTGATTACACCAACATGACCTTTCCACTCCGGTATAATATTATCTACAGTAACATGATATTCAATCTCGGGATCGGATTCCCAGAGTTTTAACTCATCCGCAAAAAGCAGTTCTTTGGGAGATTTTGCACCGTAACAAATGATTAATCTGCCAAATTCCTGACGGTTATCAATAATATAGTTGATGAGAGAACGCAGCGGAACAATCCCAATACCGCCCCCAACGATGAGTACATCTTTTCCTCTGAATGCATCTATGTTAAACCCTTTGCCGAATGGACCGCGAATTCCGAGATTTGAGCCAACATCCAGTAGGTGTAGTTTATCGGTAAGCATTCCCACATTACGGACGCAGAGTTCAAAAGCGCTTTTTTTTGTAGGGGAAGATGTGATAGAGATGGGCGCTTCTCCAACTCCAAAAAGTGACACTTGTACAAACTGTCCGGGTTGATGGCCAAGATCGCGTCCGTTCGGCAGGGTGATCTCGTACCATTTTTCCAGTTCTGTAAACTGATTGACCTTTGTGATCTCTGCAATCTCAGGGTAATAAAGTTCCATAGGATTTTGATCTTGATATGCGAGTTCTGACATAGCTTTTCTAACTAATGTCGTGTCAACCATGTATTAGCGTAACCAAGTCTGGTTATTTTAGCCGATAACTTTGTTGAATATCTTAACCATAGCTCCCGGCTATGCTGAAAATATTCGCCTTATTACCGCCAAAAATTCCTGCGACTTTTTACACACTACATACTTGACTCGACACTGGCCCTTTCTTGTTTATTGGTGGATTTTATCAAACGGGTTTGTTCATATTCATCTTTCAATTTATTAACAATTTCTACAATGCTGATTCCGGCGGTACAGGATGCAATACAGCGGCCGCAACCGACACACCAGGGTTCACCTGTAACATCACTAATATATTTAAATTTTCGATATATTCGGTGTCTTTGTCTCTCTGCATAAGATTCCCTGAAATTTTCACCCCCGGCAACGGCAGCAAAACTATTGAGCATGCATCCGTCCCAGTGGCGGTCACGGGTGCCGGTTTTCAAAGATAGTTCTACATTATCTTCGACATTGAAACAATAACAGGTCGGGCAAACCAGATTGCATGTTCCACACCCGACACAATTCCGGGAAACCTCTTCCCAAACGGGTGAATCCCATACATGATTAAACAATTCCGGTAAGCGATTATAGTTGATGCTTAATTGAGTTGAAAATTCATAAGAAATATCCGATTCAAAACCCGTATCGCTTAACGATGAAAAATCTTGAAGGAGTTCTTCGCCCTTTTTAGTAACAACAAAAACCGTGTAGCCGGATTCATGTTTCCGAAAGAATAAATCAAATCCCTTCAGATCTTCCACAGGAATACCCACTGACTGACTGAAATGATAGTCGTCCGGAGTGAAAGAAACACCGATGAAAGAACAATTCTCTCTTCGTTTCAGGTAGTTGAGTTCAGGGTTGCCTTGGCCGAAATTAAAGTCCAATTTTAAGACAGCCTGCATATCGTAGCTGTGTACACCAAGAAAAATTCGAGGTTCTGCGCTTATTTCCTCTTTTTCGTATTGGTTCGTTTCCATAGAATAAGACATAAGTCTCTCCCTGGGTGGGAGGAAATATTTCTTGATCGACTGGAGGGTTCTGTTGTAGTCAAGCACAACAGAATCCGGATCGGATACCGTTTCAAAAGAAAACGAGGTATCCCCTTTTGGATGAGGTGCAAAAACCTTTCCAAGAGTCTGTAGATGCCTGATTAAATCCGATACGTTTTCTGGTGCCAAATGGATTGATTTCATTACACTGTTTTCTCGGTTAGTTGATAGATCTAGTATTGAATATTTGTGTATAAATTAAATGGAACAGTCAGCCTGCCATTTTTCAATGTTAAGGAAAAGAAAATATAATTCATGTTCATTTTATGGAATTCCATTTTTTATTATCTTGCCAGTACTAAATTTAAGACACTCCCTTAACCTATTATAAAAGTTTTAAAAATAACTTTTTTTAGTTCGCTAAACTAACGCTAACCTTCTTTTTTACTTCCAAATTGGGAGGGTGGTTGAAATACATAATTAACGAACCAATCAAACATGCCGCACCTGCAATAATAAATGGCGTCATCCAAACGGACGGATCGCCGGATGAATGAGCAGAATCTTTAAAATACCCTGCGATGAAAGGTCCGACAATACCCGCAACTCCATAGGCAGAAAACACCCAGCCATAATTGATACCAACATTTTTATTGCCAAAATAATCTGCTGTTATAGCCGGAAATAATGCAAAATTACCTCCGAAATTGAAACCGATAATGGATGCGGCAAATACGAATCCAATGGAAGTTCCAAAATGGATAAATAAGTGATAAATCACCAGCACGATAATTCCCTGGAAAACAGTCATGGTAAGAATAGCGTTCTTACGACCAATTCTGTCAGAAAACATTCCCCATACAATTCTCCCCACTCCGTTGAAAATGGCATACCAAGCCATAGCTGTTCCTGCTAGAATCGCAGCATTCTCTACTCCATTGTATTCCAAGGCATCGACCCCAAATAAACGAATACAATAAATCACCATCAACCCGGATAATGCTGAAAAAATAAAGGTGAACCAAATCATATAAAATTGCGGCGTTTTTAACATTTGATTCGAATCAAAATCGACCGTATCCAATTGTGGTTCGCCCTTCTGCGTATTATCTGTCCAACCATCAGGGGAATAATCATCCGGAGGGTTTACCATTACTATACTTCCAAGCAATACTAATATCGCAAAAACAATACCATAAATAACAAAGACACTCTGGACGCCGGGCAAACCAAAAACCTGTGTTGTGTTTAGCAAACCGCCAAACCAAGAATCTGCCAGTTTAACCCAGATAGTGGCGCCAAAACCAAAACCAGCTACAGCTAATCCGGTGATCAAGCCTTTTTTATCGGGAAACCATTTTACCCCTACCGCAATGGGTACAACATAAGCCAAGCCAATACCGGCGCCGCCCATGATTCCAATAAAAATGAATTGGGTCAGGAATGTTGATCCAAATATTCCACCGAGGATATATCCTATTCCAAGGAGGATACCTCCGGAAACAGCAATTCGGGTAGGACCATATTTTGCTTGCAATCTTCCCGCCAGAATCATCACACAGGCAAAGGTAGCCAATCCGGCTGAAAACACCCATGCTGTTTCCTTGGCAGTAAACCCATATACATCGTTCGGATCGGTAAGAATTTTTGTAAATACACTCCACGCATAGATGGCTCCGAGCGCTAATTGAATCATAATGGCTCCGACAACAACCCACCATCGGTTTTTAATATTTTTTATCACGGTAATTTCCTTTTCATTTAGAATGATAAGTAGACTGCAAACAACAGTCGATCATTTACTACTGGTTTGTCGTCTTCAGATTTTTCGGGTTTGAGATTATCTGCATACGCAGATGTATATAATGCGTCTGTCCTGTCTAATTCCAGCGCAAATTTCAAGTTGTTCCTTTTCCATACGATTCTGGGACTTATTCGAAAGACAGTTAATATATTTGATGACCGTGCTTTGAATGTATAAACATCGTCAGGCTCGAGTTCAGTTTTCATTCCATAGTTTTCGGTAAATCCTGTAAAAATACCTATCAATAATTTGTTAAATGCATATTCCGCATCTAACCAATAACTGTTCAAATTTGTTGGCCTAAAATCGATTATTCCAGTTTCAGTATTTTCAATAATTGCATATCCGCCAAGCATGATATGATCTGAAAGATCATTCCCTGAAATATATTTCATCCGGATATTGAGATTGTTGAAACCCAATTTTGAAAAGATTGTCAAAGCGTCCGCATAAATATTCTCACCACCCTTTTCCGGTCGCAAAGCTTTCCAATATCCACCGGTTCCAAATAAGAATGTTCCTTGTTTCCAGATACCCTGGAGATGTATCGCCGGGATTCCTGACCTTTGCTGAACTTCTCTACCTGAGATCTCCTGGAAGGCGTCCCGCTGCATGGTCGCAGCTCCCAATACACTCAGTGATTCTGCTATCTTCCATTTAATAGAAATCTGAGGAAAACGTGCAAAAGGCTGGAAGGGTGCCCCGGTGTTGAAATTGACTACTTGGGGAAAAACATCTAATGTAAATAAGGGGCTCCAATATTGACCAAACAATACATCAATCTTTGGCCATGACATTTTAATAAATGCATGGCGAAGACGTAAAACATTCTCCAAGCCATTACCAGTGCCAAAAAAGTCTGCTTCTATCTTTCCTGATACTTCTGCTCCGTATGCTTTTTTTCCGTTTATTTTCAGCCACACTCTTGATTGAAAGTTGGCCATATTGAAGAATGGGTCGCTATTCAGATCTTTTTCATCGATTGGTTGCGGATATAGATAGTAATGACCTTCTCTTGCGGATACAATCTGCCTTGTATTGTAGTACATATCGAATTTAATAAACCCTCCGAAAATGGGTTGTTTTCCGAAGAGGAATGAATAAAGAAAAACTAAAGTTAATAAAACAGTATTTTTCATATAATAAAATTAGAAAATAGTATTATTATAAAACAAGATAATAGTATCCTATTTTATTATTTAATGGATTTTATATTTTTAAAACTATAAATAGCTATAAAAAAATCCCCCGATTTACCGGGGGATTTTTTTAATATACTTATATTGATACTATTTCATAATTACCATCTTTTTACTATCTTTGAACACAATTCCCATTTCACTATTATCTACCGTTATATCATAAATATATACACCGGTCGCAAGAGATTGTGCATTCAAATTTAGTTTATATTCACCGGGAGTCATATACTCATCAGCAAGAACTGCCATTTCCTGTCCAAGCAGATTGTATATAACAAGTTTAACATGTCCGGCTGTTTGAATATCAAACGGAATGACAGTCATTGGGTTGAATGGATTCGGATAATTCTGCGAGAGCTGGAATTTATCCGGCAGAGAATTACCAGCAGATATTGACGCTGTTCCATGCATATTAGCAGCAGCGATAACTGCTTCTGCTATCGTTTTTTCCGGTATGGCATCATTCGGATCATCATTATGACAACCCAGACAGGCAAAACCAAGATCCAGAGATGCCGGACGTTCGCTGTCGTCCTTTACGTAATGTCCATCATCGGTAAACATGGATTGATCATCAACTGTGATTTTGAAAAGATGAGAGTTAATATCACCTTTATACCCGCTTTCACCTCTTTTTACAGCAGACTTACCGGCGTATGGCATATGGCAGTCTACACAATTTGACGTTCCGCTGTGATTGAGGGTTGCTACTTGATCTGCGTGGCATGTTGTACAATCCATGGTAATCCCGTCACCATCCCAGATAACGCGCTTGTGGGGATCATGGCAGGAAGTACAACTCATGAAACTGTGACCGTCCCAAGTCAGGGATTCTTCCCAGACTTCATGGTGTTTGATGTATCCGCCTTTTGCTTCAATCGGCGCATTAAAACCACGGTTATGACAGGTACCGCAGAGGTAGTTAACATCATCCCCGTTCGGATCCGGTGCAACGACGCCAATCGTACCGCCGAAATCTAGACCGGTTGTATCTGAAATATTGAATTCATAGACACGATCAATATTTGAAGTGCTTGGATCTGAAACGTGGTTACTTCCCGGACCGTGGCATGCTTCACAGCCGACACCGCCTTCTGCAAATGTACCCAGATCTGCAACACCAGCCAGCCAGGTACCTCCTTCTTCCGGACCTGTTGTATGGCACCTGAAACATCCATAGTTGTAGGTTTTATCATCTGCAGGATGATAATTGCCTATACCCCAGAGTGTGCCGTCATAAAAGTTGAACTGGTTATGACCAAGTCCCGCATTGACAACACTATTTGCAGTTCCAATGAGTTTTCCTGTTTGGTCAACAAACCGGGCTTTCCATCCAAATCCACCAATAACACCGGATACCTGATCCCAGGTAAATCCGATACTATCATCCCATACATCCTGAAAATTCGTAACAAAATCAGGATAAACCGGTGCAGCATTATTTGTTATATTAAATTTGTATGGATGGCCGGAATCAAACCAGTCAGAATATTTTTCGGTATGACAGGACTGGCAATTGGTTGAACCAACATAAGTCTGTGCATATATAATGCAAGATAATATGAGGGTCATTGATAGCATTTTCTTCATCCTTATCTCCTTTTTTTTCATTCCCTGATTAATCGTTAAATATAATAATTGGAATATTACCTTAATATATAATATGATTTCAAGGTCTTATTATCGTTTTATAAATTTTATTATTGATTCATTATGTATTTAAAAATGTTAATTATATATATTTCGAACTAACTAATTTGAAAATTTACAGAAAATAAAAAAATTTAAGGATTGTATATGAGACAAATTATTTCTTTGAATATTTTATTGGTAATAATCAAAATCCCCTGATTAACAGGGGATTTTGATTATATACTATGTAAGTCAGTATTTATTTCATAAATACCATTTTTTTACTATCCTTGAACACAATTCCTTTTTCACTATTATTTATTGTCATGTCATAAATATATACACCGGTTGCAAAGGACTGTGCATTCAGATTTAGTTTATACTCACCAGGAGCCATAAACTCATCAGCAAGAACAGCCATTTCCTGTCCAAGTAGATTGTACAAAACAATCTTTACTTGTCCGGCCGTATGAACATTGAATGGAACAATAGTGTTTGGATTAAATGGATTTGGATAATTCTGCCCCAGTGAATGACGTTCGGGGATATTCCCATCTACCCATTCAACAGTGGAAAGAATCTGATCAATGCTCCACCACGTACCTTGCGGTCCGAAGTAATGGAGTAATGTATCTGCTAAAGCAACATCAGTCGCTTCTGTCCAATCGGACAGAGAAGCGTCTGCACCCGTTCCGAATACTGGAGTTGATCCATTTTCAAAACCTCTATGACAACTAGCAGCACATGAATTCGGCATTCCGTAAGCCAATGTTTTTTGGGGGCTTATTGGTTCAAATGTATGTGAGTGAATGTCATAATTGATTGCCGATTTGATCGTCTTAGGCATATGACATTTCGAACACCTGCTCTCACCAGTACCAGCCGGATCGTAGTCATGGTTGGTGTGTTCGCTTACCACGGCGGCAATCGCCGCTTCATTGGTTACCGGATCAGATACCATTTCCTTCGTTATTGTTTCAAAGTCGCCGTGTGTTGCATGACAGGCCAGGCAAAGGGTATTGTTATCATTTTCTGTAGTAATCACCAAGTCATTACCACTTGCATCCTCTTCGACTATTTCAGTACGAATCTGATGCTTTTCTGAATTATGAACGTCATGACATTCATAACATCTAACTTCGTGGTAAACAAATGTTGGTTTACTACTTTCATAAAAATCGAAGTATTGCTGATGATGTTTCTTAGAGCTGCGTATTTCGTTATCACCCACGACTCCATCACCATAATAGCCACCGTGGTCTGTATAATAATCATCCCAGGCATCACCCGTTTCCCAATCTGTCATATTTGCATCGTCAAAAGGAAAATGGAATGTTCCATTGGGAACACTCGCCCCGCGAGAGTGACAAAATCCGCACAAGTCATTTGCCTGTTGTGCTGTGAGGTCTTCCGGATTGATAATGTCCGCAGCGCTTCCTGATGAAACATGAGCAGAACCAGGTCCGTGACACCGTTCACAACCGGTATTCACAAGATCCAAAGTACCATCACCGTCAATATCATACACACTACTACCTGTGTCGTTTGTACCGGCATCGGGAGCATCAGCGACCCATTCACCATCAGATGTTTCTGATAATTCTGTATAGTCAAAATGACAGCCCACACAGTTCTTTTCAAAATTCCGTTTTTGCGTATTTGCTGAAGCGACTACTTCTGTAACTGTTACACTGGCAGCGCTGAATAGTGGTGTATAATCACCGTTGGCAGGATCTGCATACCAGGCTTCAGGGTGGTAACCCACATATTCATTGGTTTTTTCATTGTACTGAATCGGTGACACATAATGGCTAGCTGTTTCGGTGCCGTCAGACAGGGGTATTTTTAATATATACCGTTGTTTATACAACCCGCTACCGCCATAAGTCAGTTTCACCGGCATGGTCAAATCACCAATGGTAACCGTATATTGATCAGTACCGCTGTCGTAACCTAAAACAGGCGCATTTGAACCATAATCTACAAATGCCGATGTTATTGATGCATCAGATAAACTTAATCCATCGATAAAATCGTCAGTACCATTTTGATTAGCATCCGCTACAACACCATAGAGATCTTGCATGGTGTTCGTACCCATCGGAACTGAAAATCCATTTGCATGCATGGTGGTTCTCCACCCGGTCTTATCGCCCAACGCAGCATTGTTGTGGCAACCAAGACATGCTTCATTACCAACATAAGTCTGCGCATACATAATGCCAAATAATATGAGCATTATTAATAGCATTTTCTTCATTCTTATCTCCTTTGTTTTTATGAAGGTCTTATTATCTTATTATGTTAATTGAAATTAATTGTAAATAAATTAAGATATAATAGTCTTCTTATCAAGATAATATATATTTTATTATTGAACAATTACGTATTGTGAAATGTTAATTTTATATATCTTGAACTTTCTATTTTATAATTTACTAAAGATGAATTTTCATATATTATTTAAGGAACAATATTTTTTTGAATATCTAAATTTTATCATATTAATGGTGCTCAAGTCCGGGTTATTTAACATATTCCGAAGCGTGAAAACCGCATTTGTCTTGTTCTGATTATTTTTCATTGGCTGCATGTATTTCCGGACAATACAACACTATAATATTCTTTATTACTAAAGAAAATTTCTCATTAATATTTTATTTATTTAATTGATTATAATCACATTAACAGGATAAATTGATCCTGTATTCTTCGTTGATGATCATCAAACAAATACAAGGAGAAACTCAAATGAATACGACAGTAATCAAACTAATCCTCATGTGCTGTCTTATCTCAACCTCATTTACCCAAGAATTATTGCTGGAGCCTTTCGGGGTCTCTCCACGCGATGCAGCATCAAATACATCTGATATATTTGATATAGCTTATAATGCCTTGACAAATGTTGGTATTGGGACAAAACAGTACTTAAAAGCAGAGTTTGTGGATTCGACAATCACGACGAATCTCACTTGGTCTGTCACCAGTTCCCCGGCAAATTCTACCTATACACTGGGAACCGCAGTAGCGGAAGGCGATAATATTGAATTTGCCTCCTTTATTCCTGATTCTATAGGTACGTATATACTGACCATATCAGAAGGTTCAGTATCTGCGACAATTACCATCAATGCTGGAACCTTCTTAGGCGTTAGCAATGGTACTCCCAGTTGTGAAACATGTCATAACGAAAAATTCACCGAGTGGACACAGACAGGTCATAGCGATATGCTGGTAAGAGCGCTTAATGGTACCCTTAGTAACTATTATGGATCTTATTGTGTCAGTTGTCACGTTGTAGGTCAAGACGGAGCTGTTAACGACGGCTTTGACGATTTTGACTTTGTTTACCCTGATTCCACAACACTTGTTGATGTTTATGGTGACACTACAGGCGGTCATTTATTTAACGGTCTGTACGATCTTCTTGCCGCCGACTATCCGGTAGCATTTGAACGTGCCAATATTCAATGTGAAAGTTGCCATGGCCCGGGAAGCGAACATTTTGGGACACCTGATATTATGTCCACGTCCTTGGATGCGCAAACATGTGCATTGTGCCATGATTCCGGCACACACCATGCGTACCCGGATCAATGGGAAAATAGCAAGCATGCTCTTCTTCCACATGGCGGTTATGCAGGATCAAGGGCAAGTTGCGCTCCATGCCACAGCGGTTCTGGTTTTATGGCCTGGGTGGAAGGCGGTCAGCAACCATTAACAGAAGCACCTCCGGTCGAAAAGATCACATGTGCCGCCTGTCACGATCCTCATTCAGCAGAAAATGCACATCAACTGCGTCTAAATGATCCTGTTGTACTCGGGGATGGAACGATAATTCAAGATGGCGGGAATGGAAAATTGTGCATGAATTGTCATAAGGGTCGGAGAGATCCAAGCTATTATGAATATGTTCATTATAGTTCACATTTTGGTCCGCATCATGGTCCGCAGGCTGATATGCTGGCGGGAGCAAATGTACCGACTTTTGGGCAAACGCTACCCTCTTCTCCTCACCTTTCTGCAACGGATGATGCATGTGTAACATGCCACATGGCTGGTGATCATGTTGCTGATGATCTTGGAAATATTATTCAAACCGGCGGACATACTTTCAGCATGACAGACCCCAATGGAGTAGACAATGTTGAAGCCTGCGCCGGTTGTCATGGAAATTTCGGTGAATCATTTGATGAAAAAATGTATTACTTCAACGGTGTAGCCGATCATGATGGTGATGGTATAGATGAAGGATTGCAGGATGAAATTCATGGACTATTGGAAGAATTAGCTCTGTTGCTGCCTCCGATTGATTCCAGTGCAGTTGATGTAGGTGGGGATTATATTTATACACTTACTGAAATTCAAGCTGCCTTCAATTACCTTTTTGTTGAAGAAGACCGCAGCGGCGGAATCCACAATCCGGCCTTCGCCGTGGCATTGTTGAAGGTATCTATTAATGCATTGGAAGATCAGATAGCAGGCAATATCGTTGCTATCGAAGATGTACCCAATGACCAAGGATATCAGGTCCGTATTGTTTGGGATAATCTGGTCGATGATATTACAGCTTATGATCCGGTCGCAACCTACATCGTGAAACGGTATGATGATTATGGCAGTGAAGTTGGATGGACTAATGTTGGAGAAGTCACAGCTGATGGAAGCCCCCGTTATGCCCTGGAAGTGGAAACTGTTTTCAACAATGTTGATACTGATACTGCATGGACCGCGTTTAAAATTGTCGCATTGACTCAAAGCGGTGTTGCCGTAGAATCAGAGTCCGGCGAAGGGTTCTCAATCGACAACCTGGTACCCACGGCACCTCTCAACATGATGGCATCGGTTGTTGTGGACTACACCATTCAACTTGCATGGGAAGCACCGGCTGATCCCGATATCAATTTTTACCGGGTTTACCGCTCAACCTCACCTAGTTTCCCTGCTGATGAAACCACTGAAATTGATGTAGTAACCGACTTGGAATACTATGATAGCGGCTTATCACCGAATACCTATTATTATAAGGTCGCTGCAGTTGATTTTTCGGGTAATTTAGGTGATCTGTCCAGCGAAGTAAGCGCTGAAGTTTTGTCAATAGCTTTTGGATCAATTCCCATTGAATATTCATTATCGCAAAACTTCCCGAACCCATTTAATCCGGTAACGACGATTAATTTTACTTTACCTGAAGCAGGATTTGTTAACTTAACGGTTTTCAATTCTGTAGGCCAGGTTGTAGCAGAGTTAATCAACAAGGATTTAGATGTTGGTTATCACAACATTACCTTCTCGGCTGATTACTTACCATCAGGAATTTATTTCTACAGGATCAATAGTAATAATTATACCAAAACTAAAAAGATGCTCCTGTTGAAATAAGGCAGTACTTCCTAACAGAAAGTAAAATATACATCGTGTAAAAAAGGGGAGCTATTTGCTCCCCTTTTTTTTTAATTAAACATCAGTAGTGTCCGGTTATAAGGTTGAAACAGGCTTGCGCCTCCTGTTTTGCGCAACGAGTAAATATTTCAGTTTTTAATTCTTGTAAAGTTCATAATATCAAGACATAAGTTTTTAATGATGGTTGTTTTGGGTGTCTCGACTAATTTATTGCTAATAGAAAAGCCAAACAGAACACTCCCATCTACGGTACGTGACTGTAAGCTAGCGGAGGTCGGTAATCATTCATTGGAAGTTTTATAAACATGTAATCCGCCAGCTGGCGGATTATTCAACTTATTTTGTCGGACTCCGTTAGGAGTCTCATATCTATAGCACTTAAATAAAAAGACCAACCAACGCCGTAGGCGTTGCATTGAGCTTGCCGAAATGTGTTGAATCTTTTTCATGAATTTATCTGAAGTGATAAAGATTCCTGCAATTGACATAAAATAATAAACTAAAAAAAAATAAAAGATTACGTCCTTACTACTATTACTCCGGCAATGGTTAGTCATAATAATATTGTCATTGCGCGGAGAGAGGAACGAGCGACAAAGCAATCTCCTAAAGGCTGCGGTATCAAGGAGATCGCTTCGTCGCTCCACGCCTCGCGATGACAAGGAGTCTTGTGTTATCTTTGATAAGACTAATGTTTGCCGAAGTAATAACCTGATTAACCATTAGAAGTATTAACAATACTTAAATACAGGAATAAATCCGGGATTTAATTTTGTTCAGGTCCGTGGCGTTTAACATATTCTGAAGCTTGAAAACTGCATTTGTCTA
>CAJVYU010000057.1 GCA_913009735.1 uncultured Fidelibacterota bacterium
TGAACAAAGGCGCTAAACCAAATTGTTTATGGCTAAAATTTTAATTAACTTTCCGCTTCAGCGGGGCATCAAGCCAAAACATGCTCGAACTTTTGCTAAACACAATTTGGTCCCGCATCTGCGGGCTTTTAGTCTTTTTGAGTCAACTCAAAAATCCTACGCCCTTGATGCAGAACTCCGTTTAGCGCCTTTGTTGGCATTAATTTGGTAGACGATACACAATTAGTATTAAATGAAAAAAAATATTTAAAATGATTGGAATTTCAATAGCGGCAATAATTGGTTTAATAATAATTGCTGTATCGCTTTTCTTAATTTTTAGCCCTCAGTTTGGAAAAACTCCAAGTAAGAAACAAAAAGTTGAATACGCTAAATTAGAAAATTATAAAAGCGGAAAGTTTATTAACCAACATCCAAGCCCTATGAATATTAATTATTGGAAAATACTTAAAGAAATGACAAAGCAAGCACCAAATCGAAATCCAAAAATTAATATTGAAATTGAAAAAGTTGACTCAATAACCATTGAAAATCAAAACATAAATACAACTCAATTAATTTGGTTTGGTCATTCCACTTTCTTGTTGGAAATAGATGGTAAAAAAATACTAATTGACCCAATGCTTGGAGATAAACCTTCTCCTATCTCATTACTTGGTCCAAAACGTTATTCAAAAGATTTATCTATTGAAATTGAAAAATTACCTTTTATTGAAGTTGTTATTTTATCACACGACCATTTTGACCATTTAGATTATGGCTCAATTAAAAAATTAAAGGGAAAAGTTGGTCAATATTTTACACCTTTAGGTCTTGGTAATCATTTAATAGAATGGGGAGTTGCAAAAGAAAAAATTACTGAATTGAATTGGTGGGAAAGTGTCGAATTTGACACCATAAGTTTAGTATGTACTCCTGCACGTCATTTTTCTGGAAGAGGCTTATTTGATAGAGCGACTACTCTTTGGTGTTCATGGGTAATAAAAGGAATCAAGGACAATATTTATTTTAGTGGAGATAGCGGATATGATACTCATTTTAAGGAAATCGGTGATAAATACGGACCTTTTGATATTTCACTAATGGAATGTGGACAATATAACGAAGATTGGAAATTGCTACATATAATGCCAGAAGAAACCATTCAAGCATCAATTGACTTAAAGAGTAGACTACTTTTACCAATACATTGGGGCGCTTTTACATTAGCATTTCACGATTGGACAGACCCAATAGAACGAATTTTAAATAAAGCCAGTGAATTAAATATGCCTGTAACAACACCAAAAATTGGAGAACCAGTAATAGTTGGAGATACAAAATTCCCAACAGAAAAATGGTGGAAAAAATATACGACAGAAAATGAAAACTAATGCCAACAATGTATATATAAAATAAGCGAGATAATTGTAAAATTAAGATTTGTAACCGTTTGAGCATTCTTTTAATTTGAAAATTTTGTACTCCGAAATCGCTTACTTTTCATATACTAAACGTTCAAGCACATTCCGCAAAAGCGGAACTTTGTATCTTCGTCCCGGAAAAATTCGGGACTCCCGATCCAAAGTAAATGTGCTTCGACAGATAACAAAGACAGAATAAAAAATTACGAAAAACACTTATTAAATTATTTTATGGGAAAAACGGATGAATACTAAATCAATGGAATGGCTTACCGATTGGCTAATTGGACTTGGAGTTGAAGAAACTTCCACCATGTATTTGAAATTATTAATACTATTATTTATTCTTTTTATCCTTTCTTATGTCACCAATCTCATTGTAAAAAAGATTCTTATCCGTTCTATCCGATTAGTAATCAAAAAAACAAAAACCGTATGGGATGATGCTCTGGTGGAAAATAAAGTTTTTATTACACTTTCTCATATTGCACCGGCTATTGTAATCTATTTGACTACTCCTTATATATTTGAGGATTTCTCTGGCGCAATTCCTTATATTTTTAGATTAGTGAATGCTTATATCAGCGCTGTTTTAATTATTGTTATCATCAATATCTTGAATGCGCTCAAGTACTATTTCGATAATACAAAATTATTTAAAGACAATCCTTTAGATAGCTATTTCCAGTTAGTTAAAATCGCCATTTACATTATAGGCGGTATAATTATTCTATCATTCCTCCTGAATAAATCCCCGTTATACTTTTTTAGTGCTTTGGGGGCAATGACAGTTGTTTTGTTATTGATATTTAAAGACACCATTATGGGATTTGTGGCGAGCATACAACTTTCAGCAAATGATATGATACAGATAGGTGATTGGGTCTCCATGCCAAAATATGGTGCAGATGGTGATGTTATTGAGATGAACCTAACGACCATAAAGGTACAAAACTGGGATAAAACCATTACTACTATCCCTACTTACGCATTTATTTCGGAATCTTTCAAGAACTGGAGGGGAATGTCAGAATCGGGAGGCAGAAGGATAAAAAGGTCTTTAAATATTAAGATCAGCAGCATAAAATTCTGCACACTGGAAATGCTGGAACGATTTAAAAAGTTTCAACTGATAAAAGATTATATTGAAGAAAAAAGCAATAAAATTGAAGAGTATAATAAAGAAAATAAGATAGATAAAACCTATTTAATCAACGGAAGGCATTTAACTAATATTGGTATCTTCAGAGTATATGCAGAAGCTTATGTGAAAAATAACCCTGATATTAATCTTAATATGACCTGTATGATAAGGCAATTGCTTCCTACAGAAAAAGGTCTTCCAATCGAAATATACACATTCAGCAATCGTCAGGAATGGGTGACATATGAAGGCATCATGTCAGATATGTTCGATCATCTTATTGCAGCAGTTCCTGAATTTGAACTCGAAGTATTTCAAAACCCTACAGGGACCGATTTTAGGAGGCTGTAATATTGATTTTAAAAGTATAATGACTAAGGAGAACTCCCAGCAGCTAACAAACGGTTAAAATAATGGCGCGAAAAAGCACCACATATTTTTAGCGCAGTCGTTACAATAAAAATTATACGTAAGATTTATATTCCGGTTGGTAGACTTCTTCCTTGATATGCTGGCGGATATTCTCCGGTCTGGGTACTTGTGCCAAATCATGATCAAAAGCATATTCTGCAATGGCTGTGGCAATATTCAATGAAATATTACGAATGTTCTTCAATGACGGGTACATTCTTCCCATTGCCAAATCTTCCTCACCAACCATATTTGCCAGCGTCTGGGCAGCAATAATAAACATTTCATCTACGACATATTTTGATTTTGATATGACTGTCCCTAATCCCACACCCGGAAAAATGTAAGCATTATTCCCTTGTCCCGGATAAAATGTTTTACCCTTATACTCCACCGGATCGAAAGGACTGCCACTGGCAAAAACCGCTCTTCCTTCTGACCATTGGTAAGCTTCTTCTGCTGAACATTCATATTTTGTTGTTGGATTGGATAAAGCAAAAATGACCGGACGATCGTTTAATCTTGCCATTTCTTCAATCACTTCTTTCGTAAAGACCTTTGCCTGTCCGGACACACCAATAATGATAGTTGGTTTAATTTTTTTGATGGCTTCCAGAAGATTGCTTTCCCCTTCTATTTCATGAGCAAATTTCTCTTTATTCGGATTCAAATGATCTCGACCTTTAACCACCAATCCTCGTGAATCAAAAAAGAATATTTTTTCTTTTGCTTCTTGCATAGACGCACCATCCATTACCATTTTACTTGCGATATCCTCCGCAATTCCAATGGCTGCTGAACCGGCACCATAAAACAAAATTCGCTGCTGCTGAAATGATGACTTTAAATACCTCATAACAGTCAAGAGTCCAGCTAATATTACACCACCGGTTCCCTGAATATCATCATTAAACGTACAATAATTATTCCGATATCGATTTAAAAGACGATACGCATTTTGATTAGCAAAATCTTCAAATTGAATCAATACTTTTGGAAAAACTTCAGAAGCTGCTTCAACGAATTCGTCAATCAATTCATCATATGCTTCGCCAACGAGTCTTTTCATTCTTAAGCCGATATAAAGAGGATCGTTGAGCAATTCTTCATTGTTGGTTCCCACATCAATAGTAATTGGAAGTGTTCTGATTGGATGGATACCTGCACACACAGTATATAACGATAGTTTTCCGACGGGGATTCCCATTCCATCGGCACCCAAATCTCCTAATCCAAGAATTCTTTCGCCATCGGTCACTACAATGACATCCACATTTTTCCTGCGCCAATTCTGAAGAATTCCTTTAATAAATCCTTTATCATTACGACAGATGTACATTCCTCGGGGCCGGCGGAAAATGTGGCCATATTCCTGGCATGCCTGACCGACAGTGGGTGTATAAATGATTGGCATAAATTCTTCGACTTCATCGGTAACCAATCGATAAAACAGCGTTTCATTACGGTCTTGGAGGGACATGAGATAAATATATTTTTCCATATCCGTTCCTTTGGCGCGCACCGTTTCCAGGACTTTCATTTTTTGTTCATCCAGGTTCAAAACGTGCGGAGGCAGCAAGCCTTCTAAATTTAGCAGTCTTCTTTCCTGGTTAGAAAATGCCGTTCCTTTGTTGAATAATGGATCGTGTAATAAATCAGTCCCTTTAGGGAGAGACTCTAGAGTATTGTTTTGTTTTTTATTTGCCATTTTAGAATTTGCTCTAATACCAGCAAATCACCAAAGCAATCGTGGATTCCACGCTCAATTAGAGCTAATCCTCCGTAATATGATTAAAGGGTTTTGCAAAGCTCTCAATTATTTTCTTTTTCTAATTTGATACTCGCCAATTTTGAGTAATAGTCATATTGAGCTTTCGCATCACGTTCAGCATTTTTCAATAGTTCAGCCGCACGTTCAGGCATTGTTCTTTTGAGCATATTAAATCTATTTTCATTATACATAAACTCTTCAATATGCCTGGTCGGTTCTTTCGAATCTAATTGTAACGGTTGCTTTCCTTTTTCTTTTAAATCCGGATTATATCGATAAAGCATCCAGTGTCCGGTCTCAACGGCTATTTTTTGTTGCTGCATACCTTTAGCCATATCATAACCATGCGCGATACAATGACTATATGCAATAATGATTGATGGACCATCATAGGCTTCGGCTTCCATAAATGCTTTGACTGTCTGCGTATCGTTTGAACCCATTGCGACTTTAGCAACATATACATTCCCGTAGGTTATTGCGATCATACCCAAATCTTTTTTACCTATACCTTTGCCTGAAGCAGCAAATTTTGCGATGGCTCCCCAAGGCGTTGCCTTTGACGCTTGTCCACCGGTATTTGAGTACACTTCAGTATCTAATACCAAAATATTTACGTTTTTTCCGGATGCAAGAACCTGATCTAATCCACCAAAGCCTATATCGTAGGCCCAACCATCACCGCCCATGATCCAAACGCTTTTCTTAGTCAAATTATCTGAAACAGATAACAATTCTTTAGCATGCTCTGAATTGAGGTTTGAAAGAATATCATTAAGCGTATCAACTCTTTGACGTTGTTCAAAAATACCCGGTTCGTCGGATTGATCCGCATTGAGGATTTCTTCAGTTAAATCTGCACCCACTTCATTTTTCAATAAACGTAATAACTCTTGTGCATAATGCATATGTTTATCAATGGTTAAACGATATCCTAACCCAAACTCTGCATTATCCTCAAAAAGTGAATTCGACCAGGCAGGTCCTCGTCCTTCAGTGTTTTTTGTCCAGGGAGTTGTTGGCAGGTTACCACCATAGATCGAAGAACATCCTGTTGCATTAGCGACCACCATTCGATCTCCGAATAATTGTGTCGCCAACTTAACGTAAGGTGTTTCGCCACAACCCACACACGCACCGGAGAACTCAAACAACGGCTGGAGTATTTGAGATCCTTTTACGGTGTTATGTTTTACTCTACCTCTTTCTAATTCCGGTAAATTAAAAAAGAATTTCCAGTTATCCGATTCTGCATCACGTAATGGTAACTGTTCAGCCATATTGATGGCTTTATGATCCGGGTTTTCTTTGCTCCTGACCGGACAAACATCAACACAAATAGTACATCCAGTACAATCCTCGACAGCAACCTGAAGAGTGTAAACTTCTTCTTTGAAATCTCTTCCTTTGGCTTGGAAAGATTTAAAGGTTTCCGGAGCATTATTAAGTAATGCGCGATCATATATCTTAGGACGGATTGCCGCATGCGGACAAGCAATTGTACACTTATTACATTGGATACAAATATCGGGATCCCACACCGGTACATCCGGTGCAATATTTCTTTTCTCCCACATTGCGGTTCCGGTCGGCCATGTTCCATCAGCCGGAAATGCACTTACAGGTAGATCATTACCTCTACCTGCATAGATTCCAGCTGTTACATTTTTCACAAAATCAGGAGCTTCCTTTGAAAAAACCGAATCATCGAGTTCTTTTCCGGTAAGAGTGCCAGATATATTAATTTCATGTAGATTTGCTAAAGACTGATCGACAGCATTGAAATTCTTTTCAACAATTTTTTTACCTTTTATACCATAAGTCTTTTCGATATAGAGTTTGATTTTTTCAATGGCTGAATCTTTTGGTAAAATGCCGGAAATTGCAAAAAAACAGGTTTGCATAATGGTATTTATTCGTCCGCCCATTTCTGTTTCTTTCGCAACTTTCAATGCGTTGATTGAATAAACTTTGATATTCTTTTCAATAATTTGTTCTTGAACATTCTTCGGAAAATGATTCCAAACATCTTCAGATGGATAAGGACTGTTTAACAAAAATGTTGCACCGTCCACTGCATTTTTCAACATATTAATACTTTTCAGGAATTCAAAATTATGACATGCAATAAAGTTGGCTCTGGAAATCAAGTAGGTTGATTTAATTTCTTCAGTTCCAAATCGTAAGTGAGATTCAGTTGTACTACCGGCCTTTTTAGAATCGTACACGAAATAGCCTTGCGCATAATTATCAGTCGTTTCACCGATAATTTTTATAGAATTCTTGTTTGCGCCCACAGTTCCATCTGCCCCCATTCCATAGAAAATCCCTCTGAATGTTCCCGCTGATGAAGTAGAAAATGATGTGTCATATACTAAACTGGTATTATTCACATCATCGTTTATTCCGATAGTAAAATGTTTTTTAGGTTCATCAGATTTCAATTCATCAAAAATACCTTTAACCATCGCAGGGGTAAACTCTTTAGATGATAGACCATAACGACCGCCAACAACGTTTGGATTACTTTCCATTGGATTTTCAACAAGTGCTGTCACAATATCCAGGTAAAGTGGCTCACCAACACTACCCGATTCTTTTGTTCGATCAAGAACCGCAATTTTCTTAACAGTTTTTGGAAGTGCATCAACAAAATATTTTACTGAAAAAGGTCTATATAAACGGACTTTTAAAACACCAACATTTTCATCAGATTTATTTAAATAATCTACTGTTTCATGGACGGTTTCTGCACCGGAACCCATCAGGATAATCACTCGTTCTGCGGTTGGGGAACCGACATAGTCGAATAAATGGTATTGTCTCCCTACCACCTCAGCAAATTTGTCCATAACATTTTGGACGATTTTTGGTGTATTATTGTAGTATTGATTAGCAGACTCTCTTGCTTGGAAAAAAACATCCGGATTTTGTGCAGTCCCGCGTAATACAGGTTGATTTGGATTTAAAGCTCTATTTCTATGTTGATGAACCAAATCATTATCAATCATTGCTTTTATGTCATCAATACTCAATTTCTCAATTTTCATGACTTCATGGGAAGTTCTAAATCCATCAAAGAAATGCAAAAATGGTATACGGGATTCTAACGTTGACGCCTGGGCGATAAGTGCAAGGTCCATGACTTCCTGAACGCTATTGGATGATAATTGAGCAAAACCGGTTTGTCTGGTTGCCATGACATCAGAATGATCACCGAAAATAGATAAAGCATGCGTTGCGATAGTCCGTGCAGCAACATGAAAAACCGTTGAGGTTAATTCACCTGCTATTTTATACATATTTGGTATCATCAACAATAAGCCTTGGGAAGATGTAAAAGTTGTTGTTAACGCCCCTGTTTGAAGCGCACCGTGAACAGCACCCGCGGCACCACCTTCGCTTTGCATTTCTATTACATCCGGTACTGTACCCCAAATATTTTTTTCATTTTTGGATGACCAACTATCGGCAAATTCTCCCATGGGAGAAGAAGGGGTAATTGGGTAAATCGCACAAACTTCATTCGTTTTATGTGCAATATATGCCGCGGCTTCGTTGCCATCGATTGTTACAATTTTTCTATTCATTTATTTGTTATCTCAATTCTTTTTTAACAGTTTAATATGATTAAAATATTGTTTTTTAGTCTAATTATTTACGAGTGATAGAAAAGGAATTCCACGATGAAATTATTCGATCAAAAAGGGTGATATCATTCATTTGCGTAATGTTTGAATATATGGATGATTATATCCGAGCCATCAATATTAGATGGGAAATTCAGGTCTTTAAACTTATGGGAATTTTTCATGGGTGAATCAATTTTATACACTTTCATAAATCCTTCTTTAAATGACTGTCCGAAATTATTAATTATAATATTAGATTAAAATGGTCTTATAAGAATTATATATGTTTTAAACTTGCTAACATCTTCTTAATAATATCTGTCTTTTAACAGACAGAATTTAAATTAATCGTTGTTAAAGAAGATAGTTATATCCTAAATTATTTTATGCATGAAATGTCCCTTGCTATAAACATTGTGGAAATTGCCTGTCAGACAGCAAAACAAAATAGTGCAAAAAAAATAAATTCTATTGAAGTTGAGGTCGGAAAATTGGCAGGTGTCCTGGAGGATTCCCTTGCCTTCTGTTTCCATGCAGCCCGAAACGAAACTCTGGCTGAAAATGCAGAATTGAACATCATTTCTGTCCCCGGCAAAGGACACTGTGGAGATTGCGATAAGTCATTTGAAACAGATACATTTTTTACATTATGCCCACATTGTCAAGGATTCTCTGTAGATATATTAGAAGGTAAAGATTTAAAAATAAAATCCATAAATGTTGATTAATTTATGATCGGCAGAATACCTGTTCGCTTGGCTGAATATTTACATTTCATAATGGAGTTATTTAACATATGACAGTCTCAATACAAATATCGTTTCGTTATTTTCAGGAAACCAATTATCAATTGCCAGAAAGGAAATCAAATGTGTGATACTTGCGGTTGTGGAAAGCCAGGGGAACATGCCACAATTCAAAAACCAAACGAACCTCAAAGCAACCATCAGCATCATGATCATCACCATGACCATCAACACGATCATGATCATACTATAGATGTTCAAAAAGATGTTCTAGCTGAAAATAATCTCTTGGCGGAACGCAACCGGGGTTTCTTTGACGCCAAGGAAATCACCGTACTTAATCTTGTCAGTTCACCCGGATCAGGCAAAACGACCCTTCTGGAAAAAACCATTACAGCCATTAAGTCGGAAACTCCATTGGCCGTGATTGAAGGTGACCAGCAAACTATGCGTGATGCCGAAAGGATTGACAAAACGGGCGTTCCGGTAGTTCAAGTTAATACAGGAACCGGCTGCCATTTGGATGCCCACATGATTCAGCATGCTATCCAGGAATTGGACCTGCAATCGAATTCAGTTTTATTCATCGAAAACGTGGGGAACCTGGTTTGCCCGGCTCTGTTCGATCTGGGTGAAGCTATGAAAATTGTCATCATCAGTGTAACGGAAGGTGATGATAAACCACAGAAATATCCCCATATGTTTGATGCTGCCGATATGTGTATCATCAATAAAATTGACCTTCTACCCTATGTGGATTTTAGCATAGACCAGTGTAAGCAATTCGCTTTGGAAGTCAACTATAAATTGAAATTTTTCGAACTTTCCGCGAAAACCGGTGAAGGGTTGGAAAACTGGATCACATGGCTGAAACAGCAGCAGAAATCTTGACCAATACACCATCGGACCTTATTCGTAAACAAATCCGAATAAATGGTATCGTCCAGGGAGTCGGCTTCAGGCCTTTTATTTATAACCTGGCAAATCGATACCATCTTACCGGAACCGTTATCAATTCAGCTGACGGAGTAATCATCGAAGTTCAAGGGCGAGAATCTGCAATGGACAAATTCTCAAATTCTATCCAAGATGAAGCGCCTCCAATCTCGATGATTTCCAGCATGAATTCATTTGAAATTCCTTTGAAAAGGAATACAGCGTTTTCGATTCTTCAATCCCAAAAAAATGTATCTGTTAATACGCTTATTTCACCCGATATCGCCGTATGCCCTGATTGCATTTCTGAATGTTTCGATCCAAAAGACAGACGTTACCTTTATCCATTCATCAATTGCACTAACTGCGGTCCCCGATATACAATTATCGAGAATATTCCATACGACCGCCCGTATACGTCCATGCGTCACTTTGACCTTTGTCCGGATTGCCAAAAAGAGTATAATGATCCAAATAACAGGCGCTTCCATGCCCAACCCAATGCCTGCCCGGAATGCGGACCAAAAGTGCAATTACATGATGCTAAAGGTTCCATTCTCACATTAAAAAATCCTATTAAAGAAACAATCGAACTCATTAAAAAAGGCAAAATTGTGGCCATCAAAGGACTGGGCGGATATCATCTGGCGGTGGATGCAACAAATGAACACGCCGTTATGGAACTTCGTAAACGGAAACTCCGGGAAGAAAAGCCGCTTGCCATCATGGTGAGATCTCTTGAAATGGCAAATAAATTTTGTTTTATCAATCAGGAAGAATCAGAAGCATTAAATTCAATCCACAGTCCAATTGTTGTACTGAAAAAAAGAGGAGGAATATCTATTGCTGAAGATGTCGCACCTCGGAACGATCGATTGGGCATTATGCTGCCGTATACCCCCTTACATCATATACTATTTTACTATGACGCACCCCCTCTCGTCATGACCAGCGCAAACTTATCTGAAGAACCTATTTGCATTGACAATTGGGAAGCATTTTCACGACTGGAGGGAATCGCTGATTTCTACCTGACCCATAACAGGGATATCTACCTTCGCAGTGATGATTCCGTCTTGATACACCTCGATAAATCGCTGCACCACATCCGGCGGAGCCGCGGGTATGCCCCCCGTCCCATATTTGTAAAATCAAAAGGACCAACCGTATTGGCCGTTGGAGGTGAGTTAAAGAATACTATTTGTTTATTGAAAAATAACCAGGCTTTCTTAAGCCAGCACATCGGCGATCTTGAAAACATAGAAGCTTATTCTTTTTTTACTGATACCATTAACCATTTCCAGAGAATATTTGAATCTGAACCCGAAATCATCGCTCATGACCTTCATCCGGAATACCTTTCCACAAAATGGGCAAAGAAACAGTTAGATATTCCCACATTGGGTATTCAGCACCATCACGCCCACCTGGCTTCCTGTATGGCTGAACATAAATTGGAGGAACCGGTTATAGGTATAATCATGGACGGAACAGGTTACGGGACAGACGGATCAATCTGGGGCGGTGAAATACTGACGGGTGATTTTTCTGGTTTTCATCGGTTTGCCGGTTTCGAACCGATGCCCCTCCCCGGCGGTGATGCTGCCATAAAGGCTCCCTGGCGAACAGCTGTAGCTTATCTGCAAAAATCATTCGGTGAATTGCCGGATTTGTCCTTTCTTAAAAACCTATCCACATCACCCATCGTTGAAATGGTAGAAAAAAATGTAAATTGCTTTCAGACGTCAAGCTGTGGACGATTATTCGATGCCGTCGCAGCCATGTGCGGCGGATTACAAACTATCCGGTATGAAGGTCAGGCTGCAATCGAGTTTATGCAGAAGGCTGACAGTTTGAATGTACATGCGTTTGAACACCGGATTGAATTCAGGGACGATCGCTGGCAAATGCTCGTTTCACCCATTATCCATTCAGTCGTTAAGGCAATTCAAAATGGCGAATCGATACAAAAACTCAGCAGTCGATTCCATAAAACGTTGATAGATTTGTTCATAGAAATAGTCAATATTGCGAAGACTGAAACAGGTCTATCAAAGGTTGTAATCAGCGGTGGTGTTTTTCAAAATCATGTACTTTTCGAAGCTATCATTCCTAAATTGCGGGCAAATGGTTTTGAGGTATTTACCCAAAGACAGGTCCCTATGAACGACGGAGGAATCTCATTGGGACAAGCGCTAATTGCACGTCAACAATACAATTGAAAAATAGGACAATAATATGTGTTTAGCCATACCCGGAAAAGTCATCGAAACGTATGATGAAAATGGAATAAAAATGGGAAAGATCGACTACAGCGGTACGATCAATATTGCCTGTCTGGAATATGTTCCCGAAATCGAGATTGGACAATACACGCTAGTTCATGCCGGATTTGCCCTGTCGATTCTGGATGAAGAAGAAGCCCAAAAATCATTGGATGTATGGAAGGAATTGGGCGAAGTATTAGATGATATTGAGAAATAATAAAAATTGAACGTTACTGTATAAGTACGTATATTAGTACATATTAAAAAGGATAATAATATGATCGCAGCAAATTTTACGGAATTTCGTACACAGCTAAAAGCCTATCTCGATAATGTCGAAAATAATAATGAAACATTAATAGTAAAAAGGGGATCGGGAAAAGGAACGGTTATGATTTCTTTGGAAGAATATAATTCCATGATGGAAACCATGCATTTATTGAGTTCAAAAGCAAATGCAGATAGATTATATGAATCCATTCAGCAAATGAAGAATGAAGGTGGAATTCAAAAAGAGCTTATTGAGAATTCATGAAAATTGTCTTCACGAAAAATTCATGGGAAGATTATACATCGTGGCTATCGGAAGATAGAAAAACAATTAAAAAAATAAATGATTTAATCAAAGATATTCAACGAACACCATTCGCAGGTAAAGGCAAACCTGAACCTCTAAAATTTGACTTATCAGGGTTTTGGTCCAGACGAATTAATAGAGAACATCGATTAGTATACCAATATCAAAATAATGAGATCTTAATCTATAGTTGTAAGTTTCATTATGATACATAAATAGTATAAGAAATATTGATATGAAATACCTTGATGAATTCCGCGATCCTGAATTAGCCAAAAACATTCTCGCTGAAATTCATAAAACGGTGACTCGTCCATGGGTAATCATGGAAATATGCGGCGGACAGACCCATTCTATCATACGAAATGGCATTGACCAGGTTCTGCCAAAGGAGATTGAATTGGTGCATGGTCCCGGCTGTCCTGTCTGTGTCACTCCACTCGAAATTATTGACAAAGCAATCGAAATTGCATCCAGGCCAAATGTAATCTTTACCAGCTTTGGGGATATGCTCCGCGTTCCCGGCAGTAAAAAGGATCTTTTTATGGTTAAGTCCGAAGGCGGAGATATCCGCACCGTGTATTCTCCTTTGGAAGCGGTAAATATTGCCAGAGAAAACCCTGATAAAGAAGTTGTGTTTTTTGCGGTTGGATTTGAAACCACCGCACCGGGGAACGCTATGGCGATCCATCAAGCCGCCAAAGACGAAATCACTAACTTTAGTGAGTTAGTCAGCCATGTACTGGTTCCACCGGCAATGGAAACACTTTTATCATCCCCGGATAATCGTGTGCAGGGATATCTTGCTGCAGGACACGTCTGCACCGTCATGGGCTGGGAGGAATATGAACCTATAGCTGAAAAATATAAAGTACCCATCGTCCCCACCGGTTTTGAACCACTGGACATTTTAGAAGGTATCCTGATGGTGGTAAAACAGCTTGAAGCAGGCCGCTATGAAGTGCAAAACCAGTATCTTCGCAGCGTAAAACGGGAAGGCAACCGCTCTGCACAGACCATCGTGAATACAGTTTTTGAAGTATCCAACCGCAAGTGGCGAGGGATTGGAGAAATCCCTTCCAGTGGCCTGGCAGTTCGAAAGGAATTTAAAGCATTTGATGCGGAAATAAAGTTTAATGTAAATGACATTAATACCGAAGAATCCGACCTTTGCATCAGCGGTATTGTGTTACAAGGTCTGAAAAAACCACACGAATGTCCTGCCTTTGGAAAAGAGTGTACACCCACTCATCCGCTGGGCGCCACCATGGTTTCCAGCGAAGGAGCATGTGCTGCGTATTTTAAATATCAGAGGTTAAAATAAGGAAACTAAAACTTTGCGGAAGTTTGAAACTTCCGCAAAGATAAGAAAAATGAAAAAAATATTACCAATCATAATTTTTTTTACTCTGGCTTTTTCAGGGTGTGCCTTATCACCAAACCTTTCCGAAGTCTGGACTGATTTTACTAAAGGAGATAATCCTTCTTATTCCAAAGGTCAGATTATTGATGATTTAGAGTTTATGTTCAACACATTTGAAGATGTCCACCCTAATATTTATTACTACAAACCTGAAAAAGAAATAGATAGGTTTAAGAATGAAATAATTGAATCATTTCCTGACACTATATCTCGATTAGACTTTTACAAATCGTTAAGTTTAATTGTTGCTCAAATAGGTGATGCACATACATACACAACTTATCCAAAAGAACTAAAATATTATAAAAGTAAAAAAGGATTATTGTTACCCATTGCCGTTCGAATGTCCGATGAACAATTATTAATAAAAGCGGATTATTCCAATAACGAAGCAATAGATATTGGTGATGAGTTAATTGGAATTAATGGTATAACTGCTGATAGTCTTTTCAAAGAAATCAAAATGCGCAAATCTGGGTCTGAAATATGGCGAGAATATTCAGCCGCAAAACATTTTGCTTCGTGGGCTTGGATTTTAGGTGTTAGAGAACCATACATGGTTGATATCGTGAAAGAAATATCGGGAGATACAATTTCTATTCATCTCATCGGAAAAGATGAAAAAATCCTTTCAAAGGAAAGAAAAACTAAAAAAAATAAAACCCCTAATTATTCATATAAACATTTGAAATCAAATATCGGTTATATCGATTTTCGTTTGATGCGAAATCAAAATGATGAATCTTTTAATTCATTCTTGAAAAAAACTTTCTATTCAATAAAAGAAAATCCAATTGATGGATTGATTATTGATATGAGAAAAAATGGCGGCGGTGATTCAAGAATGGGCAATTCTCTTATAGGTTTTATATATGCTAGACCATATAAGTATGCAGGGAGGTCTGAATGGAAATCATCCGAACAGTTTAGAAGTTATTTAAAAAAGCTTTTTCTCCCAAAATGGATACGATGGCTTCCCATACAATTATTTCATCCAATAGGTTGGAAAATATGGTATACGCAAAAAGACCAATTAGTGAATATGGGAAGTAATGAAGTATACAAACCAAAATCAAATGTTAATAGATATAGCGGTCCGGTTTATTTTCTAATTGGGAATAACACTTTCTCAAGTGCAATGAATACTGTTGATATAATCAAAGCAAATAAAATTGCTACCTTGATTGGAGAAGAAACCGGGGGCACACCTAATGGATTTGGTAATATATATTTCTTCACTTTACCGAATACAAAATTAATTGTAGGAGTATCCGCTTCCCTCTTTACTAGTGCAAACGGTGATGAAACATGGAAAGGTGGTGTTTTACCTGATATCGAATTAAAACAAGACCCGGATGATTTAAAAAAGGGTATCGATACAGTGCTGGAATTCACAAAAGAATTGATAAAGAAAAACGAAACTTTGCGGAAGTGATATTTATTTGCCTACCGGTGGAAACGTCTGCAAATATTCCACGCATAAATACAGTGGTCTCTAATAATAATTACGATATTATATTGCAGGTTTTAATGTAAATTCCTTCAACGTATTTATGGAAATATCATGAAATACAAAAGAAAATTGTTCGGCAAAGTGTTTTCAAATTTGGATTGTGGGAAAGCATTGATGATAATTGGACCTCGCAGGGTCGGAAAAACGGTCTTGCTGAAAGAAATAAATAAATCCGTCGATCAAGACGTTTTATTCCTAAATGGAGAAGATCCGGCGACATCATCTCTCCTTTTAGGAAAAACTTTGCATCAATACAAACAACTGCTGGGAAAAACACAGTTATTAATAATTGATGAAGCACAAAAGATCAAAGGAATCGGTTCTATTGTCAAATTAATGTTAGATGAAATACAGGGATTAACAATTGTATTAACGGGCTCATCTGCTTTTGATTTACACAATCGGTTTGGCGAACCTCTAACGGGCAGAAAAAAAACATTCCGCATGTTTCCGTTGAGTTTCCATGAATTTTCAGCTGCTGAAACCGCATTGGAAACTATTTCATCCCTGGAAGACAAATTATTATTCGGTGGTTATCCGGAAGTATGGCAATATGAACACCACAATGAAAAGTCCGATTACTTAATCGAACTTGCAAGTGATTATTTGTACAAAGATATTCTTGCTCTTGATCAAATCCGGAATGCCCAAAAGATACAGGACATTTTACGACTCCTTGCGTTCCAAGTTGGCAAAGATGTATCCAGTGAAGAATTGAGCCGGAATGTGGGTTTAGCACGAAATACCGTTGATAAATATCTGGATTTATTATCAAAAGTGTTTGTTATTTTTTCCGTCGGTGGATTTAGTAGAAATTTGCGTAAGGAAATTGCCAAAGGGAAACGATGGTATTTTGTTGATAATGGCGTGTTGAACACAATTTTGGGAGATTTTCGCCAATTAAGTCAACGAAACGATGTCGGGATGTTATGGGAAAATTATCTCATTTCTGAACGAGTAAAAACGCAATCGTACTCCGGAATGATTGTGAATAATTATTATTGGCGTACATATGATAGACAGGAAATAGATTGGATCGAAGAGACAGAGGGAAAATTACATGGCTATGAAATCAAGTGGTCGGACAAACACGTCAAACCGCCGGCAGCGTGGAAAAAGGCATATCCGGAAGCAACATATTCAATAATAAACAGAAAAAATTATGTTAACTTCCTGAAATAGTGGGGAAATGATCAACTTTTTATCTCGATTTATCGGGACGCAAAGTTAAAAAGCAAATGAGAAAAATATGACAAATCTAAAACTTGAAAACCTCTCCTGCCCTGTTCCTATCATGGACCATGATACTGTTCAGCTTGCTCATGGGGCCGGCGGACAGTTATCAGCAGATCTGATCGATAAAATTTTTCTCCCGCGTTTTGGAAATGAAACCTTGAACAAACTGGAAGATCAGGCAACACTGGAATTCTCCGGAGGCAAATTGGCTTTTTCTACAGACAGTTTTGTGGTCGATCCTATCTTCTTCCCCGGTGGTAATATCGGCGAATTGGCGGTAAACGGCACGGTAAACGATGTCGCCATGAGCGGCGCAACTCCCCTTTACATCAGCGTTGCTTTCATCCTGGAAGAAGGACTTTCTATGGAAGATCTACACCGGATCGCGTTGTCTATGGAAGTCACTGCCAATAATGCCGGTGTCCGGATTGTAACCGGAGACACAAAAGTCGTGAACAAAGGAAGCTGTGATAAGATCTTTATCAATACCACTGGAATCGGGGTTATCCCGGATGGCGTAAATATTTCCGCATCCAATCTGCATTTAGGAGATAAGATCATTCTGTCCGGAACAGTTGCCGATCATGGTATGGCTGTTATGACCAGTCGCGAAGGATTATCATTCCAAACTCGTGTCAAAAGCGATACTGCCCCATTAAACGGCCTGGTGAAGGCTATGATAGAAACATCGGAAAAAATCCACGCCATGCGGGATCCGACGCGGGGTGGGGTTGCAACCACGCTGAATGAATTTGCTTCCGCTTCCAATGTGGGTATCCGGCTTTATAATGACCAAATCCCCGTTAATCCTGACGTACAGGGCGCCTGCGAAATACTGGGAATTGATCCACTTTATGTTGCAAACGAAGGAAAACTGATTGCCGTTGTTTCCGAAAAAGCTTCAACACACATACTGGCTGCTATGAAAAATCATGAATTCGGTAAAGATGCTGTTATCATAGGAGAAGTCATTTCGGATCACCCCGGAATTGTCACCATGGAAACAGGACTTGGCGCCAACCGAATCATAGACATGCCTGTCGGTGAACAGCTTCCCAGGATCTGTTAATGTTTAAATGTATTCATGTGTTTAGGTGTTCAAGTGTTTGAGTGTAAATTTCTAATGAAAAAAGAAAATACGATAACACGTTAATACTTGGAGACTCAATGGAATTGAACATTCTATACTTCACCGCTGCCTCAATCGCTTTCATCCATACACTTATTGGCCCGGACCATTACCTTCCCTTTATCATGATCAGCAGGGCACGATCATGGTCATATCAAAAAACAATCTTCGTAACTTTTCTTTGCGGTATTGGTCATGTATTAGGATCTGTCGTTCTGGGTTTCGTGGGAATCATATTTGGAGTGGCCGTTGGAATGCTGGATAAGATTGAAACCTTCCGGGGCGATTTTGCCAGTTGGCTGCTCATTGGTTTCGGTGTTGCATATGCCGCCTGGGGATTGAGAATTGGCCTTAGAGCAAAAACACATGTTCACGAACATGAGCATGAAGATGAAACACACCTTCACTCTCATCATCACCTTGGAAGTCATACTCACATTCACGGTAATGTCAAATCCATAACCCCCTGGACTTTGTTCATTATATTCGTTCTGGGTCCATGCGAACCATTAATCCCTGTTCTTATGTATCCCGCTTCCCAGGGAGATTGGTGGACACTGGCAGGAGTGACGTTAGTTTTTGGCACTATTACCATCACAACCATGACAATTATTGTCATGATTTCTTATAAAGGGCTTGTCAACTTGAGACTTGGATTTCTGGAAAAATATGCACATGCCCTGGCCGGATTGATCATTGCCATGTCCGGCATAGCTATAAAACTATTCGGGATATAATTTAGTCGACTCCGGAAAGGGGTTCATGTCCGGCTTGTGCGTTTGCACAGAGGGCAGGCGGGGAAGTTTCGGTTTGTGTATCATATGCAATTAATTTAAATTAATACTGATTATAAACAAAATAACTTATTTTTAACAGGGGTAAAATATGATGTATCCAGGTTCGGAGAAAGAAAATAACGATTCTGCATTATCCCGGGAAATACCGGCAGTTTGTGTATTTATGTAAGAATGGCGGGTTAAAAACAAGTTCAGCGAGACCGCTGCGCTCACTCGCTGAACGGCGGAGTGGAGTACTTCCTACGTCTGTTCATCTTCGCTGGCGCTCCGCCGAACTTCCGTTGGAACGGAATGTCCACCGCTTTCAAAGCTATCGCTTTGACGCTCCTCCCATTCCGCTCAACTCCGCCGTTAGACAGAGTATAAGGAAGGAGAATATCAATGTTTAAAAAGTCAATTATTATCATTTCAATGTTTCTATTCATAAATTTTTTATTCGCAGGTCAAATAAAAAATTGTCCAAAGTGTAATTCTAATTACAAGAGTGAATATTTATTTTGCCCAATTGACGGTGAAAAACT
>CAJVYU010000058.1 GCA_913009735.1 uncultured Fidelibacterota bacterium
GCCTGTGATAGGGCTGTGTACTAGCCTGCAGCCGTTACCCATCGCTGAGTCTACTGGTCTTCACTCCTTCCCTCCCCGACGTTCTTCCGATCTTTGCTTGTTTTTCTTTTTTTTTTAATGATACGGCGACCACCGAGATCTACACT
Organism: uncultured Fidelibacterota bacterium; assembly: GCA_913009735.1. GTDB lineage: Bacteria > Fidelibacterota > Marinisomatia > Marinisomatales > TCS55 > JADFRD01. The sequence continues at coordinate 147 of CAJVYU010000058.1, forward strand.
CTTTCCCTACACGACGCTCTTCCGATCTCTTGATTCGCATCCACCAGCGGAATCAACCCATAACCAATTTCAACTTCAAAAGGATCCGGGTGTAAAAATGATTCGATTTTTTCTTTTTCTTCTGTAAAACCTTCTTCATCTGATTCTTCTTCCAGTTCCGCCGCTTCCGCTTCAAGGGATTTGGAAGCCATTCGCCCGATACCAAACAATGCTATCGACATGATCGCAAAAGGAATGAAGGGTAATCCCGGAACAAAACCCATTACCCCCAGCACACCGGCTGAAACCATCACTGCTTTGGGTTGTTTCGAAACCTGAGACCGAATATCTTCCCCAAAATCAGAATCGCTGCTGGCCCGTGTGACGATAATGCCTGCTGCTGTGGAAATGATCAGCGCGGGAATTTGAGCGACAATACCGTCGCCGATTGTTAAAAGTGTATACTTTGCGGCAGCATCACTAAATGATAATCCACCTTGAGTCATACCAATGGACAGTCCACCGATAATATTGATGGCAGTAATAATCAATCCGGCTATTGCATCCCCGCGTACAAATTTGCTGGCCCCATCCATCGCCCCATGGAATCCGGCTTCTTTTGAAACAATTTCACGGCGTTCTTTCGCTTGTATGTCATCAATCAATCCGGCGTTTAGGTCTGCATCAATGGCCATTTGCTTTCCGGGCATAGCGTCCAATGTGAATCTGGCTGAGACTTCTGCAATACGCCCGGCACCTTTGGTGATAACCACAAAATTGATGAGCACCAAAATTAGGAAAATGACAATTCCAACGACGTAATTCCCACCCACAACAAAATTGCCAAAGGATTCAATGATTTCACCGGCATAGCCTTCGCTAAGTATCAGGCGAGTGGTGCCAACATTGAGTGACAGGCGAAAGAGTGTAACAATCAGCAAAACACCTGGGAATACAGAAAATTCAAGTGGTTTAAAAACATACATCGCTACAAAAAGAATCACCAAGGCGCCAGTGATATTCATGACAAGAAAAACATCCATCAGGAAAGTGGGCATCGGTAGCAGCATTATACCCAGAATGAGTACCACAATGCCCGCCAACACAGTGTTGCTGTTTCTACCTAAACCGGCGAAATATCTATTGGGTTGATTACCTACCATAATTTATACGCTGTTTCATGGATGGATTATTTCGTTGCATTTGAAACACTTGGGCCAGTATTTCAGCCACCGCCTGGTAAAAAATAGACGGAATTTCCATCCCTACTTCTAAAGTTTTAAACAAAGTCTGTGCCAAAGGTTTATCTTCTATGATTGGTACACCGGCTTCAGATGCAATCTCTTTGATTCTTTCGGCTGTTTTGCGTTGACCCTTGGCAACAATTTTGGGTGCATCTGTCTTATCCGTAGGTTCATATTTTAAAACAATAGCAAGGTGAATTGGATTTGTTACGACGACAGTAGCATCGGGGATGGCCTGCATCATGCGGTTTCGGCTTGCGGCCTGTTGCGCTGAACGAATACGGCTTTTTATTTCGGGATTGCCTTCAAATTGTTTTAGTTCATCTTTGACTTCCTGTTTGGTCATTTTCAGGTTTTTTTCATATTCATACTTCTGCCAGGTATAATCTGCCCCTGCCAGGAAAATAAGTGCCACTACGATTTTGATAGATAGTTCAAAAAGAACAACCGAGATAAAGGATAAAATCATCCACGGTGTCTTCCCTGCCAACTCCAGATATTCAGGCAAATGACCTTTAATTACACTATATCCGATCCCACCTACAATTAATATTTTGAAAAAACCTTTTGCTAGCTCCACCAGGGATTTTGCTGAGAAGATTCGCTTAATCCCTTTCGCCGGACTGATTTTACTGAATTTAGGTTTCAAGGCTTTGGACGAAAAACCGATACCAACCTGGGCAAAATTTGCTGCAAGCCCCCCCGCCATTATCATTCCCAACACCGGCATCAGAATAAGAATGATTTTCCCAATACCGCTCTGCGCCTGTTTTGGGACAGACTCAATGGTGAGAGATGTCGCAGAGATTGTTTGGTAAGTCCCTCGCATAAAGTCGGAAATCCCGGACAACATATTATCCCCGATAAATTTAATCGTCAGGATACCCATGAGTAAAACCACTACGGAATTCACGTCCATACTACGGGCAACATTGCCTTCTTCTCGCGCTTCTTCTCGCCGCCGCGGGGTGGCTTTTTCAGTTTTGTCCTGGCCGGCTTGTTCAGGCACGATTTTCTTTCTGGAATAGTTGGAATATTGGAAAATTCAATTGGTGGAATAGTAGTATTAACTCTGGCTGAATTTTTTGAGTTTTCGTGTGAAAACTTTGGATTCTGAAGTATTCGAGAAAACTTTTGTAAAGTTTCACCGACTCAATAAACCATTGATTCATCAATCCATTCCTTATGAAAGTTTCCCTACTAAATCTGATGTGAACTGAATCATATCATGATAAACGATATCAAACAGAAGTTGGAAAATATTCAAAGAAACCATCAGCATAATGAATCCAAGTCCAATCTTCAGCGGCATGGCGACGAAAAAAACATTCATCTGCGGCATAACCCGTGCCATGAAACCAATTCCCGTATCAACTAAAAGCAAAAACACCATGGCAGGTGCTGCAAATTGAATTCCTATCTGATAAATCCTTGAACCACCCCGGATGATGGCATCGCCTGCATCAGCAGATAATTCACCCATACCTAAGGGAATAATCTGAAAATTTCGAAACAGGGTCTCCACCAGAAATAAATGACCATCCAAAGCTAAAAAAAATAATATCATTACCATCATCCAGAATTGACTGATAATCGGTACCTGTTGGCGAATAGTGGGATCCATCACATTCGCCATCGCTACTCCCATTTGCAATCCAACAACAGCACCGGCAATTGCAAAACCTTCAAAAATCATCCGTGCCCCAAACCCGATAATCATTCCTATGAAAATTTCTTTGGCCATCAGCCCCACCATCTGCCACACGGACGCTACAGCCGGGAAGGAGTCTGCCCCCACAATGGAACCAACAATCAAGGCAAGTGTGAAAGCCAATAAAGTTCTGATTCTGCCGGTAATCATGGGATAACTGAAAACGGGCATGGTCGCAAGCATAGCTGAAATCCTAGCAAAAACTAATATATATCCCGGGATAAGAAGGTTTAATTGATCGGCGATTTCATACATGGAAATATGTGGGAACGCATTGCATTTCGTCTACGGAGATATTAAAGAAATCTGATTAAATATTTCTTGAGTAAACCTTATCAGTACATCAAGAAACCACGGTGTAAAAAGTAAAAGAACCAATCCAACAACGGCCATCTTTGGAATAAACGTCAATGTCATTTCCTGGATGGAAGTTACAGACTGAAAAATACCAACCGCTAAACCGACAAATAACCCGGCGCTGAGAATTGGGCCAACAATATAGACGACAGTCATGAGTGTTTCCCGCGTGATATACATTACAAAATCCGTATTCATTTTCTTATCTCTCCTTAAAACCTTCATAATGTTTAATTCTTAACATTACCCAAATCCTTTTACCAACGATTCGACAACCAGATACCATCCATCAACCAAGACGAACAATAACAGTTTAAATGGCATAGATATCATAACCGGTGGCAGCATCATCATTCCCATAGACAGCAAAACACTTGCCACAATCATATCAATCGCCATCATGGGTAAGTACAAAAGAAACCCAATTTGAAATGCTGTTTTCAGTTCACAGATGATAAAGGCCGGGATAACTGTAAACATGGATAATTCATCCGGTGATGATGGCTGCCCGGAATTTTGTAATTCAATGAATAAGGATAAATCATGTTCTCTTGTCTGTTTCAGCATGAATGCTTTAATGGGAACAACTGCAATGTCCATAGCTTCTTGCTGGGTGATTTCCTCTTTTATATACGGTTGTAATGCTGCATCATTTATTTCAGTAATCACAGGTTTCATAATAAAAACTGTGGTAAATAATGCCAAACCTATGAGAATTTGATTGGATGGAACCGTTTGTGTCGCCAATGCTGACCGCAGAAAATGAAATACAATCACGATTCGTGTAAAGGATGTCATCATAATAAGAATGGACGGCGCCAAAGACAAAATCGTGATTAGGAATACGATTTGCATGGTCATGACAAAATCGTTGGGGCTTGTGGCTTCTTCCACACCAAAAGAAAATTTGGGTAAAGGGTTTTGACCAAATATCGCAATTGGAAGCAGGAATATCCCTGCCACGATGAGATATTTTACAAGAGGTTTATGCATAAAGTTGTTGGACGCAGATATCTTAAGACTCATTTATAACGTTTGTTTTTTTGTAATGTTAATCTTGTCCATCTGCGTCCAAATTTTCTATTCATTTACCTTGATTCGTTTTAGGATTTTTCCGAAACTTTTTTCCTGCTCATTCGCATCTTCTTCGGTTTCACTATTATCTTCATTCTCATCAAATTCTTTCAGCAAATTGATCGAATGGTCTGTTACCCCAAGAAGCATTTTCCTGTCTTCAACCCGAACCATCATCAAGTATTGCTTGGTGCTGATATATTGCTTCCCTAACACACGCATATCAAAATAGTGACCGGTTTGGGTCATTTTTCGTTTATAGTATTTTGCCCCAACAACAAACAGAACGATTAGAAATCCTGTCACCGCAATTATCCGAAAAAAATACCATCCATAATTGGTTTGAATTGGTTTTGGTTCCTGATTTTGCAATGGAGATTCGAGAGAAGGTTTGTCATATTGTGTCCCTGGGGGGTCATTAAAGATCCATAGCATCCCCATAATCATGACAAGGACAAAGAGTAATGCTACCCCCGTTGACCGCTTACCGGAAGCAAACTCAAACTTTGGTGAACGATTAATCATCCCAAGTTTTTGATTCGTTCTCGAGGAGACACCAACTGGGTGATACGAATACCGAAATGATCATCTACGACTACCACTTCACCTTCGGCAAGTTTTCGATTGTTAACAAACACTTCCAACGGTTCCCCTGCATTTTTTTCCAATTCTACGACAGAACCTTTTCCAAGCTTCAACACATCCTGGATTTTCATCGGCCTCTTGCCCAGTTCTACCAAGACTTCTAATTCCACATCCAAAAGCATATCCATATTGCGAGCCTGACCATTAGTGGCACCGGCAGCAAAATCATCAAATTCTGCTGGTGCAATATCAACTTTTTCTTCTTCAGATAATTCAAGATCATCTGTACCTAATACACCATCAATAATATTTTCATCCTCAGCCACATCACCATCTGCTGATTCTTCTTCCCAGGAATAATGGCCAAATGAAAAAGTAGTTTCCCCAAATGCTATCGAATAGGAAACACCAAGCCCTCCTTCTTCTGGAAGCGAGATTGAAAAATCATCAGTGCTATTAGTTAATTCAGTTGTTAAACCATCAAAAGTAAATGCCGCTTCTCCATCGGCAACAGCAGTTAATTGGCCGAAAACCTGATTTGCGGCTTCTTTTAATCCTTCTAACTGATCATCACCAACTGTTTCCTCAGGTTCAGCGCCAATCATCCAAGCGTATAACTGGGCTACAGCAGCAGTTTCCATAGAAATGATATGTTGGTTATTCCCATTGCTTTTGGTAGTGAAGGAAACCAATACCCGGGGAAATTCTTCTCCGCCGATTTGGTCAGATAAGTTCTGATCATCAGAAACGGTACTCTCAATGGTTACATCACCCTCCTGTTGAAATATCTGTTTTATCGTATCCGCTACAACAGATTGTAATGCATCAAACCTGGATTGAAATTGTGTTTTCAGTGTATCTAAATCACTCATCATCTACTCCTGTTATAACTGAATTAATTCGGCAAGAATATTTACCATTTAACTGTCCAACTGTTGCCATATACAGTTTTCTGTTTTCCATGAAGACTGGGATTTGGTCTTCTGTTTTTGAATCTAAAATAATCACATCGCCAAGTTCTAAATTCATAAAATCGCCCACTCTCACTTTGCTTTTTCCAAGAATTGTCCGCAAATCCATGATCGTTCTGTTCAAATTAAATTTCATGTTTTCCTTTTCATCTTCAGAAGAATCACTTGTCCCAAGTAAAACTTTGTCTTGTATTTCCGGAGACGAAAGAATAGACTGAATCCACATATAGGGATAGCACAAATTCATCATGGTGGCATTGCCGCGAATTTTCACTTCCATGGAAACGACGATGACCGGTTCTGATGCCGGGACGATTTGGACAAATTCCGGGTTATGTTCAAACCGGGTTACGGAACATTTCACATCTTTAACCGGTTTCCAATTCTTGGCAATTTCTGAAGCTACACGGTCGATGACCCGTTTCATAATTCGCTGTTCTATAACTGATATTGGGCGAATTTCAGTTACAAATTCTCCCTTTCCACCGAATAACCGTTCAACAATAAATATAGCCAGTTGAGGGCTTATTTCCAGTACGAATTGGGAATAAGGATCTTCTAACTGTCCCAAATATATGGCTCCCGGCGGAGCAATGGACATGACAAATTCTGAATATTGGACTTGATCTACCGCAATGAGATTCATATCTACAATCATTCTTAATTGTGCTGAAAGAAACACGCTAAAGTTTCTCACAAGACCTTCATGAATATTCTCTAATAAGCGCAGTTGTTCTTTTGAAACGAGATTAGGATGTTTAAAATCATAAAGGGAAACTTTTTTCTCATCATCGGAACTAACAGGACCACCGTTGCCGTCTCCTGCAACATCGTTCAACAGTGCATCAATTTCTTCTTGGGATAATATTTTTGCCATATGTTTATTCTATTGGACAATAAGTTTTGTATAATAGACACTATCAATTTCACCAGAATTCAAACGGGAATTGATTGCGGTTTTTAAATAATTCTTTGATACAACCTGAAAAGATGGTGTCAAAACCTGTTCCACAGTATGTTGTCGTAAAAAAGTAATAATTTCGTTCCGGATTTGGGGATCTCTTGTTTTGAGTTCTTTAATCACGTCTTTACTTTCTGTTTCAATAGCATATTCTGTTACAATGAACCGTCGGCCTTTGGAACCTTTTGAGTTTACGGTAATCTCTTTGATATAATGGATAAGGCCAATTTCTTCTTTTTCCTTTTTATTTTTATCTGATTTTTCTCCTAAAACCTGATTGACCTTATGGGAAAAGTATTTCGGCATGATAATGTACTTCGTAACGGTAAAGGCTCCACCGGAAATGACAAGAATAGCAAGACCTATTAATATCAATTTCAACCACGATGGAAATCCTTTTTTTTCGTTCCCTTCCTCGTCTTCTTGTGAAGCGTCTTTTTTCTTACGTATATTTTCGTTTTTTAAATTTTCTTCAGGCATGAATTATTTTCTTTTATGTTGGATAAAAATTATTTATGGAATAAATGATTCAAATAATGTGCCAAATGCTATATATTTTATTTGGGAAAAAAACTTTGTTATGTAATTAAAATAATTTTAAGTTCAAAAGACTGTTTTATCGACGGAAGGAAAATAGATTTATTTTTTTAGTGAGTGTTAACATTTAATAAAATACAAGAAAATCAAATAGTCTTATTTTGGAGGTTATTGCATCTATTTCAGTAAATCAGGAAAATATTTCCCACTCTTTAACGTTAACGGAAAGTGTCAATATATACGAAAGAGCGTGAATGGTATAAAAAAGTGGAAATAATAAAAACTATGGGATACTGCTTACGACAGATAGACTCTACTTCCATGTTACTAGAAATTCAACACGTCGGTTTTTCTGCATATTATCCGGGAAATCGTTTGGTGCTACAGGTCTAAATTCGCTATAACCTACGGCACCAAAAATTCCTGGGGATACCCCTGTCTTTTTTACTAAATATTTAACGACCTCAATTGCTCGGGCAGCAGATAATTCCCAATTGGATGGGAATTGTTCATTATGAACAGGTGTATTATCGGTATGCCCTCCAATAAGAACTTCCTTGGCTTGGTCTCTAATGGATTTACCCACTGCGTTTAAAATAGGAAAGGCAGCTGGTTTTAAATCTGCTTTACCTTTTGAAAATAAAACCTGGTCTCCCATTTCAATCAAAATGCCGGTTTTAGTGGACTTGATAGAAATTTTATCCTGCATGTTCATTTCTTTCACTATAGTTTCTAATCCTACCATACTTTCATAGATATCCATCCTTCTGTTCATGTCTTCTTCTGTTACATCTATGGCTTTTTCTTTGGAAATTGATTCATAACTATTCAAGACACCTAAAGCGCCCTTCAGGGAATGAGCGGCTTCCTCAAACTTGGCTTCATCCATGTTGGCAAATGAAAGTAATAATACAAAAAACGCGAGCAGTAAAGTGACCATATCCCCATAGGTCGTCATCCAAAACGGGGCAGATGGTAATTCTGGCGCTTGTCTTTCTTTTTTCATTTATTAGTTAATGATCGTTAGGCTTGAAACGCTGAACACTGGTCATTGGTATACTGAATTTCCAATTACTCAATCTCATAGAGCTCAATAAATCCATACTTTAAATTTTTCAATTTCTAGTTCTATATTTTCCTACTTATAGACTATTATTTTCTATCATTTTCACCTCCACGCATTGCTGGTGGAACGAAATTCAACAATTTCCTTCGTATATTTTTTGGATGCTCACCTGCGGGGATAGCCAATACACCTTCTATAATCATCTCCTTAATCACAATTTCATCATCTGATTTATTTTTCAATTTTCCCCCCAATGGTAAAAATACCAGGTTTGCAATAAATGCACCATAAAAGGTGGTAATTAAGGCTACAGCCATAGCCGGTCCAATACTGGATGGATCTTCCATATTAGCCAACATCCCCACCAATCCAATCAGTGTTCCAACCATCCCAAATGCAGGGGCATACATGCCTAAAGCCATTAATATTTGTTGTCCTTTTATATGTCGCCCAACGAGATAAGAGAGTTCCGTTTCCATAACATTTCGTATTGTTTCAGGTTCTGAACCATCTACAGCCATTTCCAATCCTGTCCGTAAAAATGTATTGTCTATGGAACCTAATTTTTTGTCAAGAGCAAGAAGGCCATCCTGTCGTGTGGCCTGGGATAAATTATAAAGAATATCTATTATCGGTAGTGGATCTTCTGCCTGGCCAAAAAATGCTTTTGAGACCACCTTAAAAACGCCAATCACTTCCTTGAGTGGAAAATTAACTAAAACTGCCGCAAAAGCACCACCAAATACAATCATCATGGAAGGAATATTTACAAATATCTCTGCATTTCCCCCACCGATAATTGTTTGAATTACAAGTCCAAATCCTGTAACGATTCCTACAAGAGTTGCAATATCCATCCGTAGTGTATTCCCTCTCTAAGCCGCTTGTCTACTACAACGAAGAGAGGGGGCAGCTCCGATTTCCCAGAGCTGCCCCATTTTAAGCAGGGTAATCATAGTGTTGTAGTAATACATTCATTTATAACCAGTTTGTTTTCTTACCTCTTTAATCGTGATGTTTCACTTAATACTTCATCCAATGTGGAAACAACTCGAGACGCTGCCTGGAATGCCCGTTGGGCTTCAATCATTTTCGTAAATTGATCAGCCAGGTCTACGTTTGACATTTCCAGTACACCAGAGTGTATTTTCGATCCCAATTCATCTGCTTTTCCTATCTGAGCATTTCCACTGGTAAAAGAATTAGTAAACAAACTACCGCTAATCACCTCTAAACCGCTGGGATTTGAAAATTTGGCAACGGCGATTTGTGCTAATTCTAAAGTTTCACCATTACTAAAGGCACCATTAATTATGCCATCAAGACCAATAGTATATCCATTTAAAGTTCCTGTCTCACGGCCGTCCTGCTCCCGCATGGTCATGGTAGAAACAGAATCATACTGTGTCAAACCTGAAAAACCCTCATTTCCATCTAAATCCATGAATAAAGCCATTTCTGGTGTACCATTTCCGGGCTCAATTCTTAAAGCAGTTGCTCCATCGTCAAATGTAAATCCAATCATTTGACCATTGGAATCGAAAGATAATATTCCTGAATTGCCTTCAAGAATTGTTTCATTTCCGATAGTTGTTACAGTGAATTTCCATTCACCCTGGGTGCTTGTTTTTTCAAATTCAACGGTTAGATCATGAGCGCCTCCCTGAGCATCATACACCACCATGGAAGTTGTCACAACCGGGGTGAAACCAACCGTTGTTTCCGAAAAGCCAAATGGGACGAACACACCTGTATTTGATGCGCCAGGTTCTAATATAATAGTGGTTTCACTATTACCAACTGTCACATCTGTCAGCACTATCCGACCATCAACGAGTTCAGTAGTAGCTGAACCTGAAAATGTGGAATTGATTGCGTTCAATAAATCACCGACAGTTGAACCATCTGTACCGTAGGTAAATGTTGCTGATACAGAGTCCCCGGCATTATTAGTTCCGGTGATTTCAATTGTATCACCAGCCACTAGTTCCGTTGTAACCTGGTCAAGCGAATTGAGTTCGGATGAAACATCAGCATTACCATTATTTTGAACCGTTAAAGCCCCTTGTGCTGTCCACACTTCAGCTTCCGGTGTCAAACTTGCATTTAGATTCCCGGAAAACCATACATTTTGTGTTGCTTCTGCTTCGGAAACCATATTCTGATCTAAAAAAACATCGCCTAATAAAGCAACGCCTTGTGCATCACTATTGATGTTTCTCATCCACCCCTGTACAGGATAACCATTGCTGTTTACAAGTTTTCCTTCACCATTAAAGTGAAAGATTCCTGTGCGTGTGTACAGTTGCTCTTCATTACCCTGAACAACAAAGAAGGCATCACCTTGAATCCCCAGATCTGTCACATTGCCTGTGGATTGGAAAGCACCCTGAGAAAAAGCTGTAAAGGAGATTCCGATAGTTTGCCCTAAATATTCAGCAAAGGTCATTCTGCTTGCCTTAAATCCAATGGTATTCATATTGGCAATATTATTCCCAATCATTTCCAATTTGGATTGTTGTGCAGTTAATCCTGATAATGCGGCTGCAAAAGCATCTATATTTTGTGTACCCATTATAAGTATCCTTTCATTTAGTTAGTTGTCTGCGTCAGTCTATCGGCAGACTGGGACCCCCTAAAGCAGGACCGGCCCCTTGATTATGATTGATCTGGTTACACGATTGCCACGGAATCGATATTTGTGAATACGTTGCTTCGTGTTGTTTCTTTATTCAGTGCAGTAACCACTGTTTGGTTTTTTACACTGATCACATACGCCATTTCATCCATCAGCAAAAGACTGGATTGACTGCCTTTTTCCTTGACTCTGCTCAATCCTTCTCCTAATCTGGACATATGAATCGACGTCAACTCAATGTTTCGCTCACTAATTCGTTTCGCTGCATGGGATGAAAACCGAAGCGAATTATCACGTCCGATTCTTTCATTCAGTACATCCTGAAAAGATTTCTGATGGCTTCCTTCAATATTGGATTTAGGTGTGTGCCTCAATTTCCCGGTTTGTACGCCACCCGGACGAATTTGCTGAGCGTTTTGTTGAATTTGAAGGTCAGATATTTTCATTATGCACCCTCATCTCCACTTGTAATTTCGAGAACCATGTTAAACGGAATTTCATTGCCGTTAACAATAAATACGGCGGCGCCCTGGTCATATTGAATTCCGGTAATGATTCCCATAATCAATGTTATTGCAGAAACGACTTCTTCGTTGGCATCCAGTGCTTCCACTTCAAAACGATAGTCACCGGCCGGCATAGCTTCCCCATTTTTATTGGTGCCATCCCATTCTGCAAAATGTTTCCCGCTTGACAGTGCGCCCATTTCAATCTCTTTAACTACATTCCCGTCAGCATCCATGATTTTTACGGTGACCGTTTCAGCCTTTCCGTTTAATTTAAAAGCAAGGTCTACCGGATCATCTGCAGTCAGAGTAATGGAATCACCCACAGCCGACACATTCTTGCCGATGAAATTGGTTGCCATAGTGTTGTTGATTGCCTGCGTCAGCATGAGATCAACATTCAAGCTCTCTTCCATCATGCCGCTCATATTTGTGAGCTGCTCAAGAGAACTGAACTGGGCAAGCTGCGCAGCAAAATCCTGGCTTTCCATTGGGGAAAGGGGATCCTGGTTTTGCAACTGTTGAATCAACAACTTGAGAAATTCGTCCCTACCCATGGTAGCCTGTTTCAAAGAACCTAATCCAGCTCCGATATAGCCTCCATTTGTTGGCGATATTCCTTCCATATTGTTTTCCTTTTTTTATTCCTAATGTGATGACCCCATGTCACCACAACTTAGTTTATTACAAATACTATGCCACAACTTCTAATGTATTGTAACCATAGTCACGAATATGTGGTCTCGTCGTATTTGTCTCGATTTCTTCTTTCAATGTAATGTCCATTTTCATCATTCGCTGAAAATTTTTTGCTTTAGAGGACTTATTTTCCCTCCCTGAATCAACTTCAACGTTGAATGACTCAAGTTTAATCCCCTTATTCATTAAATTTTCTTTTACGGTAGTGAGTAGCTTTTCCATACTGGATTTAGCCGAGTTTGTTTCGACCACAATGATCGCTTTTGTTGCGGCTTGTTGCTGGAATAATTTGATTTCAATATCACCTAATTCGCCACCATCTACTTTGAAAACCGCATTATTGGGCAGACCTGGTGATTGTGACTGAATGATTACTTTACTCACATGGCTTATAAATCCCACAGAACTAATTTTTGAAACAGTTGGTATGGTGTTTTGAAATAGGTTGAGTGATTTCGCAATTGTTAATTCACTCGTAATCTTATTGATCAGGGTAGATTGGTTCGATTTTACTTTTGCCTTAATAATACCCATTTTATTTTTTTGTATTCCAATCGAGTCTGCCGACAATCGTTTCTGCATAACAGAATCTGTACTGTTCTTGCTTGGAGCTACACTTTTTTCATTTTTAGTGCGATTTGGTTTGGAACCCAGTTTATTCGTTTTATCATTTTGAACCGCTTTTACAGTTTTCTTTTTTTCTGAAACATTTACGAGAACACTCTTCTTCTTTTCGCCTTTTTTAGTTGTCTTGATTATTACTTTATCTGTTTGCCTAACAGATGTTGCCTCTTTCAAATGTGCATTATCTATATTTCCTTTATTATTTTTTGGCATAGACTTATGGGATTCAATATTGTTTTTTGTATCTTTTCCAGAAAATTGAATTTTCCTAAAATCCTTTCGACGACTGTCTTCAGCAGACGATTTTATAGGTGTATCCGTGAAATCTATTCTACCTGAATCCATTTTATTACCGGAATAGTGCTTATCAATACTTTTTTCCATTACAGATGATTTTGGATTTGTTTTCAGTGAACTATTAGCGTTAGCCTGAACAGAATAATATGGGATGACCATTTCCGCTGATTCAGAACGAACTTTGATTTTTTTCGGTCGTTCCGACTTTGGAATTGGTAAGGCTTTTGGCAATATAGCGTTCATATTAATTCTTTCACTTTGACCCGGCTAATATTTCGGTGATTTCTGCAGCCCGTTTTTGATCCAGTGCCTGGAATAATGTTTTTCTGTTTTTTGCACTCATATTTTTATAAATAGACAAAACCGTTGCATCAGCCACGTTCGCAAGAATGGGTTTCATCTCTGATGATTTCATTGATTCATAAGTTTTTGCCAATTCTTTCAAGTTAACGGCTTGCTTTTCATTTTTTAAAACAACGACGTTCAATTTCTCAATTTCTTTTACATATCCGGAAATAAGGTCATCCTTAAATGCTAATTGTTCATTTAAACTATCTATCTTCCCCTTATTGAAAAAGATTTGACTTTTAATATCTAAAAATTGGGCTTGTAAAGTATCAACTTCCGCCTGTTTTACCTTTAATGCTCTTGATTCCACTCCTTTTGATGTTGCACTGTGTTGTACGATTAATATTTCTTCATCTGGGCTGTTTGATGAAAGAACAGCAAATGTTATGCCAATTAGTACGACAAATAATCCAATGAAAGCTCCAATCCATATCAAAATCTTTTTCATTGATTATCCTTTTTTTCATGGTGAGCTCTTCTGGATGCTTTTTCATTGTTGAACTTCAGTTCTCGTTTTTTCATTTCTCTTTTAAAATTTATTTTTTGTTTGTCCCGTAAAATTTCTACAGTTTTTTTATCCCGAGTGGCATCTAGCAGTTTTTGGCTATTTATCTCAACAATTTCTTCTGTATTCTTTACGATTATTCCTTGTTTTTCCAGATTGTTATTTAGTTGAACAATATAGTCGGATGATACTTTTAAATGATGAATGGAAACCGATTCATTTTCAGAATCATCCTGAATAACCTTGCCCTTTTCTGTTTTTAATTGATGCCGTTTATCCTTTTCGTCCGTTAGCCTTTTTTTAGATTGACTTAATTTTGAAGCTTCCGAATTTTCCCTGGTTTCCCGATATTCAAGAACTTTTTGCAACGGAAACTGAAAATTTTTATTCATTTGTTAAGCCCCTGTAATCCCGTAAAGAGACGTTAAAGTATTCTGGAATCCGGAGGTTTCAGTTATACTCTGTTTTAAAAAGGCATTAATTTTATCTCGATGTTTGATTGCCACATCCACGTTTGGATTACTACCTTTGTTATATGCACCAATAGAAATCAAATCTTCAAATTCACGATATGTTGCAAGCATCTTCAGAATATTTCGGGTTTGTTTTTTATGTGACTCCGAGGTTACTTCTGTAAACAACCTGCTTACACTTTCAAGTACGTCTATTGCAGGATAGTGACCTGATGTAGCTAATTTACGAGATAAAACAATGTGTCCATCCAAAATGGATCGAACGGTATCACTTATGGGATCATCCATGTCATCCCCTTCGACCAAAACGGTATAAAGACCAGTTATACTACCTTCTTTCCCTGTTCCGGTTCGTTCCAACAAACGCGGCAGAAGAGAAAAGACAGATGGCGTATACCCTTTGGTTGTGGGGGGTTCACCCACTGCTAATCCAATTTCCCGTTGAGCCATGGCTACACGCGTGAGTGAGTCCATCATAAACATCACATCCATTTTCTGATTTCGGAAATATTCCGCAATCGCTGTTGCGATTAAAGCACCTTTTACCTGTACCATAGCAGCTTGATCGGATGTTGCAACAATGACTACTGACCGTTTTAGACCTTCTTCCCCTAAATCACGTTCAATAAATTCTCTAACTTCCCTTCCCCTTTCACCAATTAATGCAATGACGTTCACTTCTGCATTTGTATATCGAGCAATCATACCAAGCGTAATACTTTTCCCTACACCGCTTCCTGCGAAAATACCCACTCGCTGCCCACGGCCTAATGTTAATAAGCCATCAATTGACCGTATCCCCGTTTCTATCATTTCTTTTATGCGCTGACGTTCCAACGGGTGGGGAGGGGTATTATATACCGGTTGACGAAGTTGACTATTAATAGGCCCTTTTCCATCGATAGGATTTCCCATCCCATCCAATATTCGTCCGAGTAGTTGCGGCCCCACAGGTACAGTCATAGGTTTTGAGCTCACTAAAACACGACTTCCCGGAGCAATACCAACTGTTTCTTCAAAGGGCATAAGCAATACTTTATTCCCTTTAAATCCAATGATCTCTGCGGGATATTTTTTTCCTGTCATTGTGGAAATGAAACACATTTCCCCTAAACTTCCACCCAAACCCGAGGCTTCAATGACTAGGCCAATAATTTGAGATACCCTTCCTTCAGGACGAGAGGTTATTAATGAATCTACGGTGTTAAGAATGGAATCAAACTTTTGTTCTAATATATCCATTTACCTGATTCTTCAAGCATTTGTTGTTCTAGTATTTCCAATTGATACTGAAATGTATTATCAACAATAAATTCGTCAGTCTCCAGTAAACATTCGCCCGGTTGTAGGTGGTCATCCCCGACAAAATTAATATCACTCCCGGCTGGGATATTTAATTCTGAAATAATATTTTGATCATTCACCCATTCCATCCGTTTAGGATTGACATGGATAGTAACCTGACTTTGATCTTTAATATCCTTAAGCATATCTCGTACTTTTCCAGAAAGGTATTCAATCATTTTCTCTTTATTTGTTAATTCAGCCCCAAGGATTCTCTGTGCAATGCGTATGGATAAATGCACCAACGGTGTTTCCATATATTCCAATGCTTTGTCATATTCGTTTCGCAAAGAAGAAACCATTGCTTTGAATTCTTCAGACATTTCTTCCAATTTTTGATTCATTTCAAAAATACCTGCTTCTTTTCCTTCTTTGTAACCAGCTTGATGGGATTCCTCCCTGGAAGTCTGTAATGCATTTTCCAACACCATAACCTGATCGGCCAGATCATCTGGTTCATCGGAAAAAACATGTGTTCTTGGCAAATCATTTGAAAGTAAAGAAACATCAGATAATGATATGGTTTTATACCGGATACCAATGACAGGTTGGGTTATCTGAACAATATGTGTATACATCTAATAGTTCCTACTACTCTATAATCTCTTCTTCTTCACCACGTGTAATAACAATTTCACCAGATTCTTCTAAATTGTGTACAACGTCCAGAATCTGTTTTTGTGAGTCTTCTACATCTTTTACACGAACATTTTTGAGATACTGTAATTCGTCCTGAAGCATTTCAGCCGCACGTTCAGACATGTTGTTTAATATTTTTTCTTTTAACTCGCCACTGGTCGCCTTGAGTGCAAGCGCCAAAGTTTTAGAATCAATTTCTTTAACAACTTTTTGAATCGCATCATCCTGCAACGTGAGAATATCTTCAAAGACAAACATAAGATTGGTGACTTCCTCTGCCATCTCCGGGTCACGTTCACGCAGTGCATCTAAAATATTTTTTTCAGCAGCGCGACTGGTGGAGTTCAATATTTCTGCCACTGCTTCTGCGCCGCCTGTATTGCTCAAATCACCGCCAAATACAGTGCCAATCTGGTCCCGTAAAACCGCTTCAATATCCTCAATCAGTTCTGGTGATGTTTTTTCCATGGTAGCTAACCGATACGCTATTTCAGTCTGATTTTCTTGGGGAAGTTCAGACAATATGTTTGCCGCCTGGACTGATTTCAGGTTCGCTAAAATAAGTGCCGCAGTCTGTGGATGCTCGTTTTGTAAAAAGTTAAGTAACTGTTTATCATCTACTGTCTGTAACAAATAGAATGCACTAACTTCAGTTGCAGCTTCAACACGTTTTAGCACATTATCAGCTTTTTTATGTCCCCATGCACTTTCAAGTACTTTTTTAGCATAATCAATTCCACCCTGGACAATGTAATCGTTGGCCATCATCATTTCGTAGTATTCTTCAATCACACCACCAATAGTTTCAGCCGGGACATCACGAAGACGGGCAATTTCAACTGTGATTTTTTCTACTTCCTGTTCGCTCAAATTTTTCATGACTTGTGCGGCATTTTGCACGCCCATAGCAATAAATACGATGGCTGCTTTTTGAGCAGAATTAATTTTATTTAGAGAATACGGATGTGGATTTGCCATTGGTTACTAACGTCCTGGTTGAGAGATCCATGAGCGAACCAATTTGGCTGCACTTTCTGGAGAATTTTTTGCATGTTCCACAACAGATGTGGTCATTTTATCTTTAGCTTTTATTTTTGCCCTGGCCTCCGGACTTAATTTTTTTATAAAAATGTCCTCATCAATTTCCTGTTCTACAGGCGCCATGATTTTCCCAGGTGCTTGCTGTTGATATCCTGCGGGTAAAGCAACTGACGGCATATTAGGCAGCAAGGCCATCATGTTGTCCCCTTCACCACTACCAACATTTTTTAGTAATGATTTCACGAAAAAGAAAGCAACCAGAATAGAGGCAAATAAAATCCCTTTATTGATAATTCCTGCCCATATAGCTTTGGATTCAACCTTTTCAAAATAAACTAAATCTTCTTCAACTGCAGATTTATCAAATTGAATATTTTCCACCTGTACCAAATCCCCCCGAGC
The DNA here is from genome assembly GCA_913009735.1 of uncultured Fidelibacterota bacterium. Classification (GTDB taxonomy): domain Bacteria; phylum Fidelibacterota; class Marinisomatia; order Marinisomatales; family TCS55; genus JADFRD01. The sequence goes on from CAJVYU010000058.1 coordinate 18,148, forward strand.
TTCCTTAAATCCTACAGCACTTTTTACTAAAGCAGTGATTTGGGACAATTCCTTACTACTTCTTGAAACATATTCTTTAGTTTCGTTCCCGTCTTCATCTACCGTTTTTATATACCGACCATTCACTAATACAGCAACAGATAACCGTTGGATTTCACCGGATGGAGCTATATAATGTTCCGTTGTTTTATTTAATTCATAATTTGTTAGAACATTTTCTTTTGAGTATTCAGCGGAATCTGCCCCGAGAGATGTTTCGGTCTGACGCTCTTCGCTTAATACAACCACATTTTCTGGATCATACGCTTCAGTCGTCCGCTCTATCTGTTCAAAATTGAGATCGACAGCAACTTTTGCAAAGGAATTTTGAAAACCCAATACACCATCTAAAATATCCTGAACTTTTGCTTGGATTGTAGATTCTACAGCAATTTTTAAATCCCACTGATTTCCTGCGGCTCCCATGACAGCCTGTTCGCCCTGATTATCAGAAAGCAGATTTCCATCTGAATTCACAACAACAACTGCATCCGGTTCAATTCCATCCACGGCATTGGCAATCAATGCCGTAATACCCTTTACTTGTCCCCTATCTAAATAGGTACCCGGTGTTAGAAATAGGACAATGGACGCTTTCCCGCCTTTTTCTTCCTGAAAGAGTTTCCCCTCCGGAAGCGCTAAATGAACACGACTATTCAACACACCTGGAAATTGATTAATCGTACGAGTCAGTTCACCCTCCAAAGCACGGCGCATATTCAATTTCTGCTTGAAAGACGTCATACCAATATCATTATTATCAAAGATTTCATAACCGGATATCATATCACCTACATATCCCAATTCAGTAAACCTCAAACGCCACTCGGAAACATTTTCCTTTGGGATCAATAATGTTCGACCTCCATTATCCAGTTTATACTCAACTTTTGATCCTTGCAAGTCACCCACCATTTTACTGGCAACGGATGGATCCATATCAGCAAAAAGAACCACATATTCCGGCCTGTTTGCCCACATGACTAATGAGACCATGGCTGAACCCATCCCGATTAACAATGTAGCTATTATTATCCGCTGTCCTACCGTATAACGCTGCATCATTTGCGATAGTTGAAAGAAATAATTGTTCATTGAATTATTCCCGTTATTAAATGTTTGAATTAGACCGGCATCCGTTGAATTTCCTTAAAGGATTCCAACAGTTTATTGCGAATCTGAAGCATGAGTTCAAAGCTTATTTTTGATTCTTCCACTTTCGCCATGGTTTCATGAAGGTTTTCAGATTTTCCTGTAAGAATATCTGAAACACTTTCTTTTGCCTCAATTTT
>CAJVYU010000059.1 GCA_913009735.1 uncultured Fidelibacterota bacterium
CTAGCGAGCCGACAAGATCACCGTAGCTGATGAGGACTCAAAATTAATTCATCAGCTTTTATTCTTTTCATTTTTTTTTTTAATGATACGGCGACCACCGAGATCTACACTCTTTCCCTACACGACGCTCTTCCGATCTAATAGAAAGGATCATATCCGCCGCGATGGGAACCGATTCTTGAACCATTGAGGTAGATGGTTGCTTCCCAGTCGATGGCTCCGAAATGTAAGAGCACCCGTTTGCCCGACCAATCGTCGGGAATATTAATAATTCGTTTGTACCAGGCATAATCGGCTGGCTTCATAATACCTGACAAACCTGATTCAATAGGGAAGGGGACCAAAATATTATCAGGTAAAGTCTTATCGGATGGAATTGTATCCAGATTATTAACAATCTCAAATTGCCATAATCCGTTGAGGTTTAACCAGTCTTTGCGTTCCATTTGCGGTCTGGGGTATTCTGTGTGAACATTTTCCGGGGTGACGTCCTGTGCCCAGCGTGTTGTTAATGGTGATTTTTCAGGATGCCAGTTAAATTGTTTATTGGGATTCATAAGGGTACTTTCTCAAATTGTTTGATTATTGGTCATTGATACATTTGCATCAGACGTATTAATGATACAGTAGTAAGCATTCACCAGAACATGTTTTCCTTATTAAGATTTCAGTCCGCTGAGAGATATTCCCTTGATGATATGTTTCTGGAAAAAGAGGAATGCAATAATTACGGGAAGTGTACAGATCAGACTGGCGGCAATTGTCAAACCATACTCAGATGAGTAAGAGGATTGGAACAGAGCAATTCCAACAGGTAGTGTGTACTTGTCCACTGAGTCCATAAATACCAGCGGGGCCATAAAACTGTTCCATGAACCGATAAAAGTAAATATACCCAGCGTAGCTAGAGCCGGTTTTGATAATGGCAAAATAATGTGCCAGTAAATGCGGAAGACGGAACAACCATCAATAACAGCTGCTTCTTCAAGTTCTCTGGGCAATCCTTTAAAGAATTGATGCAGCAAAAAGACACCGAAAGCGCTAGAGCCGGCGGGAACGATTAATGCTAACGGATTATCAAGCCAGCCGATAAAGTCTAATGTGAAATACACCGGGATTAACAGTATTTGACCCGGGACCATCAGGGTTGCAATAATTACGGCAAAAAACTTCTTTTTACCAGGGAGATTTAATCGTGCCAGGGCATAGGCAGCCATAGAGGTTACCGTCAGAACGACGAATGTGCAGGATGTGGATATTAACAGACTGTTAAAAAACCAGCGGAAGATAGGGATTTCTACCGGGGATGCCAGGATTTCTCTGAAATTATCCAAAGTCCATTGCTGCGGCAAAATGGATTCAAAATGAATAATTTCGGCATCGGGTTTAAAGGATGTTACAAAAATCAATATTATGGGGAAGACAAAAGCTAATGCCAGCAAAGCGATAAAAATTTCGATTAGGATTGTGTTTCTACGCATTCTGTTTTTTACCTCGACTTAGTCTGAACTGGAGGGTTGAAAAAATTGCAATGATGATGAATAATATCCAACTCATAGCAGAGCCGTATCCCATGCGATAATAATGGAAGGCCGTGTCATAAATATAATGAACCATGACCCTGGTGGAATATTCCGGTCCGCCACGGGTAATCATAAAGGTTTGACCGAACACTTGGAAAGCCCCGATAATATTTAATACGACTACCAACAGAAGAATAGGTTTCAACAACGGGAGTGTGATATTTATGAATTGTTCAAATTCCGAAGCTCCGTCGATTGAAGCGGCTTCATAATAGCGTTTGGGTATTTGTTTTAATCCGGCCATTAAAATGATCACCGCCCCTCCGATACTCCACCACATTGTCATAAATACGATGGATTTCATTGCCCAATCCGGGTCGGTTATCCAGGGAATTTTTATACCGAAGAATTTTGACAGATAGGTATTAAATAAGCCAAATTCATTATTATAAAACCAGCGCCACAAAATACCGCCGACGCTGATGGTAATCATAGCGGGCATAAAAAATGCGGCGCGGTAAAAATTCTGATGTGAATCCGTAAGGGTGTTTATCAGAACGGCCAAAAGCAGTGCAATGGATATTTTAACCGGCACGGCCATAACAACATATCGGGCAGTTGCCCACAGTGCTTTTCGCGCATACGGATCTATCAGGGCTTCCTGATAATTACCAAGGCCGATAAATTTCGGCGGGGCGGGCGACAGCATTTCCCAGCGAAAAAAACTTAATCCCAGACCAAAAATCAACGGCCCGATTAAGAATACGAAGAACAGCGTCAGGTAGGGGATCATAAAGCTGAAATTTGCCAATTTATGGATAAAACTTTGTTTCATTGTATCTACCGGTATTTTTTATAGTTTTCCAAATAATGTTTGATAACTTTTTCAATATTTTTATCGGCCATATCAAGAGCGTCTTTGGGAGTCGTCCGACCCCGTAATGCTCTTTCAATGGCAAAATTATATTCTCTGGCGAATTCGGTGCCAAAACCGACTGGCGGCATATAGATGGCATAGGGAATCTGTTTCCCGAATTCACTTTGGGCCGTCATATTACGGAAGCGATCGGTATTCCGTAAACTTTTACGAATAGGTACTTGTCCGCCTTCGGCCCAATCTAAGCTGTTTTCGGACAAAAATTTAATAAACCTCCAGGAGCCCTCAAGTTCATCGTCCGATAAATTTGAGCGCAGGCATAAATTGTGAGAGCCTGCCCAGACAGCGTCTTGGGTACCTAATAACGGAATCGGAGCTGCTCCGAAATCCAGATTCTGTTGCCGGGATAAATCACTCAGCATAAAAATACCAGCAAAGACCATTCCTACTTTTCCCTGCAGAAAACCGATCCATGAATCAATATCCTCCGGCGTCGGTGCAACTTTATACTTATTAATAAGGTCCACACAGAACTGAAGCGCATCAATATTGGCTTGGTTGTTAATCGTTGATTCGGTATAGTCATTAGCGAAGAAGGTACCGCCATACTGATTCATAACCGTATAAACATTCTGAATAAAATTGGTAAATACATAACCCCATTGGTCATTTCTTCCGTCACCGTCAATATCTTTGGTTAATTTTTTTGCGGCTTCTAAAAATTCTTCTTGATTCGTAGGCGGAACAGGATTGCCCTGGTCGTCAACAATCCCTGCTTCAATGAAAAGATCGCGATTATAAAACATGCCCAGGAGATGAATATCCAGGGGGAGTCCATAGTGCTTTCCATCCCGTTCAGTTGCTTCCCAGACATTTGTGTCAATATCGTTGACATCGACCCCGTTAACAGAGGAAGTCAAATCGTCCAGTGGACGAACAAAGTCTGCGCCTACAAAACGTTCCAGCGCATCCGTATGTATGATAAAAACATGTGGTGCCCGGTCTCCCATCCCTGCAATAAAGAGTTTGTTGTAGTAGGTTGACCAGTCCATGCGTTGCATGAGAACATGATAATCCGGATTATCAGCGTTGAATCGCTTGACTAATTGTATCATAGTCCGTCCATCAGGGCCGGTAAAGCCATTCCAGAATCTGATGGTAGTACGTCCTGAAAATTCATTATGTGTCCACTTTTGTATAATAATAATTGCTACCAGAACAATTATAATCGCTCCGATGATTTTGGCAATTATGCTTCGTTTCATATTGTTGTCATTGAATTAGGTTGAAGGGTAGATCAAAAATAGTTCGTTAATTATGTTAGATATTATAAGAATTTTAAAAGATATATGCTACCGAAAACGTTTGCGGTTGCGTTTGCATAACAAGATAATTTGTAAATTTAGCGGAAAAGGGGGGAAATTTTTATCTAAAGTACCAGCCAAGCATAGTGTTATGAATCTTATCCTCCACTTAATTATGTTATTTTTATTCAAACCTAAATGCCGGGATTTTCCAGGTCGAATTATTCTGACATATTGACGGTTATTCGTCTAAAGTTATATTGTAACCATTCTAATCTATAAGATTTATTTTTCGTATTTATTTGAATATCATTTTTGGTTTATTTTCTTTAGTACAGATAAATTAGTCAAGATTAATATAGCCAAATATTGTAAAATAATGTAATTGTAAACCAATTTAAGTACTGGTTTAGTTTTTAGATAGATGTTAAAATGTGTTTGACATTAAAAGAATTTTCATGGTAATATAGCGCCGAAAACGTTTGCGGTAACGTTTGCATAACATTCAAAAATGTCAATAAGTTTATGAAAAAAAGTAATATCACATTAGCAGATATAGCTGAGAGTTTACAGATTTCACCCTCAACAGTTTCAAGGGCTCTAAGTAATCATCCCGATATTAGCGCTGAAACGAAAGAAAAAGTTGCAAATCTGGCAAAAGAATTGAATTATTTCCCAAATTCAATCGCTCAGAGTCTGCAGAAAAAATCTACCAAGACTATTGGGGTTATTGTTCCTGAAATTAAGCATCATTTCTTTTCTTCGGTCATTAGTGGTATTGAAGATGTTGCTTATACTGAAGGATATACCATCATGGTATGCCAATCGAATGAAAGTCATGAGCGAGAAGTTATTAATACTAAAGCGTTAATGTCCAACCGTGTGGCCGGAATTCTTGTATCTGCTTCTCAAACAATTGAAAACAGTGATCATTTCAGAATGCTTCAAAAGCAGGGAATCCCACTTGTATTATTTGACAGGATTTACGAAGACATCGGCGTGAGTCAGGTTGTCGTAGATGATTTTAATGGAGCATTTAAAGCCGTGGAGCATTTGATTCAATCCGGTTACAAAAAAATTGCACATCTGGCAGGATTTAAAAGCCTGTCTATCGGATATAATCGTAAACAAGGTTATTTAGCTGCACTTAATAAATACAATATCCCTATTGATGAGGAAATGATTGTAAGTGGTGGATTTGATGAAGAAGATGGCGCTGAAGGTTTCGAAAAATTATTAGAAATAGGTAAACAACCTGATGCCATTTTTGGCGTCAATGACCCGGTGATTGTTGGAGCGTATATCAAGATCAAAGAAAAAGGTTTAAGAATTCCTGAGGATATTGCGCTCGTTGGTTTTAGCGATGCCCCGATTACGATGTATCTTGATCCGCCGATTACAACTGTTGATCAACCGGGATATGAAATGGGACACAAAGCAGTTCAAATTTTATTGGAACAAATAAAAAATCCGCTGGAATCTTATGAAGCAAAGACGGAAATAGTGGAAACTGAATTAATTATAAGAGGATCAACCGTTAAAAAATAAACCTCTATATTATTTGAATCATGAATCATACTAACCAAAAAATCAATAACAATAAGGAATATTTCATATCAGAGTTCCAAAAACACTTTGACGGAATCCCCCGAATTTTCAGGGCTCCCGGAAGAATTAATCTGATTGGTGGACATACCGATTACAATGAGGGATTTGTTTTACCCATATTGTTAAATCAATATACTACCGTTGCCATAACACCCAGAAACGATTATCAACTTCACGTTTGGTCTGAGAATATGAACGAATTACTCACATTTTCAATCAAAGATTTAAAACCAAATGGAAATTGGAGCGATTATATCGTTGGTGTAGCAAAGGAATTATTGGACGAAAATTTTTTATTATCAGGTGCAAACGTTTGCATAAAAAGCGAAATCCCCATTGGAGGTGGTCTTAGTTCTTCAGCGGCAGTTGAAGTGGCAATTGCAAAAGGATTTTTAAGTTTAGTCGGCAATACAATGAATAAATCAAAAGTCGCTCGAATATGCCAGCGTGCTGAAAATAAATTCGTCGGTATGAAGAGTGGAATTATGGACCAGTTTGTTATAGTCCAAGGTAAAATAAATCATGTCCTTTTTTTAGATTGCCGTTCTTTGGAGTTTGAGCATATTTCCTTACCAACAGATAATATCCGGTTTGTAGTGTGCAATACAAAAATAACACATAAATTAGGTGCTTCAGCTTATAATAAAAGAATTATTGAATGTGAAGAAGGTGTACGATTATTGCAGGAAGTATATCCCAATATAAATGCCCTGCGAGACGTTTCTTTACGCCAATTAACTAATTTGAAGAATACTTTACCTAATGTCATCCAGAGACGCTGCTATCATGTCATTTCAGAAAATGAACGTGTAATCAAATCAGCAGCGGCAATCAAACAAAATCAATTTGCATTACTTGGAAACTTGATCAATGAATCTCACGATAGTTTACGGGATAATTATGAAGTGAGCTGTAATGAGTTAAATATTATGGTTGAACTTGCACGTGAGCTACCCGGTGTCCTTGGCGCACGTTTAACCGGGGGTGGTTTTGGCGGCTGTACGATCACTTTGGTTGAAACTGAATATGTTGAAAATTTTACTCAAGAAATCAGTACAAAATACGAACAAAAAACAGGTTTGATACCAGAAATATATGTTTCGGAACCTGCTGGGGGCGCGTTTGAACTTGTTTGATAAATATTATAGTCGGTTTTGAATAATTTAATGGATATACAAACCCAATGCACAACTAGAAGTTGGATAATGAAAAAAGGATTGACGAATGTTTCAAATTGATGAAAGTTGTTTCGATAAGTTTACACAAGTAAAAGCACTCGATACGACATCTGGCGAATATATCACAATTATACCGGAATATGGTGGGAAGATTAACGAACTTGTCCTGAATAAAAATGAGAAGAATTATTCAATCCTTTATGGCTCTACAAACTATTCCGATTTTATGACGAGTATAGGAAAAACATTTCAAGGCGCAAAACTAATCCCTTTTCCAAATAGAATCAATAATGGGCATTATTATTTCAAAGGAATCAAATATCAACTCCCGATTAATGAACCGGAGAAACACCATAGTATCCATGGATTTATATTTGATAAGAAAATGAATATTTTAGAGAAGAAAATACACGATGATCGCGTGTTGATAACCATGGAGTATATTTACGAAGGGGATATGACAGGTTATCCTTTTATTTTCGAGTTACAAATTGTTTATTGTCTCGATTCGGATAACGGTTTCAAATGCACAACAAAGATAACAAATATTGACAAAAAATCCATACCTGTTGGTGATGGTTGGCACCCATACTTTAAAACGGAAAGTAAAGTGGATGACCTAATGCTTGAACTTCCATCTAGTAAAAAAGTTGAGATAGATGCAAATATGATTCCCACCGGAAAGATGGAAACATTTAATAAATTTTCAACTCCTTCAAAAATTGGTAATATAGAATTTGATACTACTTTGTATCTCGGTGATAAGGAGGGAAAAAATTCTACTTTTATTTATGATACAAGAAATGATTTAAAAATAAACATTTGGCAAGAAACAGGTAAGGGGAAGTATAATTATTTACAAATATTTATTCCCCCAAATCGAGAATCTATCGCCATTGAACCTATGACGTGTAATATTAATGCTTTTAATAATAATGATGGTTTGATAGTTCTTGAGCCAGGAGAATCATTTATGGCAAGTTACGGTGTAGCTATTATGGGAAAAACAATGCTTAAAGATCACAACAATAATTCCAACAATATCAATAAACATATGTGTATGAATTAATGAACAAATTAATCAAATATCACTTCACGTTTTCCAGATTAGTAATTTTATCAATCATAGCGATAATTTTTTATAATTGTAATCCGGGTATTGAGGAGTCCCCTGAACCGGGTGTTTTACGCATTAATTTACAGTCAAGCAATGAAGATACATCGCTGGTTATCGCCGGAGAAACTCTAACGGTGAAGCAATATTATTGGTTCTCATTTATTGTCGATAGTACCGTTGATATATCATATATCGCTGATGGTGATACTTTTATATATACAATAGATAGTATTGCTACAGCGATAGTTTCAGATTACGTTACCTTTTTGATTAATGATCATTCGCTATCGATAGCAAATGATTTATTGGTCATAAGTGGAAGTGTTATAAATACATCATTGATATTAATGGATGAGGAAGAGGAAACTTTTATTATTTCGGGAGACACAATAAAAGTGTCAAAATATTATGATTTGAGTTCATTCAAGGTATCGATTTTTCAAGGGAAAGCTTATCATGACAGCCTCTATGCAATTTTATTTACCGGTTTATCGAAATATAGAACTGAGTCGCGTAATTATAATTTATTAGAACAGGACGGGGGACAATATAAGCAATTTACAATTTTCGAGTCATATGTCCCTCCGGGCGATTATGATGTACTTGAATTCGGATTGACGGCTTCACAATTAACATTAGGAGTATTTAATTCCCCGATTGAGCTTCCGGAAGGTGAAAATCCGCTTATAAGACTATCAAAAGATTTTGAGGTGTTTGAAGGCGGCACTACGGAATTAAATTTGCAAATTCGTCCTTTAGAATCTATAGCCCGCTATCGTGATTCATTCATATTTGATCGGATAATCGAAATTAACACTATTAATTACTATTGATCATGACAAAATATCTTGGTTTGAAACAAATGAAAACATACACTAAGTCAATTTATATACTAACGATTGTATTTTGGGTGTTCTTGGGTTTGTCCTGCGAAAAAAGGATAACCCAGCCTGAGAATCCAAATCTGCCTCCGAACACAACAATCGCCAATATTCCTGTCGCCGGTGATACGTTATTTGCGCTTGTTACTATGTATTGGGATGGCGGTGATGATGATGGGTATGTTGATGGATACCAATATCGTTATATAACCGAACATTTTGATTCGGTCGGTATCGATTCACTTCAAATTACTGACACTGTTGTCCAACCTTGGCAATTAACAACTGAAACCAGTCTGGCAATCTCATTTAATTCTTCTGCTCCTTTGAATCGTCAGACGTTTCAAGTCCGTTCAGTAGATAATAATGGTGATGTTGATACCACAGCTGCAGAAAAAGTATTTTATACCAGAATGACGTATTTCCCGGAAACATTTATTTTATCCCCGGCAAATAATCAGAAATTATTTTATTTATCACAAACTACGGATTGGTGGAAAGGGATTTTGTTAATATTTAACGGATTTGATAAGGATGGGGAAATTGAAGAGTACGGTTATTCTATTGATGACGATATAGACAATATCAATTGGATGTGGACAAAAGATACATCCTTATATATTACGCCCGATATGTTTCAACCACCTTTGGATGGTGAGCATGTTATCCGGGTTACAGCAAGGGATAATACTAATTTGATTGATCAGGCAGGGAGTCAAGTAAGTATTCGGTTGATTCAGCCAACTTTTAATAAAGATATTTTAATTATTGATGAAACGGATGAAAACGGTTTACCGAATAGATTTGATTTTACGGATGAAGAAATGGATAGTTTTTACGTCGATATTTTTAGTAGTAGTGATAGTACCGGACCATTTCGAACTGTTGATTCGTGGGATTTTTTACAAAATGGATTACCACCCCTGGATACATTGGGGCAATATAAATTGGTCGCTTGGTATGCAGATGCTAATAGTGGATTTGATTTGATGCCGCTATATACTGATTATCTCGAAGAATACTTAAATGTGGGAGGTGATTTAATTGTAAGCGGTTGGAGGTTGCTCAAATCGTTTGTTTGGACGGAAGCAGCGCCGGAATACTCATTCTCATATTCATCTTTTGGACGTAACTACCTGCATGTAAATAAGTTTTCCGAAACAAGACGACGGGCGACAGATTTTGCCGGTTTGTATGGAAATAGTACGGGATTCAGTGATCTGGAAGTCGATTCCCTTAAATTAGCCGGAACCGGTAGTAGTACTTATTCGGATGGGAAGTTATCGCGGATCGATGTCATTACCGAAAAAGGTGTATTTACAGAAACATTATATACATATCGCTCATCTGATGAAAATGGTGATCCGACAGAATGGGAAGGTCTCCCTTGTGTTATTCGGTATTACGGTACCAGTTATAATACGGTTGTAATCGGGTTTCCGGTTTTCTTTTTAAAACAAACTGATGCACGAGTAATGATGCAAGAAATACTTACAAACTTAGGATATTAAGCAGATCTTATGAAGAATAATCAAAATACAAGGATAAATCAACTTACTAAACATCTTTTGTTCGTAGCCGTATGTTGTGGGACTATTCTGATAGCTGGAAATACTGGAAAAATTTCAGGTGTGGCTACAGATAAGCAGACCGGGAAACCGCTTGTGGGTGCAAATATTATAATTCAGGGTACAAGTTTTGGCGCTTCAACGAATGAGAATGGTAAGTATTATATTCTTCAGGTACCCCAAGGCAGGTATAAGATCATGTGTTCTTACATCGGGTATCAAAAAGTAATTGTTGAGCGTGTTGATGTCAGTGTGGATTTAACCAGTGCGGTAAACTTCGATTTAGAGCCTACCGCGCTTGAAGCCCAGGCGGTGACTGTAATTGCCGAAAAATATATGGTTAGAAAGGATGTGACCTCTACGCGCAGGGAGATATTGAAAGATGAACTCGATGCCAGTCCGGGTCTTGAAAGTGCCAACGATATATTCAGGTTACAGGGGGGGATTTATATCGGAGGTCCTGCCGCACCGATAGAGATGGCAGACGGTAGTTCGCTCATTGTTGGTGATGAAAGTTTGAAGAACATCCATATCCGTGGCGGAAGGGGCGGTGAAGTACTTTATTTGGTTGACGGCATGCCTGTAAATCATCCAATTTATGGCGGTCGTAATGTGATAGATTTGAATGTGGTTGATATTCAGGGTGTGGAATTATTAACCGGCGCTTTTAATGCCGAATATGGAGAAGCGCAATCCGGAGTCGTCAATGTAACAACGCGTTCGGGTAGTGATATATTTACAGGTGGGGTCGAATATAAAACCGACGAACCGGAGATTTGGACACCGTCCTATCCAACTCAATACACAGCTTTTTATTTTGGAGGACCAGAATTTTTCACAAAAAAATTATTACCTAAACTTGGTATAAAAATTCCGGGTAAAATGTTTTTATTCATTTCTGGAAATACCAAAGTGACGAATACTCCTTATAACAATCGAAAAACCAGATCCGAATTGTCTGTATTAGGATTTACAATAAAAGAAAAGCAAGATAATAAAGCCAATTTTAATGTCAAGTTAAACTATGATATTTTTGATAATTTGAAGGTTCATTTGAATTATCACGGCTCCTGGAATCGTTGGAGTTCTTACAACTGGGCATGGAATAATTATCCCGATCACATGGCTTCGTCTAGCCGTGATAATAATAATCTTACCTTTAAATTAAATCATACATTAAACAGTTCTACGTTCTATACATTGAATGTCGGATATTTGTCAATCAAACGTAAAGGATCGCTAGATGGAAAAAGTCCTCCCGATTTTTGGGAATTCGATGAGGATGGCAGAATCATATCTACGATAAAAACGCCAACCGCTGATCCCCTAAATGGGTTTTACGATGAGTTGAGTTATCAAAATATTTGGAGGGATGATTATACAGAAACATACACAGTAAAAGGAGATATTACTTCCCAAATTGGTACCGAACATTTGGTAAAAACAGGTATGCAGATCCAATACAATGAAATACAATATGTTGATATACAGGACGGAGGGGTGAAGTTATCTAATTATGGGAGATATATTTACGAATCCGGAGATGAAGCTGAACCTCCTTTTGGTCCTTTTAAAGAATTTGGACAACTTCGATGGGTTTTCGATGCCTATCCGGTAATTGGTGGAGCTTATATACAGGACAAGTTTGAAAAAGAAAGTATCATCATTAATGCCGGGTTGCGGTTTGACTGGTTCATGCCCGGTTCATCAGTCATGGATAAAACATGGCAAAAAGACTGGGAAAAGGCCACGGGATTGATAGCCGATTGGCCGAGTTTTCGATACATTTTAAGTCCCAGGTTCGGTATTTCCTATCCGATCTCAACTGAAACGGTATTATTCTTTTCTTATGGCCATTTTAATCAATTGCCGGAACTCCAATATGTGTATCGGGATCCCTATTCGGGTTTATTTACAGGGAATCCTCATCTGACGTATGAAGAGACTATTCTCTACGAATTCGGATTTTCCAATCAGTTTTCAGAGAATTGGGCTGTTGATATTAAAAGCTATGCCAAAGACATTTCCAAACAGGTAGGTATCACGGCGATTTCAAAAGGAGGAGGGACCACTCTTCAGCTTAATGATAATAAAGGGTATGCACGTGTACGCGGTTTGGAGTTTGAATTGAAAAAACGATCATCCGGATTGACATCCGGTACAGTGACATATACCTTGCAGTGGGCAGATGGTTATTCATCCTCTGCATTTGATGATTATAAGCGGTCTGTAACCAATATTCCGATTCCCATAAGAGAACGGCGTTTGAATTGGGATATCCGTCATCAGGTGATTCTCAGAGCGATGATATTTGCTCCTAAAAATTCTCATATTTCATTATTTGGACTCAAATTACCGGATAACTGGCAAATTTCTATTCTTTCAAATTTTGCTTCAGGCAATCCATATACGGCAGGAACCTATTCGGTCGTTGAACAACAGACCTTACGTAATGCCGCAACCGGTCCTTTTGTGTTTAGTACCGATGTAAAATTAAATAAGTCATTTACTGTCAGCGGCATTAATTATTCATTATTTATGAATATTTTCAATGTTTTTGATCAAAAGAATGTTCAACTTGGTTATGGATTTAATCGTTGGACAGGTAAGCCGTATAAGTATGGCGATACCATCACCAACACGCCTCAGTATTGGAATTATTATGATATGTATCGTCTTATGACCCCACAACAATTTTCAATTGGGCGCTATATGGATTTTGGATTACGAGTTAATTTTTAAAGGTTAATCAGATATGTCATTATCAAACAAAATGAGGCTCATAATAAAATGTGATTATGAAAAAATACAGATTCCGATAATTTTCCTAAAACTGGAAAAGAATCTATCTCATCAAGAAATGGAGAATTGAAAGGAAAATTATTATGAATTACACACATCTTGGTCGCACAGGTCTTAAAGTTAGTAAGTTATGCCTTGGTACTATGAACTTTGGATCATCAACCAGTGAATCAGATAGCTTTACTATTATGGACAGGGCTTTAGATCTGGGGATTAATTTCTTTGATACAGCTAACGGGTATGGTGGGAGCGGTGGAACGGAAAAGATCATTGGGAGATGGTTAGCTCAAGGTAATGGACGTCGGGATAAAATTGTATTGGCGACGAAAGTCTTTGTCCGCATGGGTGATGGCCCTAATGATCGCGGATTATCAGCCTATCATATTCGAAAAGCCTGCGAAGACAGCTTACGACGTTTGCAAACAGATCATATCGACCTTTATCAAATGCATCATATTGATCGCAGTACTCCTTGGGAAGAAATATGGCAGGCAATGCAACAATTAGTTCGCGAAGGAAAGGTCACTTATATAGGAAGCAGCAATTTCGCCGGTTGGCATATTGCGCAAGCACAAAATTCTGCTTTGAACCGACACATAATGGGCCTGGTATCGGAACAAAGTGTATATAGTCTCAGAGCGCGTATGATTGAATTAGAGGTTATTCCTGCCTGTAGAGAATATGGCCTGGGACTAATCCCGTGGAGTCCATTGGCAGGGGGATTGCTGGCGGGTGGTTTGCAAAATGCCAAAGAGGGAAGACGAGCCGAACGGAAAGACTCTGCCAAGCGACACCAAGCACAATTAGAATCCTATGAATTAATCTGCAAAAATCTGGGGGAAGAACCCGCCAATGTTGCTCTTGCCTGGTTGTTGCATAATCCTGTTGTAACAGCTCCCATTATTGGACCACGCCTGCTGGAACAACTCGAAAGCAGCATTCAGGCTCTTGAAATCAATTTATCAGATGATACTATAGAGCAGTTAAATAAGATATGGCCCGGACCCGGGGGAGAAGCGCCGGAGGCTTATTCATGGTAAATGCAATGTCTGATCAACAAATAAATATATCCTAATAAAATGAATAAAATTCAAATGTTAACCGTATGGCTGAAATTGAACAAGTATTTATCATCCGGCATGTACTTCACAAAAAATTGGAATAAGCTTATGCAGATATCGTCATCAACAATTGACGAACAAAAAAACGGTCTTAATCATTCACGGATCCGGTTATTGTATTTTCTTCTATTCCTGTCTATTTCTGCCGGTAATTTGGCATTCTCACAGGAATATAATTTTGATTTTAAATATCATAATGCGGGTGACATTAGATTATTAGTCACGAATGAGGGTACTTTATTCCCCAATTGGGAATCTGTACGTGGTCTTATTAATTGTGAATTTCCTCCGAATAGTAATGAAGAACACATCGGTGAAGCCGGTATTTGGATTGGGGGCATAACCCCGGGAGGAGACACTTTGGTAAGTAGCACATCTTCCTGGAATCCGTGGGGTAATATCAAGGAATTTTATCCGACCGCTGAACCATGGGATACGGTTTGGGTAGTCACCCGTGGCGATACGGCATATATACCTTACTGGCCAGGGGAGGAATATATCGGTTTTTCCGACCAAGATTTTGTGTGTCGTTACAATGATTACAACCCGGCATCTCTGACTGTCCCCGATCACAATCCGCTTTATGTCGATGTCATTCAGACCAGCTATGCATGGAGTAGTGAACTTTTGAATGAGATGATTGTTTTTACTTTTTATGTGATTCCGACCAAATGGGATCTAGAAGGAGTTTACATTACCTATTGGGCTGATCCGAATGTCGGTTATCGATCTACCAGTTTATCTGATTTTTCGCAAGATGATTATTCCTTGTATTTCGATGATTTAAAAATGGGTGCCGGCGTTGATGCTCCGGGCGGTTTTGATGGGGATACTTATAGTCCGATTGGATTTCAAATATTTCCCCGTTTGGCTGATGAACTTTTAGCTGCAGAATCTATCAACTGGACCTTTGACTATAATGAATCACAAGGCCCTCCGGGGGTAACGCCCGCCTATGACAATGAAAAATATCGTGATTTGATGGCAAATGGCCAAAGAAAGGAAGATCAGGCAAGTCCCACGGGGAGTCATTTTGTCCTTTCCTTCGGTCCCTATGATTTGAATTATAAAGACCCGGACGATGCAACGGATGCTGATACTGATACGTTGATTTTCAGAGTTGGTCTTGTAATGGGCGAAGGACTGGAAGGCCTGGTTAAAAATGCGGAGCGATTAAAACAATTGGAAATGAATGATTTTGAAGCCCCATTTGCACCCCCCAATCCTACTGTGGATGTGATAACCAGTAACCATGCTGTGGACTTCAAATGGGATAAAAATAAGGAAATTGTTGAAACCTATATCGATCCGTATCGCGGTGATTCCGCAGCAGTTCCCTTTGAAGGGTATCGGTTGTATAAAAGTACGTATAGTATAAACGGCCCCTGGACATTGTTGGCGGAATATGACATACCGGATAATCCGTTTTTCAAGAATATCGGTTTGGAATATGAATATACCGATATTGGGTTGCTTAACAATGTGGAATACTATTATTCGGTCACAGCGTTTTCAAAGCCGGATACGGTTGGCAATTTTCCTTCCAACGAATCCAGTAGGAGTAACAATGCTCAGGTTGTTACTCCCGGAGCCGAAATCCAGGAAACGGTGGGGAAAGTGGCTGTAGTACCTAACCCTTACCTCGGATCTATCGATTACAGTTCCTATAATCCAGCTTGGGAACGACCGCCTCCCGGTAGACCCTGGCTGGAGCAGGACAGACGGTTACAATTTATCAATTTGCCGGCTCAGTGCATTATTAAGATTTATACATCGGCAGGAGACTTGGTTGAAACGATTATACATGATGATCCGGAAACAGGTTTTGAGGATTGGGACATGACATCATATGTCGTCCAGGCTATTGCCAGCGGTATCTATTTGTTTACTGTTGAGGATACGAGAACAGGTAAGGCACAAATAGGCAAATTTGTAGTGATAAAATAAATTTAATCAGTCATATGCACCATAGAGGAAACATGCACTCAAAAATATTACCGGTCATCATTTTATTATTTTTACACAACTTCGTTTTTGCGCAATACGAGCGTCCGGGGAGTTCTTCGGCACAGTTTTTAAAAATCGGTGTTAGTGCCAGGGCGGCGGGAATGAGTAATGCCTATATTGCGCTCGCCAGTGGAGCTGATGCTGTTTACTATAACCCGGCAGCGATAGCCCGGATAGAAAAAACTGCCGTTATTTTTACACACAACAGTTGGTTTGCAGGAATCAGTCATGACTTTTTTGCAATAACGCATAATTTTAACCGTTGGGGCAGTTTTGGTTTTTCTATCACTTCATTTATCACCGATGAAATGAAAGTACGGACGCCGCTCCAACCAGACGGAACAGGAGAAACATTTTTTGCCGGCAACTATCGCGTAGGTATTAGTTATGCCCGTTCAATGACTGACCGCGTTAAATTTGGTGGCACGGTAAGTTATATCAAATCGGAGTTGTATAAATCATACAGCGAAGAAGCAGTGGCGATTGATATTGCTACGTTATATGTAACCAATTTCAGGGATTTTCGATTTGGCATAAGAATCGCTAATTTTGGATCAAATATGACTTATGTAGACGAAGCCTATCCGCTTCCCATAAATTTTACTTTCGGACTCAGTATGAATGTGATTGAAAGACCGAACAATAAGTTGTTAGGGAGTATTTCCGTTGTAAAACCAAATGAAGGGAAACCCCTCGGACAAGTGGGCGTCGAATGGAACTTTGATGAAATGCTCTTTTTAAGGAGCGGTTATAATCTCAACCATAGTGTTGAAACATATTCATTCGGCGGAGGTGTCGCTTTGGAAGTTCAAGACTTAACTTTAAGCATTGATTATAGTTATAGCAGTTACAGACTTCTTGGCTCGGTACACCGTTTATCGCTGGGAATTCAACTTTAAATCAGCAACGATTCTATCATTATCAGTGATAATGTTATGACGCCTATTCTCTTTGTCCAGGAAATGAATCCTTTTTTTGTTTTCCATGTATTTTCCTGACTTGAAAATGGGTATTGGTGCTGATGTTCCGGGAGGTTTTGAGGATTGGGATATGACCTCATACGCAGTTCAGGCCATTGCCAGTGGGATTTATTTATTCACAGTTGAAGATACTCAAACAGGAAAAGTCCAAGTGGGAAAATTCGTAGTAATAAAATAAATATTAAAACTGAACGAGAATTCACAAAGACAAAGTGGAGAATCTGTAGAAGTTAATTCATAGTAATATTTACTGAAAGATAATCATGCATGCGAAACAAAATATACGGTAAAAATAATAAGTGCGAGTTTATATCCGACTCCTTGGGAAATATAAAAAGTAATATGTTTAAGCCATTATTTTCAAATATTAAAAAAACAAGTGATTCCCTAAACCAATATTTAGGTTTTGTTATTCAAGTGTTAACATTACTATCGTTGAGTCAAACTAATTTATTAGCCCAAGCAACATTCGTTGATGGTAAGTATCATAATGTTGGAATGGTTAAACAACTGGTTACAAATATGGGGCCGCTTTGGCCCGTTGATGGTATAATAGTACCGGATTATACGTATAACTCGGAATATCCGGTTGGCAGTACCGAAGAGCATATTGGTGAGGCGGGCATCTGGGTAGGTGCTATCAATTCGTTTAATGATACGTTGGTGAGTGTTACATGCTCTTGGGCACCGCATGTATCGGAGTGTAGTAATTGTTGGGAGTTTTATCCTGGTGCTGAAGAAACGGATTCGATTTGGGTTGTAGGAAAAGGTGATACAGTTGATATTCCTTTTTGGGAGGGGGGATATTACAGAAACACTGGTAATGCGAATCAATATGTTGGATTATCCGATCAGGATTTTGTTGCAAAATTCAATGATTATAATCTGCTAACACCCTATAATCACTATCCATTATATGTCGATGTCGTTCAGACCACCTATGCATGGGGAAATTCACTCATGGATGATTTTATTATATTTACTTATTATATTATTCCAAAGAGGAAATTAAAAGATATTTATATCGCCTATTTTTCAACCCCAAGAATCGGTGGGCGACTACCGGGAGAATCTCTCAGCAATGTTAATGCGGATGATTATACAGTATATTATCCTGATTTACACATGGTTGCAAGCGCTGATGGCCCTGGTGGGACAGATGGGGATACATACAGCCCTATCGGGTTTATGTTTGTTCCATCAAAAGATATTCCTGAAGATTCGTTGACATGGACATTCAATTGGGGACCGCAAGGGGCTCCCGGTATCATGTCTCCAAATGATAATGAAAAATATCGTGACCTGATGATTACCGGTGAAATAATGCAAAATCAACAGAGTTATATTGGGACTCATTTTGTTATTTCATTTGGACCGTTTAACGTGGAGGTTGATGATACAATAATGTTTCGAATTGGATTAGTTTTTGGAGATGGATTTGAGGGAGAAGGGAGTATGCTTGAAAACGCAATGCGTTTAAAAGGATTAATAGAAAATGACTTTTCAATGCCATCAGCGCCTCCGACTCCTACTATGGAAATCACAACCAGTAATCATTCTGTGACGATTAAATGGGATGCAAATAAGGAAATTGTTGAAGAATATGTTGACCCGTATCGCGGGGATGCCGCCGCGGTTCCTTTTGAAGGGTATCGTTTGTATAAAAGTACCTACAGTTTAAACGGACCTTGGACATTATTGGCGGAATACGATATCCCGGATAATTCATTCTTCGAGAATATTGGTTTGGAATATGAATACACCGATATTGGGTTACTTAACAATGTGGAATACTATTATACCGTATCGTCTTTTTCAAAACCGGATACAGCTATTTTCTACCCTTCTTTAGAATCGAGTGTAAATGGAAATGCTACTATTGTCATTCCAGGCGTAGCAATCCAGGAAACAGTAGGAAAAGTCGCCGCAGTGCCTAATCCTTACCTGGGATCAATTGATTATAGTGCATATAATCCAGCCTGGGAAAAACCACCTCCCAACAGACCTTGGCTGGAGCAGGACCGCCGGCTACAGTTTATCAATTTACCTGCCAATAGCATTATTAAGATTTATACATCAGCAGGGGACTTGGTTGAAACAATTAAACATAATGATCCCGACAAAGGTTATGAGGATTGGGATATGACCTCATACGCAGTTCAGGCCATTGCCAGTGGG
>CAJVYU010000060.1 GCA_913009735.1 uncultured Fidelibacterota bacterium
ATCGTTACGCGTTGCAAGTCGTGATGCATGTTCTGACCGTGCGCACGTGTTAGCACTGTGTTTTTTTTTTTTAATGATACGGCGACCACCGAGATCTACTCCCTTTCCCTACACGACGCTCTTCCGATCTCATTTGCCTCCGGGATTCCGATGGCTCGGATAAAATTACGGCTGCCGCCCCTTGTCTTTTTAATACAGCACAGGCTGCGGCACCGATCGGTCCTCCACCTAGAATTACAACATTTTCTCCGGGTCGAATGCCGCCACCCCGCTCAATGACAGCATTGTATGCCACGGAGGTTGGTTCGACCAGGCTGCCCAGTTCAAACATCTTTTGCTTGCCGTAAAGTTCTTCCAGATGATCGATGTTCCATAAATAGCGCGCATCGACCTTGATGTATTTGGTATAAGCACCATCGATGGAAAAGCCTAGTTCTTCCAGGCGCTCGCAGTGATTCGGGTAGCCATCGGCGCAAGGTTTACAGGTAGAGCACCAGATCATTTCCTCGGCACAAACCGCTTCCCCCACTTGAAACTGTTTTCCGGTTCCTTTATTGATTGCCTCTTTGCCGGCTTCTACTATTATGCCCGAGAACTCATGGCCCAAGGTGGCCGGAAAAGCAGTCAGACCAGGATAGAAAATGTATCCGGCGTCATCGCTTTGCAGCATGTGTACATCGCTGCCACAAATTCCGCAGGCTTTAACTTCAATCAATACATCCGCCGGACCTGGCACCGGCACATCTTTTTCCACTATTTCAATTCGTGGATTACGCCAGACTTTACTTCCCAAATAGGTCAGTTTTCCATCTATATCCTTGGAACCTAATTTAAAATCAGATTTAGGATCCCAGTCGGCATTTAACACTACTGCTCGCATAGCAACTCCTTTACTTTTTTAATTACTTGTATTTAAAGATTTAACTGATGAACGTTCTACCAAGTATGTTTCTAACACAATCTTTTGTGTGCTATTTACTTCACCACGTATACGTGTCATGATTAATTTTAAACTTTCCTGGCCCATTTCATAGATCGGTTGGTGGATGGTAGTCAGTGATATTAAAGGAAGGTCCAAATCATCATACCCGACAACTGAAATATCATCCGGTATTGAAATGCCCATTTTCCCGGCTTGTGAATAAAACAGCAAGGCAATACTATCATGGCCCGCAAAAACGGCCGTTACCTTGCTTTCGGCTTTTAATAAAGTTCGGACAAATTTTAGATAACGTCCTTCATTAAAGGGACCAGAGTGAGTTAATATCAGTTTTTCATCAATCGGGATTCCATGATCTCGCAGAGCTTTTTTATACCCTTCTAAACGATCACGTTCAGTATTAATCAAGGTGCTGAGCGTGATTCCAATTCGCTTATGCCCACGCTTGATCAGGTATTCGGTTAAATCGTAGGCACCTTTAATATTATCGGAGGTTACACAATCTATATCTACGGTCGGTAAAGATCTATCAACCAATACGACCGGAATTTTATTACGTTGAAATTTGTCAATTATGCTTTGATTCTGTCCATCGGATACAGCGGTAGGTACAAAGATTACTCCACTTACGGAATTCTCTATCATCCGATCAGCATGGAAATCAGCTTTTATATACAAATCGTCGGTATCACATAATATTAAGCTATGATTATTTTTAGCTGCTTCGTCCTGGACACCCCGGGCCAAAACCGGAGCATAGCCGCGTCTGATATCCGGGATTAATAACCCGATTATGGTTTGAGTGCTTGGGGCTGCAACCTTTTCCAATACAAATGTTCCTAATCTTCGTTTGCGAACCAGGTAACCCATGTTAACCAGATTCTGAATTGCCTGTCGAATTGTTGCCCGAGCCAATCCGACTACTTGACCCAGTTCTTCTTCCGTAGGAATACGATCACCAGGTTTAAATACACCCTGTTCGATCTGTTCATGTAACCAGGTTTGTAACTGAAAGTATTGCGGAATCGGGCTATCTCGATCAATAATCATATTCAAACTCGGATTTATTTCTCTTCTTTTCCTGGTTTTATGTCCATTTGTCTATACAATTATACGAATAATATTTTTCACTGTCACGCAATATTTTAACAATTTTTTATTTTTTCCGGGACATTACCCTTAAATTTGAAAAGTAATTTAAAATTGGGAAGCACAACCTTTGTGTTCTGGCGATACCACCTGTCATTTACATAATTTTTACAATTCTCTGATACATGAAAGTACTCTTCAAGTATTATTGTTGAATTATTCGGCTTTATTATTTCGGAAATCAATGAGTGGCGGCACAGCCAATTGGGGCGAGCTATCATCCATCCAAAATGCTAACATCTGTATGCCAGTAAAATTAACCGCGTTTAACAATTGATCGTTAACACGAATTTTGGCATCCTCCCGTAAACTATTTAACCAAGCTGTTAATACCTCCTGACGTTCGTCTGGGTCTACATTTGCTATAAAGGTCGAAACACCCTTCCTGTATAACAAATACCTTTTCCATAAACCGTAATCTTTTTGGGCGGTAAGACTTTCATTCAAGCCCAATTCCAAAGCCTTTCTGTACAGATATTCGTCCCGAACGGCATTTTTTAATAACCGTACAAGATTTTTAATTAACCTTAGTTCATCACTTTCTTGAAGAGAAAAATTATATTGGTATAGTATCTTTAGTACATCCCGTATTGACCATGTAAAATCAGGCGTAACAATGACAGGCAGATCCAAACGATCCAACTCTGTATTAAGGCTTAAGCTGGTGGCCGGGGACAAAGAAATGAGTAATTCATTTATTGTTCCCCCTTTCACATAGGGTTGAAGAACACGGATCAGTTCCCTGAATCCTTCCGCTTTTGTTGTGACTTGCCTTCCAGCCATTAAATTTATTACATATTCATTAGCACGAATCGTTTCCATCCGGGCTTTTAAAACAGTTGCGACCGTCTGCTGCTTTAGAGGGATTTGATCTTGCGTTAAAAACTTATCTTGAACGCGACTTTTTACGAATAAAAGACCATACCCTTGCGTTAAATTGATAATATCCGAATATTCCCCCGGCTCAATCGAATAGGCCACCTTATCTATTAATACAGGAACCGCACCATCTCCCCAATGAAAGGAAGCACTGTCGATTCTCACTTGGGAGTTATTGCCCCACTTTTGCAGTATATCCGAAAAGGAATATTTGCTTTCAATTAACTCCTTCCATTCATTGACGATGAACTGATTTTCAGTATATAACCCCACCACATCATTACGAAACAATGATTGAATAAACGCCTCGCGCAGTTCTACGGAGTCGGGCTTAATTAAATCTCGTACCTCATGATAAAATAACTCACGGATTAATGTCCGTTTGTTAATTAACTCCAACGCTTCATTAAATTCTGGTTCTTTATCAATTTGATTTTGTTGGGTCCAGTGACTAACTAAGTACTCATCAATCAATATATCTAATGCTTTCTGTTTGCGATTCGATTTATTCACACTCGGTAAAGGTGTCATTTCCAATCGCCGAACAAAATCATCCAATACAATATTTTGATCATTTACAGTTGCAATTATTTTGTCCCCTGTTATGTTGTTTTCTTTACTACATCCATAAAAATAAAACATTGACAGGAGACCCAAAGAAAAAAATATGAATCCAATTTTTGTATGATTTCGCCTACCCATAATTATGTACAAACTTTATCATTTTATTTTTTATCCTATTATTACTTCGGCGTCGGATAGTCGTATTCTCTGACCCCATTGTGTTTCCCCCGTTACAGGGTAAAATGAGAGGACTTAATAGTAGAATCCTGTTTCTATCTCCCCCGTAATGGGGGAGAATTCCTGCCCCTGTCCCTGCCTGCCGGCAGGTGGGAAAGAGGGGTTTTTAAAAACCGGATGATGGCTTGCGCCGTAGTTAAACGAATTGTCTTATACCTAAATTTAATCATTCCCAATTTTGCTTTAGCGGCCCAACCCAACTTGTTGGTAAATATTTTCGATTAATTCAACATTTTTGTAGCCATCAATATGTGTTGCTATGAGGTCCATATCGTCTTCTTGTTTTCCTAATAAACGAGAGATAAATAATAAATCTTCCTGAATAAATCCCCAGCGTTTTTCGATGGGTAATGTAGAGAAGGTTTCCTGATTATATGGTTGGTTTAATCCTGAACAATAGGTTACTGTTTCCATTTCATCGTTATAGATTGCGAAGTGATTTCCGTATACTTCTACGCGCTCAAAGGGATAAATCCAGGTGGTGTGCGCAGAAGAGGAAAACACGCCGTGTACGCCGTTTTTCATCTCAAAGATCATTGAAAAATCATCAACGCAAGGATATATCGTTTTGGAACCAACAGCGGTAACCTTTTTTACTTCGCCAAACAAGTAACGAACCATATCTATTAAATGAAGTGTGGACTCAAAAAGGAATCCTCCGGTTACTTCAGGATCACTGGTCCACGGCGGAGATTGTAATTCCCCGCGATTCATTTTAATATTAAAAGAAGCTGGAACTAAGTCTCCGCTGAGGATAAAATTCTTCATTTTTTTATATACCGGAGCGAATCGTCGATTAAATCCTATCTGATAAACAACGCCCGCTTCATTGACTGCTTTGACGATTTTTTCCGCATCGTCGATATTTAGTGCAAACGGTTTCTCACAAAACACATGCTTGCCGGCAGATAGAGCTTTGAGCGTTAATTCAGCATGTAACTTATTCGGCACGGTAATGTAAACAGCATCTGAATCCGAAAATACTTCTTCAATACTATTTCTGACAGTCATTCCAAAATCTTGGGCAAAAGCTTGACTACGATTTGTTTGTATGTCAAACACCGGTCCTAATGAAACTTCCGGGATGGATTTAAGATTTCCGGCGTGAGTTTTGGCAATGTTACCCGTGCCTATTATTCCGATTTTTATTTTATTCATAGTATATAATTTATCACTGATCTTCCATTCTATCTATAATCGTCTGATAATCAGTAGCTAATGGACCTTCCTTTTCCATTTTTATTGATGTTGCGGCGGCAGCAAATCGGACTGATTCAAGGGGTGATTGAGATAGCCTGCAGACTAGGTAATTGGCTATACAAGTATCCCCCCTTCCCGTTCGACCGACAAATGATTTCGCTGTAAATGGAGCTTCATATATCATCCCTTCTACATAAACCATCACTCCATCCGGATGAGTAATCACCACTTCTCTTGGCCCCCATTCAGATATTTTCTCTGCTGCTGTTACAATATCTTTTTCACCGGTAATAACCTCAGCCTCAACATTATCTGCTTTTACCGTGTGAATTCGTTTCAATCCCTCCTTTTTGTGGGACCAATCTTTAAACACTAGTTCGCCATTTTCTCTTATGCGTAAAACGCCTTGCAAATCCAACGAAACTTTTGGATATTTTTGGGATAGATGGCAAATTAAGTCCAAAGATGTTTCCCCAGCCATAATTGCGCCAATATGAAAAACCTTGGCTGTGATTTCCGGGATTAGTTCCAATTGAAATGGACCTGCAAATGCAATGGGTGTACAAATACGTTCATTGAGATTATTGTCTAATATATACTCATTACGTATTCCACTGGTTACGTCAGCTTCTTGAGGATATACCGATATCCCATGTTCATTAAATATTTCTAAGTATTTGAAATCCTTTTCCGCTAATCTCGTTATGACCGCAGTTCGACTATGAAAGTGAGATATTCCCAACCCACCATAATATACGGCTCCGCCCAATGCGTCTTGTTCAACGGTGCCGTAGACCAGCTTATCTTTGGCAAAATGACCCAATATGGCTAAATCATAATCCGCCTGTTTTATCATCATTAGACCTGTAGTGTCAATCCATCATACGCAACAATAATATTTTCATAGGGTTTAAGTTTTTTAACCAATTCTTCATGAGATAAATTATTATGCCCGATATGGGTAATAACAAATCGGGTTGAAGGATTTCTTTTTGCAATATCCATTACACTTACTACATCAATGTGGTCTGTACCCCCATCAAAACCTGGCGTATGGAAAATGGTTACATCTGCATTTTTCAAAAGCCTTTTCTCGTAATCATCCAATTTATTTTCCGCCTTATCGCTAAAATGTATTATTTTTTTATCATCTTCCTGAAAAATCATTCCAAAGGTAGGTACTTTGTGGGAAACGGAAAAAGGTTTAACCCGGATGTGGTTGATTTTAACGGATTCTTTTTCATGTAGAACATGAAACTCGCAGTTGTTGTATAACCTATCTGTTATTTCGAAATTGCCAAGAACAGACATATTCCCGTAAACATAAATTTTTTCCGGCCAATATTCAAATACCGTTATACCACCGACATGATCAAAATGTTTATGGGAAAGAAATATTGCTGACAGGTGAAAGATTTTCTCTTCATTGAGTACTTGTCCAATCGAACTAGGTGTGTCGAATAAAATTGTATCCGATTTATTCGTTATTATCACAGAGACTGTTCGTCGGTGATTTTTTCCCCCATTTTTCCTTGTTGTAGAACACCTTTGACATTTACAACCAACAGCAGGAATTCCACGACCATCTCCGGTACCGGTGAATTTTATTTTCATAATCTCTTTTTCCTATTACCTGAAAAAAATGTTTAGTAATATCAAACATACGGCAAGAACAATGCCAAAGTAACCGACAGTCCGGGAATCAACAATAATCAGTTCTCTCCATTTGATTTTTGGTCCTGGCACATAATACGATATCCCGGCAATAATACCATAACCCAGCACAATCACCCATCCGGTTCGGTTCAAGTAATTCATATCAGGAAAGATGAAATATTTAAATGCAAGTGAAACAACAACACTTGCCACGAAAACAGTTGCCACAAGATTCTTGGGCGCTCGAGTACAAAATACTGCTGCCAGGATTAATATGGTAAAACCGGCTTTGATGTGATATGAAATCTCATTCGTCAGATGGGAAAGCGGAAAATCAAGCCCATTATACTTAATGTAAATGAGCGAAAATGCGAACAGAATTCCAACCAGGGTTGATACTCCAATGGTATTCTTCCCGATCCGGATCAATTGTTTGTCAGTCGCATCTTTATTAATTCGCCTCTTGTAAATATCAAACGCATAGAGCGTACTCACAGAATTAATTATAGAATCAACCGTACTCATAAGAGAAGCAAAAAGTCCCATCAAAACAAAACCACGGACACCCGGTGCCAACAGGGTGTTCACCAATACAATGTAAGCCTGATCGGGGTCGTCCAATCGTTCATGAAAACCAACCAAAGCAATAGGTGGAATAATAATAAGCGCTGCCACAAAGTATTTCAAAAATCCACCTACAACTAATCCCAATTGAGCATCCCTAAGTGAACGCGCTGCGAGAGATCTCTGCAAAATTACCTGGTTAGCCCCCCAGTATTGAATGTGCATTAATAGCATCCCGAAAAACACCGCCGTCCAGGGAATTTTCGTATGATCAGATGATAGAAACAGATGCATCAGATTATCCCTACCTGTATTAATACCTTCATAAAGATCGGGGTTATAGAGTTCAGACACACCACCGAGTGCTTTTATTGCCAATACCAGGATAATGGTCGAGCCGCCCAACAATGTAATCATCTGGATCACATCGGTTCGAACTACAGCCGCAAGACCACCGTAATAAACATAGACGGCCGAAAATACTCCCATCAAAACCACAAGAATGTATAGCCTGACAATAGGATCTGGATGGAGTAAGCTCAATTGATCACCAAAAATACCATTAATGGCGAAACTGCCCCAATAGAGTGCGCCACCAAGATAGATAACGCCAAAAAGGATTATCGAAAAAACCGAATAGCAGGTAGCCAGAAAAGGACCAAACCGGTCTTCAAAAAATTGTGTCAGTGTAAATACTTTTAATTTTAAATAGAGTGGGACAAAAAAGAATGCGGCTAATAGTATACCGAAAATGGCGTCAATTTCAAAATTTGCCTGAGCTAATCCGTAAGCATATGCAGCTCCACCCATACCGACAAAATGACCCGCTTGAATATTCGTGGCAATCGTAGACATCGCAATGGAGGGCCAACGCAGTTTTCTGCTGCTGAGAAAATAACTGGTTGCATCCTGTGTTTGGTCAGCGCTTTTATATATTCCAATTATGAATATTACAACAAAGTATAAGACTACCATTAATAAATCTATATTCATCTTTTACGCTCTAACGATTTATTTATTTAGTTGAAATGCCTCAGTCCGCCAACTGGCAGATAGCCCTACGCTTTTTGCCTTTGCCTGCCTGTCCGAATAGTCGAGAGTAGACGAGCGCATTAGCCTTAATAGTTACCATTTTTTTCATTAACCTGTATTGAATCTCACTTGGGGTAAATATTATATATATATTATTGAAGAAGAATTGTGCTGATGCACGGATTGGTTGAAGGATTATCTGATATGGACATTCGTCTGGGATCTTTATTCAGGCTGCCTTGTAAGACAAAAAATAATAATAATAAATTTTTGAACAAAGAACATTGTTTTGTTAATGAGAAATAAATCTGGTTAATAAAAATCATTTGAATTCATATTTTTGGCCAATTTCATCATTATTAATTCATCCCGCGACCTTATATTTTACCATTTATAAACTAGTTATTAATCCCAAACAAATTGATTTCTGACTATTTACCCCGCCAATAAAAAGCTCCCTTATAGTTGGGATAAAAGAGTGTCTATTTGCCGCCCGTCTGCCGAAACACCAGTGCCGGCAGAAAGCACTAATAGATACAGGGAAATCCACATGACAAAAGGTAAATATCTTTTTCATTGAAATTATCCTTTTATTCCGGACATAGTAATTCCTTCGGTAAAATATTTCTTAAAGAGAAAGAAAAGAGCCAATATAGGTACTGTCAAGAGGGTCGCACCCGCCGTTAGAATTCCTGGATAACTACTATATTCGCCCCGGGTGTAAAGTCCCAACAACACACTAAGTGGCATTAGATTATAATCCTTGGTAACGATCAGATACCACAAGAATTCATCCCACATAGCCATGAACGTAAAAATAGCAATAATCATGGTGACCGATTTCGATAATGGCAGTATAATCTTAAAGATAATCCTTAACTCGGAACAGCCATCGATCCTGGCCGCATCAATTAGAACCTGCGGAACGGTTTTAAAAAATTGGGTGAAGAGAAAAATTGCCCAAGCACTGATCATAAAGGGCGCCATCATCCCTTGATAGGTATTAATCCATCCTAACTCTAATATCAATAAGAAACGCGGTATCAAAAATAATACAACCGGAAACAACATTTGGAATAAAACCAAATTATTTAAAAACGTTTTCCCTGGAAAACTTAACCGCGCTAAAGCATACCCGGTCACAGCTCCAAAAAACACGACTGATCCTGTGGTAATTGAAGACACAAACAAACTATTAAATATTGCCTTTACAAATGGTTGAGTGGAACCGGTCGACCCTAAGGAGAAAATCGTTTGATAATGTTCCAATGTGATTTGCGTTGGTAAAAAGCGTTGATAAATTTCCGCCGGAATTTTAAACGAAGCCAAAATCATCCAGACATACGGGAAAATCATAAAGATTAAACCCAAGCTGAGCAGAGAATAAATTACCGTCAGACCCAAAGTATTTGATCGTTTTCTATTTGACAACCGCACGAATCTACCC
This sequence comes from uncultured Fidelibacterota bacterium, assembly GCA_913009735.1. Lineage (GTDB taxonomy): Bacteria > Fidelibacterota > Marinisomatia > Marinisomatales > TCS55 > JADFRD01. The sequence continues at coordinate 9,669 of CAJVYU010000060.1, forward strand.
ATAAGAAATGTCCCTTTCCACCATTTTTCTGATCACAAAGACAAAGGTAAAACTAATTATTGCAACCAGAATGGCAAAACTTGAACCGTAACCGGCATGCAGTGCGGTAAAGGTTTGGTGATAAATTTGCATCACAAATGTCTGTGTGCTATCAAGCGGTCCCCCGCCGGTAATCATATAAGGTTCGGTAAAGACATTGAAGGATAACATGACGGCAAAAACAAGGATAATAATAAAAGACGGATTTAGTAAGGGGATTGTGATGCGCCAGAATTGTGTCCAATTACTTGCCCCATCGATTTCAGCCGACTCATAGAGCGAATTAGGAATTGATTGCAATCCCGCAAGAAAAATCAAACCGTAATAACCCATAAATTTCCAGACAACAATCATGGCAATCGAAGCCATAGCAATTTTCGGATCGGAAAACCAGGGAATAGTTATTCCAACATGACCTAACCAAGTGTTGATCAACCCATCACCAGCGAACAACAAATTAAAAACAATGGAATAAGCCACGCCGGCAGAAACATAGGACATCAGATAGCCGGAGGCGAAGAAAGACCGGAATATTTTAATTCGGTTCAACATCAAAGCAACACTTAGTGAACAAATAATCACTAATGGGATATACACAATCATAAAAAACAGGATATTTTTAAAAGAGATCCAGAATAAGGGATCTTGAATAACTTTAATAAAATTATCAAAACCGACAAACTCTTTGTCCGGCGATATGATATTCCATTTTTTAAAGGCAATAATCAAGCCCCACAAAAAAGGATAGACCCAAAAAATAATTGAATAAATAACATATGGAGCTACCAACCCATAACCAACGAGTTCTGTAAATTTTCTTTTTTGAGTACCGTGTATTAACCCTTTTACCATATGCATTAAGGACCTGATTTCAATATCCTTTGGATGGTCTGATTTGCATCCCTGGATGCGGCCAGTGGTGACTTCAATCCGAAAATTATTGGCTGCCATAATTCCCGATTGAGAATCGTCTGGATTTCCACCGTTTGTGGCGTCAAGACTAATGGTACGGAATAACTTAAAGTTTCCGCGTAAAATTTAATATTCGGATTAGTATTAAAATATTCAGTGAAGATTGAATTGCTGACAAGATCTTCACGAGCAGGAATATAATTGGTCAATTCTAACCATAGGGAATCATGTTCGCCATTAAAATACCACTTCATAAAATCCCAAGCCTGCTCTTTATTGTGCGCGTTATTGAACAGAACCATTCCTTTTGATTCAGCCAAGGTATAAACCGGGGCATTTACGGGATAATAATCCGGTACTACCAGAGGAGCAATCACATATTCCAGATCAGGGTACATCCTCTGGGTTCTTACAATTTCTCCGGCGCCCTTTATAGAGGCAAAAAATAACTCTTTTTGAAATCCGTCTTGTATTTCAAAACGGGGGGCATAGCCTTTTTCAAATACGTTAAAAAAGAATTCTGTGACAGCTATTCCGGCTTGATTGTCAAAAAGAGCTTCCTTTTCTTTTACGTTTATGTAGGGTTCACCAGCCGATGCAGCTGCATATAATGTTAAATAGTCGAACCATCTTTTATACCACTTGGATGAAATATCAACCGTTAAACCATAAACTTTTTGACTATTACACACTTTTTCTAATAAGGTAAAAAATTCCGTATACGTTCGGGGAAGTTCTGTGATCCCCAGTTTGTCGAGCATATTTTTATTATACCACATCTGCTCCGGATTGACATAGACGGGTATCACATAGACATGGCCATTATAGAACCAGTTATTCCGAATGATATTGACCATATTACGTTTTTCCATAACCTCCCAAAAACCGGGCATGGTATCGAGCGCAACCAGGACTTTTGCATCAGCCAATTGAGCGGCAAAACCACCAAATATGTTGGAGCAAATATCAGGACCCGTTCGAGTAGCAATCGCCGTGAGCAGTACTTCCTCAGAGGTTGTGCCTGCCGGTATGGTCTTCCAGTCGATCCGGGAATCAGGATGGAGCAAATTCCATTCTTCAACTATCTTGCTTTCAAATCTTGATAATTCCACACTGGGTGCTGTCCAGTATGATACATCTTTAGCATCAACCCCAGCATTTGACGAATGGCAAGACATCATAATTGTGGTTATTGTAATAAATACCACCAGGGTCATTAAACGTTTAATCATCAATTTACCAAACGATTCGTCTACGCTGAATTTTCACTTTCAATCTGAATAAAAACCAAATCATACAAAATCAAGCGCTTCTTCTTTACTTACAGTCGCGACACCTATAACGGTATCAGCGCCACCGTAGTAAACATAATACATTCCATTTTTCTCGATGGCTCCACAGTTGAAGACTACCGTAGGCACATCTCCTTCTAATTCCCACGGTTCTTCAGGTTCCAGGATCGGTTCTTCCTGTCGTGCAATTAACCGGGAAGGGTCATTCAAATCAAACAAAGCTACTCCTAGTCTGTAAACACGTTTTTCATCGACTCCGTGATAAAATAATAGCCACCCATGCTCTGTTTTTATCGGAGGGGGTCCCGCACCTATCTTTGTACAATCCCACAATCCTTCTCTCGGTCTCATGACGATTTTATGACCAGTCCATTCTTTAAGATTATCCGAATATCCTATCCATATGTCCGGCATTGTTCTATGATACATAACATATTTACCTGACACTTTTTCCGGAAAAATAACCACATCCTTATTCTCCATGTCAGGTAAAATGATGCCATGCCTTTCAAAAGACCGGAAGTCCGTAGTTGAAGCTAAAGCAACGCGATTTCCTTTACCCGACCAGGCACGGCTGGAAAGAGCAGTGTAGGTCATATAAAATGTATTATCGATTTGAGTAACCCTAGGGTCTTCACAACCAAAGCGTTCATATTGCTCCCGGGGTTCAAAGACCGGGTTATCATTCCGTTTAAAATTGAATCCATCTTTACTTACAGCATAACCTAAACTGGAGATATAAGTGTCATATTCTCCTATGGCACGATAGAGTAAATGAACTATCTTTCCATCAAACACCGTTGCACAGTTAAAGACAGCGCCACATTCCCACTTATTCTTCTTAATCGGTTTTAAGATAGGATTTTCTGAAAAACGTTTCAGTTTCATAATTCCTTTTTTCCTTTTACGAGTAAGTCATCAATAAATTCATCCAAATCAACAGTAGCTGCGCAGCAGACCTTATCCGCCCCACCATAAAAAACGATCAGTTTGTTGTCTATTACTACCATTCCTTCCGGAAATACCACGTTTGGAACATCTCCTTCCAACTCATAATCTTCTTCCGGTTCCAAGATTGGATTTGGTGTCCGGCAAATGACCTTCCAAGGCTCTTTTAAATCTAATAGCGCTGCACCGGACCGATATATACTGTTTTGATCAACACCATGATAAATTAACAACCAGCCCGCGTCAGTTTTAATCGGTGGCGGACCGGCGCCCAATTTTTCCCCTTCCCATTCTGCTTCTGCTTTCATCACCAGCGTATGTTCCACCATTTTCCCGTCCAGACTATCCATCCAGGCAAACCAGATGGCCGGGCCTTTGGAACCATAACTCTCACCTACCCAGTTAGCCGGTCGATGGAGGACCGCATAGCGTCCACCAATTTTTTCAGGGAAAAAGACAACATCCCGTTCATCCGCACCAACCGGAGTAATGATATCATAGCGCACAAACTCCGTAAAATTATTCATATTAGCCAAGGCTGTTCTAGGAGAGGCAGTTTGTTCCGGTTTGGGAATCCCTAATCGTCTCCGCACACCCCCGGGCGGGGTGGGCGTTGGTGTGGTTACGTAGGTCAAATAAAATACCTCGTCAATCATGGTTACCCGCGGATCCTCAATTGATCTTTCCCACCTCTTCCAATCCGGCTCCAGAACAGGTTTCTGATACCGTTTGATTAAATTAAGCTCTGTATCAAAGACAGCATATCCCAGTCGTGATGTGTAGGGATAATACTCGCCCACAGCGCGATAATGGAGATGTATTTTACCATCATGGACCACCGCTGACGGATTAAAAACAGCCACAGACTCCCAATCGTCCCCACGCGGCTTAAGGATAGGATTGCCTGAATATCGAATTAATTTCATAAGATCATTTCCTTTATTAATTTCATGAATATTTCACCCCATTATTTCAAAAGTATCATTTTCCGGGTTTTGACAAATTCACCCACCTGAAGCCTGTAGAAATACATTCCTGATGCGACATTAGTGGCGTTCCATGTGATTTGATGATATCCAGCCGGTTGTTCACTTCCAACCAAACGTAAAACTTCCTGTCCACGTATATTGTATATCGTTAAGAGTACTTCACTGGACGCTGGAACCTGGTATTGTATGGTAGTTATTGAATTAAAAGGATTGGGATAGTTTTGAGATAATAAGAATATTTGTGGTACATAAACCATTTCTTCTCCACCTACGGAAATAAATTCATCAAAGACAAACCGGATCGAGCTGTTGCTTTCATTCAAAACAAAAGTTTCATCCAATTGTAAGGGAGACATCAGCAGCGCAAAGTCTTCATCTAACAAAAAAACTTTAGAAAGTTCCTCAAAGGTAATGGAAAAGGAACCGGAAGCGGAACCCAAAATTTGCAACGAGTCAAGATCCTCAAGGGTAGTTTCTGGTGGAAGTTCAATGGTAGACCGACGCCATCCTCCGGCATTTACTGCACCTATAGACGAGAGACCATGGTCGGAATAATACCAAACCGGATCATTTTTCAGCTTGGCTGCAAAAGTCAATCTTAAGCCGTATCCAACCATTTGTGTATTGAATTCAAGGTAAAGATAATTCCGGGCATCGCTTACAGCCGAACTAAAAGGGTCAGCCGGACTTTCATATTTACCCTCAGCGATCATTTCCAAAGCCATGATTTCATAAGTCCATGGATCTTTATCCATAAGGATTTCCCGTGAGTGTATTTCATGTTTGCTCCTTTCGGGAGAAAGAAAAAATTTATAATTTGATACCCCTTCATCGCTCACCATATTATTTATGGTAACCGTTTTCAAAATCGGGTGATCATCAATCCTATTGCCATCAAAAGGCGAATAAGAATGTTCTGGACCCTGAAAATATTCCTCATGAACGTTTCCTCCGGGATCGACTTTCACTTTATAAATCCATTCAATATCTGTTGTGCGACCCCACCGGGACATCAAACTAATGCTATTAGTACCCCCATCTTCGTTGCTCCAAATCATGCTGTATTCGATCCGTTTGTATGATCCCACAGTGTCGACTTCATGCCACATCAATAAAGGTACATCGGTGCGTACACTCTCATCATCACTAACAAGATCTCTACCGTATAAGACAGGAGAAAATCGAAAGACATCATAGTCCGGGCTATTGAGAGCTATAGGAATAAGAGAGAACTTATCCAGGAAAACAAATTGAGCGCCGGGGGGAGATTTATCTCCATTGAAATAAACCTCTATAGAATGGTTTCCACTGTCCATTCTCCCTAATGATACCTTATATACGAAAAGCTCATCACCTTTAAATAGAACAATGTCCTGATTTTGAGAGCTATCCGCACTATCTATATAGATTGTCAATACGGCGCTTTCCGAGTCGGGAATAGACCAGTTGGTCTCTGAGGACGCTCGCAGATGGAGAAGGAATTCTCTGGATTTCTGCAAGTTGAAGGATATAGGCGTCGAAGATTCGTTTCTAAGCAATTCAACGTTCAAGTTAATTGGAGTCCAACCGGTCAAATCTGCCTCCAATGTTGTCTCATATGGAACGTTTACAAAAATACTCATAGTTCCGTCAGCTACACCTTGCTCTTGTGGAGAAAAAGTAACAACTACAATTTGACTATCGTTTGGATTTATGAAAAACGAGGTATCTGAAACCTGGAAATAAGAGTGGGACAAATTGATATCATTTACAACAATAGTTGTATCTCCCTGGTTTGATATGACAAGTGGTTGTGATGCGGTTTGTCCAACGGTTACCTCGTCGAAATTCAAGAATTCGGGAAATACAGAAACCTGGGCGAAGGCAGTTTGGTTCACTGTCAGCGCTAGCGCTAAACATGGCAGCAATGTTTTGGTTCTTATTATTCTTTCCATTTCAATACATCCTGTTTCCTTTGCAGGTAGACACTCTCCCGATAAATTGGGACAATCTGTTTTCCGGCCTAGATAGCTGGGACGGAATCCACCACTCCAAAGAGGAGAATTATCGGTTGTGAGGTCATCCAGGATAGTCGGGATAACCCGCCAGTATAGTGGAAATCCGCTCGGCGCATGACTAATATGAACACTCATGATTATTTAAATGCACGGGACATTTTATATCAGGGACAGGATCAAACCTTAAAATTCCAAGGATAATGAAAACCGCTGAGCATTGATCAACCGTCCAAAATCTTGATAGCTGTAGTCAATTATCAACTTTGCCGAGCGGCTAATTCTGTGTTCTAATCCGGCCCCAAGGGTCAAGCCCTCTTCACTATCAAGCATAAAAAGATTTTTATAGCCGGTTCGTAAAAATAATCGATTATTTATGGCATATTCCAATCCCAGATTCACATACTCCGTGTTATCATTGGGATGAGCAGCATCCACCGCCAATGTCAAATGATTCGATCGGGACTTTAATACATCCAGTGCTAACCCCACCCGGAATATAAGTGGCAGTGGAAATTTATCTGTTAGTAAATTGGCCGGGATGCGGTCATTGCTGCCTTCCTGAGTCGGAGCTAAATCATAATTGACAAAGGTACCCTTGCCCAACATCTGCATCTTACCACCGAAGTTGGAAATGCTCATTCCGATTTTCATGCCGGAAAATTGAGTGATGAATAATGTTCCGATATCGATAGCAAAACCAGTGGCGCCCATGTTCCAGATATTCTGTCGAATATATTTTGCATTAACACCAATTGAAAATCTATCGGTTAGATTTCGAGCAAAAGCTACCCCAAAGGCTAAGTCACTCACACTAAATCTTTCGCCGGTACCTTCTGGTTCGTCAACTGTTCTAACCTTCATCTCGTCTGTACCCAGAGACGTAATACTAAAGCCTATGGTACCCAGATGGTCTATTAAAAAAACACCTCCCACAAAATTATAATTGATATCGGCAATCCAGGTCGTGTGGATTAATATCAGTTCATTTTGTTTCAGGCGGGATAGACCTGCTACATTCCAGTACAATGCCGTAGCATCATCGGCAACGGCTACAAAGGCGCTCCCCATCCCTACCGCCCGGGACCCAGCTTCAATTTCTAAAAATGGCGCCGCGGTGGTACTGACCTTTGAAACATTGACAGCGAATTGACTAAAGGCAGGATTTGATAAAGTTATTATCAATAAAAAATGGCCTAACCATTTGAACCCGGAAAGATTATAACTTTTTTCAGGGAACCAATATGGGGTTGTTTGATGAAAAATTCGTTTGATAAAGATCATTTAACCACCGCAAACTTTCCAATGGTTTCACCCACTCCCGGGGCGTCAATATGAAAAATATAAAGCCCGTAAGCAATATCCCTGCCTTCCTTGGTCCTTAAATCCCAGAATTCACTACCATCATCCATATCTTTACTGTGATAAATAGTATTCACTAAATATCCACGTACGGTATAAATACGTATAGTGCATTCTTTCGGCAGATGAATAAATTCCACCATTCTTGCTCCGCGACCTGTTGAAAAAAGGCTTTTCGGCTCCCATGTAGCAGAAACCATATAGGGATTAGGAACGACCGCAATCTGATCTAACCCGGATTTTGCTTGTTGTTTATCAATGGTGGCGGCCTGGGTAGTAAACTCGAAAATATCACCCATTATTGGATAGAGACTATCCCCATATTCTCCGCGGAACGGTTTATTTGTACTGATCAGGAATATATCCCCGGCTGCGGGAGGAATTGTATCGACCGTAATTTCAACAATAATCATGTTGTTGTCAACCCAGGTTGTATCCATGATTGGATCGGGGGGAGATAACAATAATCTCCAGGTTTTTACTTCGTTCCCAGCTACCGTCTCCCACATATAAAGGTATTCCCGGGGATCTTCGTCTGGAATTCCATTATCATTAAAATCTTTTAAGAAGAATTTATTCCATTTTTCTTCCGTCACGTTCCACACCTTAAATTTGGCAGGTTTGTTATTACTTGAAGTATCTGCCCAATCATTAAAAAAATGAATTTCATAATCTACCGGATATAGTATACTTTGCGATGTTAAACTAATTCTGTACTTTAAGTTACTTTGGCTTGCTTCAGTCCATCCTGATTTAGCCGTATCTATGACAATTAAATCATTCTCTACCAATATCCTTATTCCATCAAAAAGATCACCTTCTTGAGGGATATGCTCATAACGATTCAGCAAAGGATCAATTAAAATTGAGTCAATAAATACATAAGGACTGTTAGCGATCAACTCATTGGGTGGATCCTCATGCATATCAAAAACAGAATAAGAGGTTGTTTGAAAAGGACCTTCATGATTAAACCTTACCTGGTAGGTACGATTTTCTTTCACGTAGGCCGGATCAATAATTTCAACCACGATTGAACCTGTTCCCGGCCCTTCAAAATGATCAATTTCTGTCAATTGCGGTGGTTGGTAACCGGCTGCCGGTGCATTGGGTGTTACCACGACCGCATTGATATCTGTGCCAATGACGTAGCCCTGGTCATCAATATTGATAATTGCAGAACTTTCGGTTGGAGGTAATCCTTCTTCACCGATACTAATAGGAGGAAGCCCCCGGTCGTAAGAAACCACAGCATAATAGTAGGTCTGACCGTTCTGAACCGTGGAATCGGTCCAGGTATGCACCAGACCGGTATCGTCACCCATATCGAACTGAACACCGTTAATATCTGCTGGATGGGTACCTTTCACCCACCACAGGGAGTCCGGATCAAAATTGATTAAATCACATTGAAAAATGGCTTTACGATAGGTTTTAATCCCATAAGCATCAGTTATTATTTTAGGTTCAAGTAATGCCGGATCCGTACTGCGGTAAATTTTATACCCTTCGAAATCATAGGTACCAAGAAATCGATCATAACTTTTCTCAGCTCTTCTATCCCAGTAGAGCGTAACCCGTTGGTCACCGGGAACAACCGACACAATTGGTTTATTGGGTGGTTTGGCAAAGTTATAGTTGGCATCATAGATTTTCTGAACCGTTTGCTTATTTCTTAATATGTCGTCCTTGTCTTCACCGAAAAGCAGCGCCATTGAAAATCGTTCTGTCTGTCCTGCTTTTAGGCGAAAGGGACCTGAGGAATATAAGGCACCCAGATTACCTGGTGCCTGTATGGGATCAAGATAGCCATATGCCATAATGTCCCAGATTTCTTCGTCCATCCAGAGATCGTAGGAATGGAGATTAAATAGTTTTACACTGGTCAGGCCGATTTGGTCCGACTCATCCTTATCGGTCTGATTATAA
>CAJVYU010000061.1 GCA_913009735.1 uncultured Fidelibacterota bacterium
TAAGGCTTCGGGAGAATGCGTACTACGAAAGTGACGAGATAAAGGAAGGGTTTATTCTTGATTACGACAAGGAGGGCAACATCACTGGTATTGAAATACTGGACGCTTCGTCTTATCTCCTTCCTTCTGAACTTTCTTCCGTCAGTTTTGAGATAGACAAAAACATTACATCGAAAATACCTATCTGAAATTATGCATAGCGTTTCTGCAAAAAGGTTTAAACCTCTCCCTTAAGCGAAGTCGAAGGGTGATGAAACATTAAAAAATTAAGGGTATTTTTGGCATTACATAGAATATTAAAAAATATTGATATGAGACTGAATGTCAAATATAACTTGGGCAACTGCGAAGGCTTTTCCAATTTGGAAGTTTTACAAATGGTGGAAAAAGTCTCCGGGGAAAAGATAAATTTTAATTTTGCCGATCGCAGACCAGGGGATCCTGCCGTTTTGATTGCCTCATCAAAATTAGCAAGAGAAGAATTAGGCTGTAAACCGAAATATGCGAATTTGGAGAGCATTGTGAAATCGGCGTGGGAGTGGCACTCCGCACATCCGATGGGATACAAATGAAATGTTGAATGATGAATGTTGAATTTTGAATGTTGAATGAGAAATTTAGTAGGCAGTCTTCAGTCCACAGTTCTCAGTCTGCAGTCTTCAGTAGGCAATAGCGAGGTATGGGTTGTGGACTGCGGATTGCCAACTGTGGACTGGTGATTGCGGACTTTTTTAGAAGTCAGTCTTCAGTCCTCAGTCCTCAGTCTGCAATGGTGATGTTTATTGTGTGGACTATGGACTGTTGACTGCCAATTGGTGACCGAGAACTGCCCACTGCCAACTGAAGATTGCCTACTGACTACTGTGGACTGATGACCACCAACTGCTCAAACCGACTATCGTCTGAAATGGAAAGGGGAACATGAGTAGCTTTAAAGACTTGTTAGTTTATAAGAAGGCGTTTTCCCTGGCGATGGAGATTTTTGAAATTACTAAAAAATTTCCTACTGAAGAAAAGTACTCCCTAATTGATCAGGTTAGACGCTCGTCGAGATCGGTATGTTCCAATATAGCAGAGGGTTATCGTAAACGACGGTATCAAGCACATTTTGTTAGTAAGATATCAGATGCAGATATGGAAAACAGTGAGACTCAGGTGTGGTTAGAATTTTCTCTTAAGTGTAAATACATTTCCAATGAAATTTTTTCAAATTTAACAGATAGATCTGAAGAGATCGGTCGGTTATTAAATCACATGATTGAATATCCCGGGAAGTACAGTTAGGGTTGGTTTCCAGTCCATAGTCTGTAGTCTACAGTTCACAGTCTTCAATCTGTGTCTGCAATGGTGATGTTTTTTTTACTGTGAACTGCCAACTGCCAATTGCGGACTGAATACTGTCAATTGTGGACTGTGGACTGCCTACTGCTGACTGGAGATTGCCAACTGTGAACTTTGTGGTTAAATAAATGAAATGTTGAATAATGAATTATGTTTAATAAATTTTGAGGCGGAGAAATGAAGAAAATGAACAAAGCAAGATTGCTGAACCGTATCGAGGTGAATCCTAAAATAATGGCAGGTAAGCCGGTTATTGCCGGAACCAGGGTTCCCATCGATCTTATCATGAGGCTTCATGCACAAGGTGTTTCGACAGAAGAAATTTTGGAGGATTATCCTCATCTTGAAAAGGAGGACATTCAGGCTGTTCTTTTCTACGCTGCAGAAGTTCTATCAGATGAAGAGGTTTTTCCCTTGGTTGCGGGTGAGAATAAGTGATGCTAAAATTCCTTGTTGATGAAAGTACCGGTAAAAAGGTTGCTCAAGCTATTCAGGAAGAGGGATATGATACGATTTCTGTTATCGATGAGATGAGAGGTGCCGGAGATTTTGAAATTATTAAAAAGGCTATCAGGGAAGAAAGAATAATTGTTACGGAGAAGCAGATACGGAAAAGGTCTATTCCAGGGTAATATGAATAGAAAGAAAAGCGCAAATGTTGAATTATGAAATTGAAAAAATGTTGAATGATTATGTTTGAATTTTGAATGAGAAAAGAATGGAACCACGGAGTGCACAAAGGCCACAAAGAAATGATGAACCTAAAGAAATGTTGAATTATGAATGATGAATTTTGAATGAAAAGAAAAAATTTGCGGGTTGCCCAATTCAAAATTTAAAATTCAAAATTTAAAATTTAAAGACGTCTTTGTGTTCTCTGAGAACTTTGTGGTTGAATAAAAGAAATGTTGAATTTTAATTCGCTGCGTCCAAAAATATAACTGCTACAAATTCTATTCAAACAAAAAATTTAATTCGCGCATTCGCGGCTAATCCTTATTATTAAAAACGAAAAATTAACAAATAATCTCATATATAATTATAATTCTTTAATTCCCTTCCAAACTTGCGGAGGTTAAATAATTGTAATTTAAGGGAATAATTTTTTCCTAACATTCAATCCTCTTAGAGGATTAATTATTGTAGATTGGGAACGGATTTCAATTTATCAGGTTAAAGCGCATGATATTAGAGTAGTATTTGAAATTTTGGACTGGAATTGGATTAATGGAATTTGAGGGAAATTTCGTTTTATCACTTTTGGACTTTCTCGGTTTAATCATCTTTTGGTGGTATTACATACTGAGAGAGGAGGTAAGGTAAGAATAATAAGTGCCCGGGAAATGACAAAAAAAGAGAGGAAGATTTATGAAGAAGGATAACTCTAATGAATTACGTCCTGAATATCGTCGAGATGATTTAGGACATGGTATTCGTGGCAAGTATTATGATGACTTTAAAGCAGGTACAAATTTGGTTTTGTTGACTCCAGATGTTGCACAAGTATTTAATGATGAAGAATCTGTAAATGATGCATTGAGAGCTCTTATTAAAGTGGCACAGAAATCTGTTGGGAAAAAATAAACTTGATCTATCTGTTGTATTTATTCAGTCATCATAGATATTTGTTTTGAAAATAATCGAAATTGTTACGGTAAAAAATAAATTGCGAATTTGCTGTTAGAAAATATGCTTATCTAATTGATTTGTCAGAGATTGCACAAAAGGAACTGTACCTGAAACCGAAATATGCGGATCTGGAGAGCATTGTGAAATCGGCGTGGGAGTGGCATTCTAAAAAAATGTTGAATGTTGAATGAAAAAGCTATGGATTGTGGAGTGAGGATTGCGGATTTCGGAATGGGGAAAAATTGAGAAGATGAAAAGGTGCGAATGTGTGAAGGTGAGAAAGGGAAAAAGAGATTGCGGATTGGGGAAAAAGTAGGAAAGTGTAAAGGTGAAAATGTGTGAAAGTTAGAAAATTATAAAATAGAAGAAAAAGCGGCCGAAGAGTTGGGAATCGGCAAGGTTTTTATTGGAGGAAACATAGCCATGGACATAGTTATTGAAATACCCAAAGATATTTTGCATTCTATGAAAGTTCCGGAAAAAGAATTGCCCGATAGATTAAAAATTGAACTTGCCTTACGATTGTATCAAACTGGGGTGTTAACTTTTGGAAAAGCAAGAAGTCTGGCCGGCATGACAAAATGGGATTTTCAATCTTTGTTGGGCAGAGAGGGAATTCATAGGCGGTACGATGTGCAGGATCTGGAGAGAGACCTTTCCACATTAGAGAGACTGAATGGTGGTAATAAGTAATTCTTCGCCTTTAATTAACCTATCCATCATAGGGCGGTTAAACCTCCTTGAGAGGAAATTTTCTGAGATTATTATCCCTGAGGCTGTATGGCGAGAGGTGGTGGTTGATGGAGTTGGCAAACCTGGGGCAAAGGAAGTGGAGCAGGCCGGATGGATAAAAGTGCATGACGTGAAGGATAGGAAGTTAGTCATATCTCTAAAACAATATCTTGATGATGGGGAGTCAGAGGCTATTGCTCTAGCCCTTGAGATGGGCGCAGGTCTTGTTCTCCTTGATGAAAGGGATGCTCGAGATACGGCTGATGCCTTTGGTTTGAACGTCCTGGGTGTAATCGGTATCTTGGTATGGGCAAGGAAAAATCAATTGATCCCAGCTCTCAAAGATGAATTAAACCTATTGCAGGAAGTTGCCAGATTCCGGTTCAGTGGTGAACTTTATCGAAGGGCATTGGTAGAGGTTGGTGAAATAAAATGATAATTAAGAGAATTGCATTTGGGACAAGATGTGTGAAGGTTAGAAGGGATTTGATGTGAAAATATTGCTCACAGGCGGAGCTGGATACATCGGAAGTATTGTTGTTGATAATCTGCAAGAGGGCAATAATGAAGGAATGTTGAATGTTAAATGTTAAATTTTGAATGAAACAAAAAGGGCAAAAGTTTGAGTGTTAAGATAGAAAGGCCGTATTGCCTGAAGCGGTTTTTTGCTTGGAGGGTGTAGTAAGTTAGGATACGATTTGTAGATAACACATTACTAATACTACACCCCCTAAAGGCAATCTTGGAGATAAGAAGCTGTCAGCTGAAATATTTGAAAGTCATAAAATAGATGCGGTTTTGCACTTTGCCGCAGTGACCACTATTGAGTTTTCCATGACCAATCCCCGCATTTATTTTGAAAATAATGTGGTGAATGGAATTACGTTGCTCAATGTGATGTTAGAGCATAATTGCAGCCGGTTTATTTTTTCTTCCACGGCAGCCACGTTTGGCGAGCCGCGGTATACGCCCATCGATGAAAAGCACCCGCAAGAGCCGATTAATGCCTATGGTGAATCCAAGCTCATGTTTGAACATATTCTGGATTGGTATCATAGAGCTTATGGGATAAAATTTAGGGGGTGGAATAATATCATTTAGCAATTTATTATTTTTTTCCATATTTATAATTAATTGACTATTAGATTAGATGAACAAATTATTTTATTCCACCCCCTGAACGCGTTTCGCTATTTCAATGCCGCGGGCCCCGTTAAATAGTCAATTATTCATCTGTTCAAATTATTATTCACAGACTAAACTTGATATAAAGCGTTTTACATGGTGGTTAGATTATTTAACGGGGTAAACCCAGGCGCATATTTTAGGATTGGAAAACCTAAATGAGCATCCAAATGGAAAATACAACCTGGGCAATGGCGAAGGGTTTTCCAACCTTGAAGTTTTGCAAATGGTAGAAAATGTTTCAGGAAGGAAGGTCAATTGGGAATTTGGCCCTCGAAGATCAGGAGACCCGGCTGTGTTAATTGCTTCATCGGAATTAGCTCAAAAAGAACTCGGATGACAGCCGAAATATGCGGATCTGGAGAGCATTGTGAAATCGGCGTGGGAGTGGCATTCTAATGGAAATGTTGAATTTTGAATTTTGAATGATGAATGAAAAGGATGGAACCACGGAGGGCACAAAGGGCACAAAGAAATGATGAACCTAAAGAAATGTTGAATTATGAATGATGAATTTTGAATGAAAAGAAAAAATTTGCGGGTTGCCCAATTCAAAATTTAAAATTCAAAATTTAAAATTTAAAGACGTCTTTGTGTTCTCTGAGAACTTTGTGGTTAAACAAATGAAATGTTAAATGAGAAAAGAGTGGAACCACCGAGTGCACGAAGGCCACAAAGAAATGTTAAACCTAAAGAAATGTTGAATTATGAATCCGCCAGTGGACGGACAAGTTGTTGAATTTTGATTGAAAAGTTAAAAGAAATGTTGAGTGTTTAATGCGCTCAGTGGACGGAGGAATTGTTGAGTGCAAAAATAGAGTTTAATAGTTAGCTAATTCAACATTTAAAATTTAGCATTCAAAATTTCCATAGTGTTCTTTGAGAACTTTTTGGTTATTAGAAGAAATGATGAATGCTGAATTATGAATCCTCTACAAGGATTTGTGAATCTTTTTTTATCGGTTGTTTGTTACAATAATGTGACCTCTACGAGGTCATATCAACGTTAAATAATTGGTTTTCTTTCTCAGAAAATTTAATCCTCGCCCAGAATCGATTATTGCATTTAAATATTTACTGGGATGTAATATCCTCGTAGAGGATTAATTATTGTGGAATATATTGCTATTTTTCAAATTAACCCCAGCTTCTTTTTATTTTTACAGTTCACAGTATGGAAACCACCTAAATGAAAAAAAGTTTGAGAAATGGGTTAAATTATCAGATGGAGGTCGCAAATATTTTTATGATGTAGTGGGTCGTCATGGATGGAGAGCCAGATATGTTAAGGAAGTGGATTCTAATGAGAATACATTAAAATTTTATCAGGAAATATATAATGAATTTGGTAAACTGGTTGAAGTTCATGAAAAATTTCCGATCGATATGGGTCATAAGAAAATTAACAGAGGTACGTAACTATGATTACTGGTCATGACGTTGCAGCTAAATTAGTTGATTATCTTCAACATCGTATAAAATTGACTGATTTAGTAGATTGGGCAGAAAATGCCATGATGCTGGAAGATTTTAGCCCTTCCGAATTTGAGAATATTCGTTTTATAATTAGTCGGATTGGTGTTGCAGATGTTAGAGAATTCGGTCTGAGTTGGGAAGATTGTGAGGATTTTTTATCGAGACTTGGTTATAACGTAACAGTTAAAGTTTCTGAAGTCAGTTAATAAAAACCAATAATCTGAACTGTAGCAAAAAGAAATCGGCTGGCAGCCGAAATATGCGGATCTGGAAAGTATTGTGAAATCGGCGTGGGAGTGGCACGAGAAACATCCGGATGGATACAATGAATAATGAATAATGAATAATGATGAATTATGAATGAAAAAGAATTGAACCACGGAGAACACGAAGGCCACGAAGAAATGTTGAATTGTGGTATCTAAATTTAGAACATTGAATGAATTTATATTGAAAAAACATGTAATATAATGAAATAGAACAGCCGTGAACGAAAAAAAATAAAATATTCCAAACATGCTGAGGAACAAATAAAAGAAAGAAATATTAAAAAGACAATGGTGAAAAGGACATTATTACAACCGCACCAGATAATTCAAGGGCAAAAGGAAAGGAAGATAGCCCAAAAAATATATATTATAGAAGGTCAGAAATTTTTACATCGGGTGGTTTTTGTTGAACATAAGAATTTCATGGAAATCATAACCACTTACCTTACGACAAAAATTATAAAATACTGGAGAGATGAATAATGAGAATAAGATATGATGAAAAAGTAGATGCGCTTTATATAAGGCTGCGGGAAAGCAAGTATTTTGAAAGTGACGAGATAAAAGAAGGTTTTATCCTTGATTATGATCAAGAGGGCAATGTTGTGGGTATTGAGATACTGGACGCCTCTTCTTATCTTAGTCCTGAAGAACTATCTTCCGTTAGCTTTGAGGTAAAAAAAGCAATCTCCTCGAAATCTGCTGTTCCTCTTTGAAATTGATGCAGTAAACGAACAAAATGATGATATTTCTTAAATATATTTAATCGAAAGGTGGAAATAATGGAAATAGACGAACTTCGAGAAGTGGCTAACGATCTTCCTTTCCTGAAGTCCGGACAAGATAGAGAAAAGCTTTTGGGTGTGGTTGGGGCGCTTGTTTTACGAAGAATAAGCCTGGATAAGGCAGCGGAGATCATGAATATGCAAAAGGATGCATTCCTAACGCTGTTAGAAACGATAGGGGTCGATTTTTCTTATTTAGAGAAGGAAGATTTAGAAGCAGAGAAATCCTGGTAATGATTGCTGTTTTTGACAGTTCTCCGTGGATCTTTTTATCAAAACTTGGCATTATCGAACCAGCTATATCCTTATTTAGTAAGAACATTGTGCCGTATTCTGTTAAAGAGGAGATAGTCGGAAGGAATGATGAAGCTACTTCTGCCCTGGAGCGTCTACATGGAACAGGCAGTGTAGAAATTCTTAATGCCAAAAGTTCTCGTTTCGTAAATGCACTAAGAAGGAAGTTGGGAAAAGGGGAATCCGAAGCTATCGTTGTAGCTCTGGGTATTGATGCAGATTATGTGATTTTGGATGATCATGTCGCAAGGTCAATAGCCAGACAACTTGGTCTTAGCGTAAAAGGCACCCTGGGAATTATAAGGAAACTGATTGAATTAGGTGAATTTACGTATGACTTAAAAGATCTTTATAAAACTTTGAGGAATATGGGATTCTGGGTAAAAGAAGATCTGTTCTGGGATATTTATGGTGAGACTAAATAATCAGACTTGAGAATTGACAAATGAGGTATGTGGATTTCTAAGTATGGAATGGGGAAGGTGTAAATGTGTAAAGGTGTGAAAGTGCGAAAGAGGAAAAAGGAAATAGGAAATAGAAAATAGGAATTAGGAAAAAGAAAAGAGGAGAGAGGGAGGCCAGATGGCGGAAGGATGCTTGGTGCTGAGCGCTGGTAGAACGGAAGGATACCAGTTAATCAGATACCAGATACCGGATGATCGGATGACGGATAGCTGGTAGATGGAATTCCGAAATTCGAAATCGTCAATCCGCAATGCAGAAATGTATAGCTGGAGCATAAGAGGAAGGGAAATTGTTGACTTTAAAATAAAACCCCTCCTCAACGTCATTCCGTAGGAGTCTTTGCACGATAGCGGAAGAATGCTGAAACGGGCAATGTGGTGCGGAAATGGCGAAATAGGAAATGGGAAATAGGAAATAGGAAATAGGAAAGAGGAAGCAGGAAATAGGAAATAGAGAGGCCAGATAGCGGAAAGATGCTTGGTGCTGGGTACTGGCAAGGTGATAGGATGACGGATTCCAGATACCGGATGATCGGATAGAGGGTAGATGGAATTCCGAAATTCGAAATCATCGATCCGCAATGTTAAAGTCGTTTTGGGAAGGAGTAAGAATATCACAAAACTGTTGTGTTTGGTGGGGTGATGGTGTATATTTTAAATAGTTTTTTTGAAATTGATGTAACAGGATAATGATATTTTCACAATGCGTTTAATCAAAAAGTGGATATTGTTTTTAATTTTAGGAGAGACAATTGAAACCTCATTATAAAAATCATATTGTTATTGATCCCAATATACATTTTGGCAGGCCATGTGTTAAGGGAACTCGTATTACTGTAGATGCTGTACTTGAATTAGTCCAGGAAGGTATTCCTTTTGATCGAATTATCAAGGAATATTATCCTGATTTGACACAAGAGGATATTAAAGCTTGCATTCAATATGCTGCCGACCTGGTTCGCCAGGAAGAAATTCATATGGATGTTGTATAAAAAATGCGTTTTCTTGCGGATCAGGATGTTTACCGGGTTACAGTGGAGTTTCTCTTAAAGAATGGTCATGATGTTTTGACGGCTCGCGATATTGGTATGCAGAGGGCAAGTGATACTGAATTGCTTATGAAAGCTAAGGAGACAGGAAGGATATTTATCACTCGTGATAAAGATTTTGGTACCCTGGTTTTTCTGAAAAATGAATTTTCCTCTGGCGTTATTTTCCTCCGCGTTCTCCCTGCAAATGTTAATGATGTTCATCGACAGCTTTTACGCCTTCTCGCAGAAAATTCCGAAGCAAAATTAAATTCAACCTTTTGTGTCATTGAACCAGGTCGATATCGCATTCGACGTATTGTGGGTTGAGGATTGGCGATTGTCGATTGGAGATTGCTGCTATTTGTTCTGCGTTCATCATTCAGCGATCATCGTTCCGGAGTGATGAATGCAGAATGTTGAATTTTGAATGGAAAAGTATGGAAGCAGAGAAGGCACAAGAGGCATTGTATAAAAGACATTATCGAATACTATTTTGTGTTTTTGCCGGTTTTTATGGTTATATTTAAGAAATGTTAAATTTAAAAATTTGAGATATATAGATTAGGAGGTGATTATTGTGGTTGATGAAAAACTAAAAGAAATGATTAAGCAAAGTGTAAGGGAGGTAATAAAAGAAGAACGATTGTCTCTTTATGAAATTCTGGTTCCCTATGCTTCAAATAAAGAGATAGATGAAATTCATAAAAAATATGGTTCTCCTCAAAATTATGATAAAGAAGAATTTGTAGATATGACGAATTGGATAAAAAAATGAAAGTCGAATTCAGCAGCAAATCTGCTAAATTCTTAGACAAATTGGATGAGAAGAACAAGTAAAAAATTCGACTTAAGATCCGAGAATTTGTATTGTCTCTTGAAGAAGGTATAATCCCTTTTAGAGAATTGAATATAAAAAAGTTAAAAGGTGAATGGAGAGGATTCTATAGAATGCGCTTGGGGAAGATTCGTGTTATTTCCAGAATCGATATTGAAAAAGATAAATTGATAATTTATGAGATTGATTACAGAGGGGATGCCTATAAAAGATGACTTTGCGGATTTGGGAAATATTGTAGAATCGGCGTGGGAGTGGCATTCTAATGGAAATGTTGAATTTTGAATTTTGAATGATGAATGAAAAGGATGGAACCACGGAGGGCACAAAGGCCATAAAAAAATGTTGAATTATGAATGATGAATTTTGAATGAAAAGACAAAAGAAATGTTGAGTGTTTAATGCGCCGAGTGGGCGGAGGGGTTGTTGAATGAAAAGAAAAAATTTGTCGGTTGCCCAATTCAACAACTTGTCCGCCGACTGGCGGATTTAAAATTTAAAATTTCCTTAGTGTTCTCTGTGAACTTTGTGGTAAAATAAAAGAAATGTTGAATGCTGAATGCTGAATGTTGAATGAAAAAAGAATTGAACCACGGAGCGCACAAAGGCCACGAAGAAATGTTAAAGGGATATTTTGAAATAGCAATAAAACAAAATTGGAATGATTTTTCTTTATGGAATAGGAGACAGAATTGAATGCAGAATGGCCAAGAAGCCCAAATTATTAGTGGTTTTGTAAATAAATTAAAACAATCATATAAGCCGGATTTGATTATCCTTTTTGGTTCAAGGGCACGGGGAGATTTTAATCGGGATAGTGATATTGATTTATTAATTGTCAAGAATACAAGAAAAAGACCTTTATGGCGCCGTGTGGATGTTAGGAAGATTCTTTCAACGGAAATAGCCATGGATATAATTGTCTATACCCCTCGCGAATTTAAGCAGCTGAGAGAATCCGGCAGTCCATTCCTGAGACAGATTCTGGAAGAAGGAAAAGTAATTTATGAAAGAAAAAAGCGATCTCATTCCCCTTAGCGAACAGTGGCAAAACTTTGCTGAGGAAGATTATGCATTGGTAGTCTTCTTGAACAATCAAGAAACTAAATTTTTTCGTTCCATATGTTTTCATGCGCAACAATTTATTGAAAAGATTTTGAAGGGTATTTTAGAAGCATCTGGCCAGGTCCCGCCGAGAATACATGATATTAACGCGCTTGTGAAGCGTGTAAATAAACTGGGTCTCACTGTTCCACTGGAGGAAAATGAGATTTTATTTTTATCTTCTATTTATATTGATGTTCGTTATCCACCCGATGTGGGCCTAATACCGGAGGGGGAGCCAACAAAAAAAGATGCCGAGATCGCTGTCAAAGCTGTAAAAAAGTTAAGAGAGTGGATTACTCAAAAAAGCGGTAAATGCTAAATTGGGCATATATAAATGTTGAATGTTGAATGATGAATGAAAAGAATGGAACCAGGGAGAGCACAAAGGGCACAAAGAAATGATAAATGATGAATTTTAAATTTTGAATGAAAAGTTAAAAGAATTGATGAATAGATCAATCAGCGGACAAGCTGTTGAATGAAACTAAAAAAGCTTCTCATTTATTCAATTTAACAACTTGTCCGCCCACTGGCGGATTTAGCATTTAAAATTCAAAATTTCCTTCGTGTCCTTTGAGAGCTTTTTGGTTAAATAAAAGAAATGATGAATGATAAATGAGAAAGCAATTGCAGAGAAAATGAAGTTAAGTAAATTAAAGTGAGTTAGATTGGCACTTTTTTGGCGATTAGATAAGCCTCGGGAGTCTGGACGGTTAATTTTGTTTTATTAAGGAAATGTTTGGCATTCCAGGTTATCAAACTATTAACATCGGGGGCCGACTCGGCTGTTGAAATGATTAAAGCATCAAGAAAAGCCACCTTCTCTAAGATAATGCGTAAGGTATCCGCAAGCAGTCGATCGAAAGTTTCCTCTGGAGTTTTGTTCCCAAGGGGAGGGTAGATAATCTTCAAGCCATAGATCGATTCGAACCCAATAAGTAAATTTAGCACCTGTTGTTTGCTCAAATTAAAGCTCATGATTCCACAAACTTCATAAAGGTTGAAGATTGTGGTAGCTCGATTGATTCCCTTGCTTCTTAGATAGTCAAGAAACTTGCGATTAATCTGAAATTTTGCATCTCTGACATAACGACGATCAATTACAAAAATATCCGTATCAATTAGAATCATCTTTTCTCCAGGGATAGCCTCGCGACCACGACATAGCGTCTTCAACGGTCGGAAAGGAAGAGGGTTGGCTTTCCGAAGCCTTTCGTAGTTCGATATCTAATCGACGTGCTTCCTCTTTCGAAAGCTTATGTTTTCCTAAGCGTAAATCTCTGACCATATTATACAGATGAGCTGATAAGCCGAATACATTTTTTCCGCTCTTTATGGCAGTCTCGTTTTTCAGTAGTTCGAGCGCGTATTCTTCTGGCATCATTCCTTTATTTTTTGACTTTTGTTTCAGGGCTTTGTAAAGATCATCTGGGAGCGTTAATGTTTTAGGCATCAAAAGCACCTCCTTTTGTATGGTTATTTTGCAATTGTAATATATACATAGTATAATCAATCTTGGTAAGATTCGCAATAAAAATATTTTGCACTTTTATAGATAAGAGAAATGCTCAATGATGAACCTAAAGAAATGATGAATGCTTGCCCTGCCTGTCCCGTAGCGAAGTATGAGTGTACTGGGATAAGGAGCCTGCAGCCTGTCCCGCTTTTTTTTGGGCGGGAACTGTACAGGGTTAAATTTTGAATTTTGAATGAAAAGACAAAAGAAACGTTGAATGCACCAGCCGGTGGATAAGTTGTTAAATGAAATAGAATAGTTTATTAGTTGGCTAATTCAACATTCAAAATTTATTTTGTGTTGAATACATCAAACCAACAAAAAAAATCAATTCTAAGGAAATATCGAATGAGAATATTAGTAACGGGCGGTGCCGGATTCATCGGCTCGCATACCGTAGATGCTTTGTTGGAAAAGGGGCATCAGGTTAAGATTCTTGATAATTTGCAGCAACCCGTCCATTTAAAAGGCAAACCCAATTATATTCCCGAAGATGTGGAATTTATATTTGGCGATGTGCGGGATAAAAAGGCGTTAGAATATGCTCTGCAAAATGTCGATGCCGTTTATCATTTAGCGGCGTACCAGGATTATTTGCCGGATTTCAGTACGTATTTCCATGTGAATAGTGTCAGTACGGCTCTTCTGTATGAGATCATTGTTGAGAAAAAATTGCCGGTTAAAAAAGTAATTGTGGCCAGTTCTCAGGCGGTGCTGGGGGAGGGATTGTATCGCTGCAAAGAACACGGCGAAATAATTCCGGATATTCGATTGGAAGATCAATTATCAAAAGGCGATTGGGAGCATCACTGTCCCTGTTGTGCAAAACCGATGCACCTCCTTCAAACTCCCGAAGAAAAAATCAATCCTCAGAACCAATACGCGATGAGTAAATATTCCGAAGAGATGATTGCCGTCAACCTGGGAAAACGCTATGATATTCCGTCTGTAGCCATGCGCTACTCGATTGTTCAGGGCCCCCGGCAATCGTTTTATAATGCTTATTCGGGTGCCATGCGCATTTTTGCACTGTCTCTTTTTTTTGATAAACCAGTTATTATTTTTGAAGATGGAAAACAGATTCGCGATTATATTAATATTAAAGATGTGGTTACTGCGAACGTATTGGTTCTTGAAGATGAACGGGCTAATTATCAGGTGTTTAATGTGGGGGGAGGAAAACCGTTTTCCGTAATTGACTTCTATGAAAAAATGCAGGAAGTTATCGGGAAAAATATGAAGCCTGTCAACGGCGATTTTTATCGTTATGGGGACACACGCCATATCTTTTCAGATATTTCCAAACTCAAAAGCCTGGGCTGGGAGCCGAAAGTCCCCATCGAACAAAGCATTCGGGATTATTGGGACTACCTCAACAGTCAGACAGATATTGAAGATATTTTGGAGTTTGCCGAAAACCGAATGAAACAGCTTAATGTTATTCGAAAAGCAAAGTAAAAATGATAAATTTTGAATTTTGAATGCTAAATTTTAAATGAAAAATAATAAAAGAGAAAATTTAATAGTAAGCAAAAGTTTAGAATTTTCTCTAAAAATTATTGAGCTTTACAAAGAGATGGTGAAGGGTCACGAGTATGTGATTTCGAAGCAAATTTTAAGATCAGGGACATCAATCGGCGCCAATGTACAAGAAGCTCAGGCTGCACAATCGAGAAAGGATTTCATTTCAAAGATGTCTATTGCTTCAAAAGAAGCGCGGGAAACGAAATACTGGATATCTCTACTGGACAAGTCAGAATTGATTCCGGATTGTCACGATCATATCCTCTCGCTTTACAGCGATATTGATGATATTATAAACATACTGAGTAAAATAGTCAAAACCTCTAGCCTGCAAGAAAAATAGTTTAGGCTCAATTCAGCATTCAAAATTCAAAATTTATCATTTACAAGCATGCTGCTCAATCTAAGAAAGATTTTATTTCAAAAATGTCCATTGCTTCAAAAGAGGCTCGCGAGAAAAAGTATTGGCTTAATTTGCTTTCAAAATCACAGTTTATCCTAAAAATGGAAGAGAAAATAGCCTCCCTCTTACATGAAATAGATGACATAATCAATATTTTGACAAAAATTGTAAAAACATCGTCTGGTAATTTAACGAAATGATGCATATTAAATGCTGAAAAATTTCGTAATGAAATAGATTCTGTTGTTCTGTGTCATTTAGCATTCAGCATTCAAAATTCAACATTTCAATCATATTCCAAAAACTTTGTGGTTAATAAAATATGAAGGCCTTTCTGCTATCTGCCGGGTTGGGCACGCGCCTGCGGCCGCTCACAAATACAGTTCCGAAATGCCTGGTTCCAATCAATAGAAAACCATTGCTCGAATATTGGTTTATTCTTTTTCAGAAATATGGAATTGATGAAGTCTTGATAAACCTGCATTATCTCCCTGAGAAAATAATGGAATTTGTAAATAGCCATTCCTACCCAATAAAGATTGAAACTGTTTATGAAGAGGAGCTTTTTGGCAGTGCCGGAACGGTGGCAAAAAATTGGTCATGGGTAAAGAATGATGAAAATTTTCTGATTATTTATGCGGATAACCTGAGCACAGTGAATCTCCATAAAATCCTTTCTTCTCACAGAATCTCAAATCCGGTTCTAACAATGGGACTTTTTCGAACCAATCGGCCCGAGCAATGTGGTATTGCTACCTTGAATGAAGAATGTACAATCATAGAATTTCAGGAGAAATCAAAAAATCCCAAAACCAATCTTGCTAATGCAGGTATTTATGTAGCCGGCCGGAAGCTCTATGAATACCTTCCGCAAAAAACGCCGGCCGATTTCGGTTATGATGTATTTCCAAAACTTGTGGGTAAAATGAAAGGTTTTATTATAGAAGATTACATTCTGGATATTGGCGATATGGAAAATTATAGAAAAGCTCAGTCGGATGCAAAGAACCTAATCTTTTAGAAAGGGGAACAACGAATGATTATTGTGCAAACACCGTTGCGGATTAGCTTTGCCGGAGGCGGCACGGATTTAAAAGACTTCTGGAAAGAGGAAGAAGGCTGGGTTGTCAGTTCGGCCATTGATAAATATGTCTATGTGATTGTGAAAGAGAGGTTTGATGATAAAATATATGTTAACTATTCAGAAAAAGAAATTGTTGATTCTGTTGATGAAATCCAACACGAGCTGGTTCGGGAAGCGATGAAAATGACCGGGATTGCCTATGGCATTGAAATCACGACCCTCGCCGATATTCCGTCTGATGGTGGTTCTGGATTGGGTTCCTCCAGCAGTGTCACAGTAGGATTACTGAATGCCTTCTATGCCTTTAAAGGAATTCAACAGCCGGCCGAACTGCTGGCACAACAAGCTTGCCAAATAGAGATCGATATTCTGGGAAAACCCATAGGCAAACAGGATCAATACATTGCGGCGTATGGCGGGCTTCGTTTTTTCAAATTCCAGAAAAATGGACATGTCGATGTTGAAAAATTACCGGTTTATAATGAAAACTACCGAAAGATGGGTTCAAATCTAATGCTCTTTTATACGGGAATTACCCGAAGCGCCGACAAAATCTTAAAAAGTCAGAAAGAAAATACCGCAGACAAGATAGATTTTTTGAAAACTATTAAATATCAAGCGGCTGAAATCCGGGAATATTTGCTGACCAATCAATTTGACAGAATGGGCGAGGTGCTGCGAAAAACATGGGAATGTAAAAAACAACTGGCAAATGGAATCACGCTTCCTGAAATTGAATCTATGTATCGGAAGGCACTTGAGGCGGGTGCCCTTGGTGGAAAAATAAGCGGTGCCGGCGGTGGAGGATTTTTACTTTTGTATTGCCCGCGAGAAAAGCAGAATCAAGTAAGAGAAGTCTTAAAAAACTACCGAGAATTTCCATTTCTTTTAGAGCAGGATGGCAGTAAAGTCATTTTTAATTACAGGAGGTATGCATGGAAATAATTACCCCTCAGGAATTTATGGAGAAAATGCATCGAGCATCAATGGCAATTGATTTTGATGAAGTCCATCGCGTGGTTGACTTGTTGGAGCATGCCTTTGTTCATAAAAAATCTGTTTATGTATTTGGGAATGGCGGCAGCGGCGCCACCGCCTCTCATTTTTGTGAGGATCTTGGAAAAGGTACAATGAATGGTTCTGACTTAGACCACCGCTTCCGTGTCATGAGTCTTACCGATAATATCCCCTATATTTTGGCCTGGGCGAATGACCACGGTTATGAGACTATTTTTGAGCAGCAGCTCAAGAATTTCGCCGATCCGGGCGATGTTGCAATCGGCATCAGCGGATCGGGTAACAGTGAAAATGTATTGCGAGCCATTGATTTTGCAACAACAAGGGGATTAAAAACTGTCGGTGTTACAGGCTATGACGGGGGCCGGTTAGGAGGAATGGTGCATTATAATATTCACGTGCCCATGGATGATATGGGTATTGTAGAAAGTGTGCACGTCGTAATCTTTCATTATATTATTTACAATTTGAGAGATCGCATTGCGAACATGAACGGAAAACTAAAAATGCTAACCTCCAAAATTGAACAGTTTATCGATTAAAAGAATTCCTTTGTTTTTCTTCCATCAATTGGTGGGCGGTTGTTTTTCTCCCACGAATTTTCACGAAACGGAATAAAACATTCGAGTTAATTCGTGTCAATTAGTGGGCGGTTGTTTTTTCTCCCACGAATTTTCACGAATAAACACAAAAGAAAATAAAACATTCGAGTTAATTTGTGCCAATTAGTGGGCGGTTTGTTTTTCTGCCGTCAATTGGTGGGCGGTCGTTTTTCTCCCACGAATTTTCACGAAAGAAATGATTCGGTTCTTTTCAATATAATTCAACTTTACCTGTTTTGAATATATAAGACAGATAATTGGTCTAATCAATGTCAAATAAAAAAAGGCTTCTAAAGAAGGTCATTTAAGGCAAAGAGAATGTAAAATTCTCTGAGATGAAAACCTTAATTCTTGCGTTTGGATTTAAATTAGATAGGGTTCATGGAAGTCATCATATTTTCGTTCACGATGATGTACCGGAACTTATCAATATACAAAATGTAAAAGGAAATATGAAAAGATATCAGATACGCCAATTTTTAGCAATCGTTGAAAAATATAACCTGCAGTTGGAGTCCCAGGTATGAAAGATTACCATATTAATATATTTTTTAGTGAGGAAGACAACGGTTATATAGCAGATATTCCTGATTTAAAATATTGTTCAGCATTTGGGCAAACCCCCAATGAAACCCTACGTGAAGTCTTAAAAGCAAAAGCTGCCTGGATTGAATCTGCTCAAAAAAATCATAAGGAAATCCCCAGTCCAAAATATAAACCGGCAATATATCAAATTGCTTCTGAATAAATTGTTAGCGATATAAAACCATAACGGAGGTATCAATATGAAGATTAAAATATATCTTGAACCGAGCGATGAAGGAGGATATACCGCAATTGTTCCTGCATTGCCTGGTTGCATATCTGAGGGGGAAACAAAAGAGGAAGCTATAAAAAATATTAGGGAGGCGATTGATCTTTATTTAGAACCTGTGGAAGATGATGTTTTAGCTGTTTCTAATGCTGAGGAGCTAGAATTAGCGATATAAGCAAAATCCCAAGTCTGAATTATGGTAAGGTAATCAAGGCATTACAACGAGATGGTTGGGTAATAGTTCGCCAACGAGGCTCACATATCCGATTGCAAAAGCATATAGAAAATGAAACTCTTAAAATAATCGTGCCGGCACATAAACCTATTAAACGTTCCACGTTGTCCCATATTTTGAAAGACAAGGATAAAGGAAAAAGGATAAAGGTAAAATTTTTTCACCGTGAACTCTGTTTACACTGTAACAAATATACTTTGGTGTCTTTCGGTGTTCTCGGTGGTAAAAAAATCTCCCACGAATTTTCACGAATATTCACGAAACGGAATAAAGAATTTGAGTTAATTGGTGTCAATTAGTGGGCGGTTGTTTTTTCCCCACGAATTTTCACGAATGTACACAAAGATG
>CAJVYU010000062.1 GCA_913009735.1 uncultured Fidelibacterota bacterium
AAAAAAGTCTCACGCGCGGTGAGTTTTGCCGTTCAGCGAGACCGCTGCGCTCACTCGCTGAACGGCGGAGTGGAGTACTTCCTACGTCTGTTCATCTTCGCTGGCGCTCCGCCGAACTTCCGTTGGAGCGGAAATGCACTACACTTCAAAAGCTACCGCTTTCTCGTTCCAGCCATTACGAGCAACTACGCCGTTATACGGCAAAGGAAAGTTTCTCTAAATGATTAAAGTAAAATTATTTATTATCATTATCACAATAATATTTTCATCATCTATAATATGTGCTCAGGAAATTGATACTACCTTCGTAAAAAAGTATTATTCTCTAAAGAAGGATCCGATTAAAGCAACAATATTGTCTTTCTTTTTTCCAGGTAGTGGTCATGTATATGCAGGTAATTGGAAAAAGGCTCTGATTCTTGGCTCTGCTGAGTCTGTATTTGGATATATCACCTTTAAAGAATATTTAAATAATTTTCATATATTTGATCCAGATTTTGAAGAAAATTACACAATATTTTATTCCGCATTAATGGCTGGACTGTGTTTAAAAATCTATGAATTAGCAAGCGTCAATGATGAAGTAGGGGAATACAATAAGGAACTGGCACAATTAATTTTTGGTAAACCTATTGAAATTAAAAACAATTATTTACTGGTTATAGATGGGCAAGTTGTTTTTTAAAAATGTGTATTGCTCTCTAACATTCACTCAACTCCGCCGTTAGGCAACCCTTTCTTTGCTATATCCTGATAGCCGTGCTATTATTATTCCGTGATACGATCATTTTCTGATAAGGGTGCCGAAGATATTTTCAATGATATTGATTCGAAAATTGCCCGGAAGAAATGCCCTGTTAACCTGCGATCAGTTGCTATTAGAAAACTTGACCAATTAGATTCTGTCATTCGTCTATCTGAACTTCGAATCCCACCGGGAAACCGATTTGAAGCATTGAGAGGTAACAAAGAAGGTCAATATAGCATCCGTATCAATAAGCAATATAGGATATGTTTCAGTCGGACTGAACTAGTGGATTACCACTAAAGGAGGATAAAATGGTTAGAATTCCAACAAACCGTACGCCAACACATCCAGGTGAGATGTTACTTGAAGAATTCCTAAAACCAATGGGGATTACACAGAAACAACTCTCGGTTGCAGTACATGTACCCTTTCAACGGATTAATGAACTTGTCAACGGGAAGAGAGGAATTACTCCGAGTACTGCGCTCCGACTTTCAATATTTTTTGGGAATTCAGCCGATTTTTGGATGAATCTCCAACAGCGCTGGGACTTGTATTGGGCAAAGGTGAAAGAGTCGGATGAATTGCATCGAATTCAGAGTATCACATGATATTTTTTAAGGTTGCCTATCCGTTGTAAAGGAATTGTCAACTTGAAACTTGGATTTCTGGAAAAATATACACACGCCCCGGACGGATTGATCATTGCCATTTCCGGCATGGCTATAAAACTACTGGGGATATAATTTAGACGACTCAGGAAAGGGGTTCATGTCCGGCTTGTGCGTTTGCAGAGGGCAGGCGGGGAAGTTTCGGTTTGTGTTTCATATGCAAATAATTTATATTAATGTTGATTATGAACAAAATAACTGATTTTTAGGAAGGGTAAAATATAATGTATCCAGGTTCGGAGAAAGAAAATAACGATTCCGCATTTTCCCGGGAAATACCAGCGGTTTGTGTATTTATGTAAGAATGGCGGGTTAAAAACAAGTTAGGCAACAAATATGTTACTGTTAAGTATCGAATAGGAAAAGAAGAGTGAAAAAAGTAAAAACCTTAACATTTGGAATTTCGCTATTACTTTCAATTTCTAACGCAGGATCAGGAACACAATTATCATTATCAGTGGAACATGCATACTATAGTAATGATTTTAATATGAAGCCTTCTTTTGTATTCAGTTCCAGATTTGTCAAAACTGTACCAATCATTAAAAAAATTGGTATTCAATTTTCATTTAGTAAAATGCCGTTTTTCACAGGAAACAATCCCCGGTTGTACAAGGACAAGGTGAGTTGGTATTCTATTTCAATTGGAAAACCAATTTCATTTAACATGAATTCATTCGGTTTTTCTTTTTTTCCGGGGTTAGGCATGGTTTATCAATCCACATGGCATGATGACCTTGTGTATGAAAATGATGAAGATGGTTGTTTTGGTTGCGGGGATTATTATACACCACCTGGCTTCTATTTAGATTATGAAATTCATGCTGAAATCGATTATCGAATCACTCCACAAGTCAGACTTGGAATAGGTTTTGCTTTTAGAAATTTTCTTGGCCCCGGAGGGTTATATATTGACGTTCATAATCCTCCTTCTTTGGGTAACAGTATTGGCACATATGTTACAATTGGAAAGAGTTTTAACAGCAGATAGTGTTGTTAATTTGTTGCCTAACCCCCACTACCGGACGTGAGATGCTGGAAGCGTAAATTTTAGCATTGGAGAAATAATGAGAGTAAATTTGTTTAACAATTGTTTAGTGAATGAAAGTCTCACGCACGGTGAGTTTTTCCGTTAAAATGCAAATCTATTTCTCTTTATACTCTTATCAACTTCGTTGCAAAAGTTGATGAGAAAAAACTTACAAGGAGGCTTACTTATGAATAAACATTTGTTTATACTCATTGTCCTGATTGGGGTATTTGGATGTAACCCCCAGCAATCTCCAGTGACTCCTGAACCGGTATCTGATCCAATGGCTATGGTATTACCCGTTGATCCACAGGTCACCATTGGAAAGCTGAATAATGGTCTCACCTATTATATCCGTCATAACACAGAACCGGAACAACGGGCAGAGTTGCGTTTGGTAGTCAACGCCGGTTCCGTTTTAGAAAATGATGATCAACAAGGATTAGCACATTTACTGGAACACATGGCCTTTAATGGTACTACTCACTTTAAAAAACAGGAACTTGTGGATTATCTGGAATCCATTGGAACGAAGTTTGGTCCGGACTTAAATGCCTATACCAGCTTTGATGAAACAGTGTATATGCTGAAAGTACCCACCGATAGCGTTGAGCAATTTTCCACTGCTTTTCAAATTCTGGAGGACTGGGCTCATGGCATCACACTTGATCCTGAAGAAATAGATAAGGAGCGTGGTGTGGTACAGGAAGAATGGCGGTTAAGGCGCGGCGCTGAGGCACGTATGAGGGACAAGCAATTCCCCATTTTATTTAAGGACTCACAATACGCAGTTCGCATGCCGATTGGACAGTTCGATGTCATCGACACCGCCCATTATGAAACAATAACAGAATTTTACACCGATTGGTATCGTCCTGAATTAATGGCCGTTATTGTCGTGGGCGATTTTGATATCAACTGGGTAGAGAATAAAATCAAAACCCATTTTAGTAATCTCACCAATCCGGAAAATTCCCGGGAAAGAACCTTGTTCAATGTCCCGGATCATGAAGAAGGATTGGTTGCTATTGCCACAGATCCGGAAGCCACATCAACCCGCGTGTCTGTATATCTTAAACGGGATGTTGAAGAAAACATAACCATAGGCGATTATCGGAAGCGCCTCGTTGTCAATCTTTTTTCCGGAATGCTGAATAGCCGGTTGGAAGAGCGCACACGTGAAGCGACACCTCCCTATATGTACGGTTTTACAGGACAAGGTCGTTTTGTGCGCACCAAAAATGTAGTCTACTTGGGCGCCGGTGTGCAGAACGATAAAATCATTGACGGCCTAACCGCTTTACTCGTTGAGGTGGAGCGAGCCCGACAACACGGTTTCACCCAGAGTGAATTCAGCCGCCAGAAAACGGAATCCCTGAAATGGATTGAAAAAGTATATAAGGATCGTGAAAATCGGTCATCCCGACGCCTGGTTTCCGAATATATCCGGAACTTCCTGTCCGCTGAGACCATCCCTGGGATTGAAAATGAATTTGAATATCATAAAACCTTGTTGCCCTCCATTACTTTGGAAGAAGTAAATGCCGTGGCAAAGGAGAATTATTCAAATGACAATCGTGTTCTTTTGGTTAATGCTCCCGAAAAAGAGGATATCATGGTGCCTGATGAAGACGAACTCCTGGTCTTGTTTGATAAGGTCGCTGCTTTGCATATCGAACCTTACATAGATGAAATCTCCGATGAACCGCTAGTGGCAAATCCGCCCAACCCCGGTGAAGTCGTTAAGGAAGTCACGTATGAAAATGTTGGTATCACCGAGTGGACTTTATCCAATGGAGCGAAGGTTCAGTTTAAAATTACCGATTTTAAAAATGATGAAATCCTCTTCGGCGCCCAAAGTCCCGGAGGAAACTCATTGGCATCCGATGATATCTATACATCGGCCATTACAGCAACGCGTATTATTACTGAATCCGGTTTAGGCGCCTTTGATCTCAATGCGTTTCGAAAAAAACTAAGTGGTAAAATTGTATCCGTTTCGCCGTATATCAGCGAACTGCAAGAAGGGATGTGGGGGAATTTTTCCCCGGATGTTTTGGAAACCCTGATGCAACTCACCTGGCTCATGTTTACGGAACCCCGGGCAGACTCTGTTGGCTATAATGCCTATGTGCAACGGATGCGGGGATGGCTTGAAAATCGTTCTTCCAGCCCGGAAAGCGCCTATCGTGATACCGCTGCTGTTACGCTGGCAAATTACCATTTCCGCAGTCGCCCATGGACTGTGGACCGTATAAGTGAAATTGATCTTGATGACGTGTTTTCTATTTATTTGGAGCGCTTCAAAGATGCTTCTGATTTCATATTTTTCTTTGTGGGTAATATAAATGTTGATGCGTTTCGTCCTTTGGTAGAGCAATACATTGGCGGACTTCCCACAAGTCATCGTGAAGAGTCCTGGGTTGATGTTGGTGTACACGCACCGGAAGGCACGATTGTTAAGGCTGTGCATCGTGGTTCCGAACCTAAAAGCCTGACGCAAATCGTTTTTACCTCGCCTTTTGAGTGGACGCCGTATAATAGCTATATCCTTGGAGCATCAATACAAGCCATGCGCATTAAGCTACGGGAAGTACTTCGCGAAGACCAAAGCGGAACTTATGGCGTCCGTCTTTCTGCGCGAGGCAGCCATTATCCCCGTGAAGAGACTCGGGTTAGTATCTCTTTCGGCGCCGATCCTGAAAGGGTGGACGAATTAACTGATATGGTATTTGTTCAACTCGACAGCTTGAAAGAATTCGGGCTCTCTGATAAATACGTAAATAAAGTGAAAGAAATCCATCGCCGGGAACGCGAAACCAACCTGAAAGAAAATGGCTATTGGCTGGGTGTTATGAAATCGTTTGATTTTCATCAGCGGAGCTTTGCAGAGTTTGAGCAATACGATGAATGGATCGGGATGTTTACCAATGATCATATCCGGCAAACCGCCCAAGCTGTTTTTACGAATCGTTATGTGAAGGTTACGCTCTATCCTGAAGGTGGTGAGTAGTGGAGCAGTCCATCTACACTACGTTACAATGGATAAATAACTGGGAAGTAGTCCATTTACACTTCGTTACGTTGGATAAATAGCTGGTGGAGTGGTGGATAAATGTGGGCAAGTTGGAGGAATGGATGCGCGATAACAAAATGTTTAGAGAGTAAAGGTCTCACGCGCGGTGAGCTTGACTGTTTTTAAATAGGTGAAACATTTACATTGATATACCGTACTATATTACGTACGTTATTAATGGATACTTAAGGAAATAATGAAAATAATAAATGTAACCAATGCCAGAGCAAACCTCTACAAATTATTAGAAGAGACAAATAAATCACACGAACCTGTGCAAATTACCGGAAAAAAGAATAACGCCGTTCTTGTATCGGAAGAAGATTGGGATTCAATTCAAGAGACATTATATCTAACATCAATTTCTGGTATGCGTGAATCGATAATTGAAGGAATGAATACTCCTGTTGATGAATGCATAGAGGAAATTGAATTGTGAGATGGAAACTAATTTATACAAAACAATGTCAGAAGGATGCTAAAAAGATTAAACAAGTTGGATTAAGTAACCAAGTAAAGGATCTGCTGGAGATCATTAAAAAAGATCCACTCCAGAATCTACCAAGATATGAAAAGTTGATTGGTGATTTATCCGGAGCATATTCCAGACGGATAAATATAAAGCATAGATTAGTATATCAAGTGTTAGAAGGCCAAAAAATTGTAAAAGTACTACGCATGTGGTCACATTACGAGTAAAAACAGCTAACAAGGCGCTGCTCCGGACGGAATATGATGGAGGATTCTGCATATTGGATTATGGTTGAATTAAACATCAAAAATCAATAATCAGATTTGCGGGTGAGTTTTGCCTAGTGTCGTGTCAACCATGTATTAGCGTAACCAAGTCTGGTTATTTTAGCCGATAACTTTGTTGAATATCTTAACCATAGCTACCGGCTATGCTGAAAATATTCGCCTTATTATCGCCAAAAATTCCTGCGACTTTTTACACACGACATACTTGACACGACACTAGTTTTTGGAAGGGACAAGTCTTGAAAGGTAACATTTACCGATCCTTTCATTCCGGCGCTCCATAACCTCCGCCACCAGGAGTCTGAATAACAATCGTTTCTCCTTTTTCAACTATTCGATCTACTTTACCCCCCAACTCAATTTTGGTACCATCTTTTCGTACCAATAGATTTTTCCCTTTTTCTCCCGGTTTTCCACCCTTTATACCATAAGGTGGATATTCACGGCGTTCTGACAGGATTGACACACGCATCGGATTTAGAAAACGGACCGCCCGCTCTACTCCATCGCCGCCGATCCATTTACCTGCACCACCAGTACCGCGTCGAATTTTAAAACGATCTATAATAATTTCAGGGAAACGATACTCCAGCACCTCCGGATCGGTGATTCTGGTATTCGTCATGTGTACCTGCACGGCTGAGGCTCCCGGTTGACCCTCGACAGCGCCCGATCCGCCCGCCACCGTTTCATAGTACTGCTGGCCTTCTCCATCATCACAACCAAACAGGAAATTGTTCATCGTCCCCTGAGAGGCGGCAGCAACTCCTAACGCACCATACAATACATCAACAACCCGCTGGGAGGTCTCTACGTTTCCACCCACCACAGCAGCCTGCGGAGACGGATTTAACAGACACCCCTTTGGAATGTGGATTTTCACCGGTTTTAGACAACCGGCGTTTAGGGGGATGTCACGGTTAATCAGGGTTCGTAAAACATATAATACTGCCGCTTTGGTGACTGCCGGAGGAGCATTCAAATTTCCCTCTGTCTCCGCGCTGGTGCCGTTGAAATCAATAAACATTCGGTGCGAAGCGGGCGGGTTCTCTCCCTGTTCTATCCGGATGGAAACAACAATGCGGGATCCATCGTCCAAATAATCTTCAAATTGTCCTTCAAAAACCGGGTGCACTTTCAGAAAATTTCCCAGCGCCTCGGTCATGGCTTCCGTAGCATTGGTTTGTATATGCTGCATGTAAGCGGATACAACCGGTAGCGTATACTGCCTCACTAACCGTTTCAATTCCTGGATACCTTTATTATTGGCTGCCACTTGTGCTCGTAAATCTGAAAGCCTCTCTCTCACATTGCGTACGGGATAGGTTGCTCCTAATAAAAGTTCGCGTACTTCACACTCCCGAAATTGGTTTCCTGACACCAACAGAAAATTATCAATTACCACACCCTCTTCTTCCACAGTGGTACCAAAAGGCGGCATGGAACCGGGGGTTATCCCCCCAATATCAGCATGGTGACCACGGGAGGCGACAAAAAACACCAACTCTCCCGATGGAGTGTACACCGGAGATACAACGGTTACATCCGGAAGATGGGAACCACCATGGTGTGGGTTGTTTGTAACATAAACATCGCCCGGATTCATTTTGCCCGTATTTTGCTCCTTAATGTACTTCACTGATTCTCCCATGGCTCCGAGATGTACCGGAATATGGGGTGCATTGGCTACCAGATTGCCATCCCGGTCAAAAATCGCGCAGGAAAAATCCAGACGTTCTTTCATATTTACCGAGTGCGCCGTGTTGACTAACGTGTACCCCATCTGTTCGGCAATACTCATAAATAGATGGTTAAAAACCTCCAACATCACCGGGTCTCGCAAACGGCTTACTTCTATCTTCCTTCTTGATATAGTTTCAAGAACAACGTGACCATACGCATTGATTGTGGCTTTAAAATCCGGTTCTATCACAATGGTCGAATAGTCATCCACAATAACGGCCGGTCCAGCCACTGAATTCCCCGGCTTTAATTCCCTGCGCCGAAACACCGGTGCTTTGTGGAGTTTTCCATTGAAATAAACACCCTGAAATTTCAATATCCCTTTATCGTCCGGCACTTCTGCAGTTAATGGGACAGGACGTTCTGTTAAAATCTGACCCGGAACAGCGGCTTCAATCCGTAAATTAACTGCTTCGACTTGATCTTGTGCGGGATAAAATCCGAACCTATGTTGGTACCGCTGATGAAAATTATGGATTACCTGCTTGTAAGAATAGATATCCGGTTCGGTGCCAACCGGTATGGTAAGATAGGTGTCACTGCCGAGTGGTCGCAGGTCTAAAAAACCTTGAACGCGCACTTGCTTTCGATCAATATCTTTGCCAAGCCTAAGTCTTACAGAATTTCCGAGCTGTCTGAACTGATTTAAAAGGTTCGCATGTATTTCTTTGGTATAAACAGTCATCAGAGCGACTGCATCGCGCTCTACACGCTCAGAAACGGCAATGCCGTATGCAGATAACACGCCCGCAAGAGGGTGAATCACAATTTTTTTAATTCCCAAAGTGCGGGCAATATCACAGGCGTGTTGTGGAGCGGCACCGCCAAAACAGATTAGCGTATGTCGTCGTAAATCGTACCCGCGGGCGATTGAGATTTTCTTTATCGCCCGCCCCATAATCTCATTTGCCACTCGAATGAATCCTTCAGCGACTTCTTCCGGAATATAATGGTATCCCAACCTCTGGTTAATCTCCTGCGTCAGTTGAGCAAACTTTCGTTCTGTTACGATTGAGTCCAATGGTTGATCATTATTGGGACCAAAAGTTGAGGGCATGTACTCCGGCAGTATTCTACCCAATAGAAGGTTTGCATCTGTAACGGTCAGCGGTCCACCGCACCCGTAACATGCGGGGCCAGGATCTGCTCCTGCAGACTCCGGGCCGACATTGAATTTTTGTCCATCAAATGACAAGATGGAACCGCCGCCGGCGGCGACTGTCTCTACATCCAACTGATCGGTCTGATATTTAATTCCTCCGGTCACCGTTTCAAAAACCCGGGCAAATTCCCCACCAAAACGTGATACATCAGTGGATGTCCCACCCATGTCAAACCCAATGACTTCCTTAAGGCCAAGCGTGCGCGTAATGGTTGCATAGCCAATCACTCCTCCTGCCGGTCCGGAAAGAATCGTGTCCTTGGCCCGTAAATTGTCGGTGGACACTAATCCACCGGAACTTTTCATGAAATCCACGGGAACGCCCTTTACTTCCCTTTGAACGCTATCTACGTAATGCCGTAGACTGATAGATAAGTAAGCATCTACTAATGTCGTTTGTCCTCGCCCCACAATCTTTATAAGCGGCATTATACGATGAGAAATTGACACCTGTTCAAAACCGATCTTAAAAGCTAATTCAGCCACTTTTTCCTCATGAACGGGGTTCTTCCAGGCATGCATGAGCACAATCGCAACGGCTTGAAAGCCCTGTTTACGAATGGTTTCGAGATCTACCTTAACCTTGTCGATATTAAGTGGTATTTCTATCTTACCTTCAGTTGTAATCCGCTCTTCGACATTTTTTACCTGTTTATAAAGGATCTCCGGCTTTCTGATCGCCAGGCTAAAAATGTCCGGCCGGGTCTGGTCGCCTATTTCCAACAAATCTTCAAAGCCGGCGGTAATGAAAAGAGCCGTTGGGGTACCTCGTCGCTCTAATAAGGCATTGGTTGCTACAGTTGTACCCATCCGGATATTGGCAACAGTATCGGACGATATCACATCAGAATTGCCATCATCCCGCAATATACGTCGAATCCCTTCTATGGACGCATCCTGGTAGTCGGAGGATTCTGAAAGGAGTTTGGTTATGTGTGCTTTTCCATCGGGGGTAATGCCGATCACATCGGTAAACGTCCCGCCTCGGTCAACGGCAAAATGCCATTTATCAGTTTTATCATGAGAAGGATTCATCTGCGGATTAAACATAAAAAATGAATATGGTCTATACCTGTGCCTATTTCAATAAAATTTAGCTCGTGCCTTGTACTAATCTCAAAACAAATCTATTTCAATGTTTTTGATATTCTTTCATCAAGATTAACTCCACTCAAACCTCTAATATTATCTGATAAATGCAAGTATTACGATTGCCTTTATACAGTGAACAAGCTACATTCTATCTGAAGAATTTTGCATAACATCTTATGGGACATATTAAAGATTCAAAAAATAACTTAGTTCCTCTTATTGACCGATTGAATAAATACCCCATCGGTCTTGTGGATAGTGAGGTCTTACGGAAATTACTTTCGCTGTTATTTTCTAAAGAAGAAGCCTTTGTAGCTTCAAAATTCCCTTTGGAAGAAGCAACATTGCCGGAACTGTGCCATGCTGTGAAAATGAGTGAAGAAGACCTCCTTCCGATCCTGGAGTCCATGGCGGACAAAGGACTTATCATGGATCTCCCATATAATAATACTATTTACTATCTTTTAATGCCTGGAACTATTGGTTTTATTGAGTTCACTTTTATGAAACATCATCCGGATTTGCCTTTGGATAAAATTGCGATTTTGATGGAAGAATATCTTACTGATTATGAAAATGGACATGCAAAAGAGTTTTTCGGAAGTAAAACACCATTAACCCGCTCCCTTGTGTACGAAGATCACATACCTGTATCAAGTGTTATCACTACGTATGAAAGTGCCAGAAAGATTATTAAGGAATCAAGTTTTGGAGCTGTGGGGATGTGCTACTGTCGCCATCAGAAGGAACATGCTGGAGGAACCTGCAAAAAAGGTGTTCCCATTGAGGGGATTTGTATATCACTTGGTAAAGGCGCCGAGTTTTTAGCAAGAAGAGGATTCGCCGAAGAAAAAAGCAAAGAAGAATTGCTGGACATCATCGACATGGCTGATGATCTGAACCTGACTCATATTACTGACAACGTGAGAAACAAACCTTCTTTTATCTGTAACTGCTGCGGATGCTGCTGTCACATCATGGCGGGAGTTCAGGCAGGGTATTATAACGGTGTGGCAAAAACAAATTATATTGCCGCGATTGATTCCAAACTTTGTGATTATTGCGGTGACTGTTTTAAAGCATGTAACGTCGGTGCTATTGGTCTGGATAAATCACAGCATTATTTTAACAGGTCTGAAAGAGTAAGTAAGGTCAAAGAGGAAATATGTCTTGGGTGCGGTGCTTGTATTTCATCCTGCGAAAAGGAAGCTATTTCCCTCACCCCACGGGAAAACCCATCAATTCCTACAGGATGGAAACGAGATCTTTTCAAAACCATCCTGAAAGAAAAGGGACGTATGACTCCATTTATTATCAGCAGGGTAAAGAAAACGCTTAAGCAACCTTTTCAGAATCTTTTTAATCATTAGCATCCGGTACCCGAATTCAACCTAAAACGGTCAATTCTGGTAATCAATCAGCCAATTTGATACAAATAATAGAAACCCCATTCCTCTTCAGAAATAGGGTTTGTAGTTTGGTTTTCTGATCGAATGGACAACAAAGCGGTAGACAACTTGGCCTGCCAACCGAAGGTACCGTGAATCTTGCGGGTTGGCCTGCCAACCGAAGGTACCGCAAAGCGGTACGCAGGTTGGCGGAGAGGGAGGGATTCGAACCCCCGATGGTCAATGACCATACCGCATTTCGAGTGCGGCGCATTCAGCCAGGCTCTGCCACCTCTCCCTTTTTGTAAAACAAAATGCATTATTTAACAAAATCCAATTTAAACACTTTTAAAGGTATTTTTATTATAATAAGCCATCAGATTTACAATAATATTAAGTTCGGAAGCTCAAATTGGCATAAATGCCGTTTAATTTTGAATGTTCATCCCCGACATAAATGTCGGGGTAAATACCTGTATTACTATTATGATAGAGCAAATGAATAGGGAGACTGATAAATAAATTTTAAGAGGCTTTCCCGTCTGCCGGACAGGAACCCCTCTTCGAATTCGACTCACTTAAATAATGAAATTTACAAAGCAGTTAGAATTCTATTAAAAGAGTTCTAACTGCTTTTCTTTTTTTCGATCTTTTACGATTCGTTTAAATTCTCTTTTTAACTGGTAATCCGATTTAATTTGATCAATAAGGTGTTCGTATTCTGATTTTGACATTCGTGAAAGAAATTTTTTCCTCGCCCTGATAAGAAACCAATCACCGGGATAACATAATCGCACGTTTTTTTCAATATGTGATTTTACCGGATAGATTGAACGGGCAGTTTCTATTGCTGTTTGTAAATTAAAATTATGTTCCTCAATCAAGTAAACTGCTTCACATATTGCCTTAAATAATGAATAATCTTTTATAGTATGCAACCAACGGATTCTTTTGTATACGTTGTTTGTTATCTTCATAATAGACCTCATTCTTTTCGTGTGAAGAGTGAGATTAATTTTCTAATAAATTAAACGATGGAGAATTATCAACTGTTCCTTTGATAAAGGGTTAAGTTATTTTATAAAAACAATCTATAAGACAATTATTGTATTCTTTTTTTGAGGAAAAATTCTTTTATGAGTTCCAATGACTCCTTTTTCATCACACCGCCTTTTACCCCTATTTTCTGTCCAAACCGCGGATCACCACACAATTGATACAATGATCCACAACAGCCTATTTCCTCATCATAACATCCAAATATAACCATTTTTAAACGTGACATTATGATGGCGCCGGCACACATCGGACATGGTTCTTTTGTCACATATAAATAACAATCATCCAAACGCCAATCCCCCATTGTATTGGCGGCGGCTGTTATCGCGATAATCTCTGCATGGGCAGTCGGGTCGTTCAGTGATTCCCGCTGATTAAATCCCCTGCCAATAATTTTCTGATCTCTTACAACGACAGCGCCGACCGGAACCTCATCTTGTTTAAATGCTGCTTGGGCTTGAATGAACGCCTGTTGCATCCATTTTTGATGATCATTAATGTTGGGCAAAATCGGGTGTGTTATCTTTTTAATAATTCAGTCTGCAGTGAATCAATCCACACTGCTAATTCAGCCCGTCCGGCAACTGTATTTACGTCTGAATTAAGTGTTGTATTGCTTTCTAATTCAGATAGAATTTTTTGCAAATGTGTCAAACTATTATCGAATCTTCCTATAGCAAAATTTGACGCAGCTAACGTAATTCGCACATCCAGATGATTGATAATATTATTACTGTTTATATTATTATGGGAAAACGTCCAAGGTAAAAAAGCTAGTCCACTTGTTACAGAGATTAAACTATCCCCCCAGATGATGGCTATTGAGTCGTATCCCTTGGCATTATTTGCGAAACATAGACCTGCCCAAATTTCATGCTTAACATTAGTTGTATCAAATATACTTTGAGAAAAGTTTAAGCCGCGTTCGAAATAATATAAACTGCTGTCTAAGTCAGTTAATTTACCATTTGTCCAGCCTAATCCATTATAACCATCCATATAGGTTGTATCATCGCTTACGGATGATAAAAACCACGATTTACTGTCATCATAATCTGTCCTGCCTGCAGAATTTTCAAACAATAACCAGCCATAGTCAGCCATATCTTCTTCAGTTGCTTGATATTGTTTTCGGCATGAAACCATCAACAGTAAAATCCCTGCCGTTAGAATAATAATACTTTTTCCTGAAAAATTACTCATCGGACCAACATCATTTTCTTCGTAGAAATCCGACCTTGATTATTCATCATTCTGACAAAATATATGCCGCTCGAAACCGGAACACCATACTGATCTTTCCCATCCCACCTGGCTGTATATCTTCCAATATTTTTATATTCATTTATCAATGTTGCAACATGCTGCCCAAGCAAGTTATATACAGTGACATTTATCTTCTGTCTTGGTCCTTCATTAAAACCAACATCATATATAATGTTAGTTACCGGATTAAATGGATTCGGATAATTTTGACGCAGACTTGTTTCACCCGGGACAATAATTGTCTTAGGACCTAACCGGAAATACCCCATTCCATCAGTATAAGCAATAATTTGACCTCCTTTTGTCACTGAAGGCAACTCTACCCATTCAACACCATTGACTCTTTGATAAATAGCAAATACATCACTCATTGACAAAAAGGAAACTTCAACCGGAAGTTCAAAACGGTTCGACTCCTTACCCAGTCGATAAGAAGCACGATCATTGAAATGATCATTAAACATGGTCGAATCAACGATGAGTAAACCTTGATCATACGGAACGGCGCCGCTGGTTCCAAAGACCCGAAAATTGCCATCGGGACTAAATCCCGTCCAATCATAATGCGCTTTCGCCTG
Organism: uncultured Fidelibacterota bacterium; assembly: GCA_913009735.1. GTDB lineage: Bacteria > Fidelibacterota > Marinisomatia > Marinisomatales > TCS55 > JADFRD01. The sequence continues at coordinate 14,573 of CAJVYU010000062.1, forward strand.
AGCCATAAATACTGACCTGGTAATGGTTGTATCCCCAACAACACCCCATGCTTTTGCATAAAAGGCATATGTACCTGAATTATCAAAGGAATAATGGCCCACATATGTGTAGGCAGCAACTGTATCCAATAGAATAGGTTGGCCCTGAACGGTTAAGAATAAACTATCCGTTTTTGATATCGTATCCGTAATAACGACTTCGAAGAAGTTTGTAAATGCATTATTCTGAATAACCTCCAGAGATAGGTTTGGCCGGGGAACACGAATGATATCGATTACAAATGTTTTAGATGCTCTTGCATTTTGACCATCGATTGCAGAAACTTGGATTAGTGATGTATCAGACCATTCAATCTCAGGAGTAAATATGACAGTATCACCGAAGTCGCTGATAAGATACTGTAACGAATCCCCGACAATCGTCGCGCCAACATCAGTAGACGTCAATGCCATTTTATTGTTGTTAGTCAGCGCTGATACTCTAACAGTGAGTGTAATGTCATCTACGTCTGTAACATAGTCAGCGAAATCCAATTTAAGGAATTGATTTTCAGTGACTTCAAATCGCGGAATCGAATCAATGACCGGTGGATCGTTTTCCGGGGATATTGTTAGCAATATCGTATCCTGTGAGGTAGCTCCATCAGGATCGCTAACATAAAAGACTATACGATGATTCGCACCATAATAGTTACTGTCCACTTGAAATTCAGCCCACCAGACTCCATTGGTATCCGTTAAAGCAACTTGAATATAATTTGCTAATGAATTCTTATAATGGACGTTTGGTGAATTTACTGACTGGATTTCGTTTGACTTACCTTTGCTTTCTTTTAAAGGTTTGATCACTTTATACCTCGGTCGAGGTTGATATTGATCAATCAATCGCTGCTTAACGATTTCCGGAGTTCCGTTACCAAAAAATAATGCAGCAGATGTGGGAAATCCCGGTTTACCGGATGTGTCCCAAACAGCTGCCTGCCAGGTCAATTGCGTACTATCGTTATCAACATCCTCTCCATAGATTGATAATAAAAATTTTGATATTGCCGTTTGATCTTCCTGCATGGTTTGATTATCATACGGAGTAATAATCGCAACCGTTGGAGTATCATTGACTGCATTTACAAAAAAGCTGTAGGATATTGTATCAGCAAAAGTCCAATTATCCTGTATAATCACTTGAAATGTATATAATCCGGTATCGGATTGAGTAGGTTCCCAGTTAATGACATTTGTACCGGTAAGAAACGCGGCAGGCGATAACGGAACATGTGCATATTGATGTGTTGATGTTAAGCTATACGTGAAGTCATCGCCCAGAAGTGTCGCAGTATCTGCATCTGTAAATTCAATAGTTTGTGAAAAAGGTACATCTTCATAGGATTGAATTGTATCCGTAATTGCAGTAATCTCCGGAGCAGAGTTTATTCGCCTGATTGTATCTGTAGAGACAATACCGGAAATATTTCCTGCAATATCGTAAGCACGTATGAGCGCTGCATACTGGTTCTGATGCCGCAATGAATCATTGCGATTGAATTGAGAAGGAAAAGCAGGAATAACAGTCGTCCAATCTGCCAAATCTCCCACATAAGTTCCAGATGAATCAAAATGCTGGATTTTATATTGATACCAATCCAAGCCTGATCCCGGATTTGACTGAGAAACTGAATCCGTAAACGTTGACCAGGAGGCCGACAGAGAGTCGGAGGAAACAACAGTTTCTTTTGTGAAAAATATACCGCCGGTCACAGCTCCAAGGGTTGGAGGAAAAGGATCATATACCAACCTGCTTTCACTCGTATCACCATAAGTAATATTTCCGACTCTATCAGTTACGGCTGCTCTGAAAATGAGCGTATCACCCTGGAACAAATAATTTGGGGCGAGTACAGAATCGATTTCTGCTTTGGTTCGATAAAAAGAAACACTGATCCCTCCTCCCGACAAGTCGTCCTGTGAAGGAATCGTCACCCAATCAGAACCCCTAACTATATTGAATACTTGGATATCCATTTTTCCCCCGCCTAAAATCGTATTATCGTCTGCTGGGAAAGGAACAGGTGCTAAAATTTCAATACTATCTGTCATACTGTTATACCACCCTGTAACCTGATTCTGACCTTGAGGAGTCACTGCTCCTGTTGAAAAAGGATCCGGAGGAGTATTGTCAACAGTAAATGCTTGATTGTTAGTTATAGTCCCAACTGCGTTGCCGGCTCGATCCTGAGCAGTCAGGGTAACGGTCATTAATCCGGAATTGTTTTCACCAGCGGGAAGAGTAACATCATAAATCCAGGTGGCAGAATCGTTGGCTACACTGTCTTCTGTCATTCCGGTAAAGGAGGCATTGGTAGAATCGGCATACTGCACGTTTAATTCTGGAGCAGGTGAGATTGACATGGGTTCTGTAAAATCAGCCGTGACCCGAAGTGTGTCACCTGAAATTCCTTCCGGGAAGGATAAACCTGGCTGGGTGAGATTGGCGTAAGATAGAGTTACCGTTGGAACGGAATTGTCCACAACTAATGTATCGCGATTGGCGATATTAGATATTGACAAGGCGTTTTGTGCCAGATCTGTCCCGGTGATATTGATGTAAACCACACCATTAACCCCCTGTCCGGCGGGAATGATTGCATCATACGTCCAGAGTGAATCTTCCACTCCCATAATCATATCAACATCGGTGATGTCGCTTCCAATACCTGTGTAGTCTAAAGAAATTTTAGGAGTCGGCAGCACACTTTCATTGAAATGGGCAGTAATTGTGACATTGGTATCAGCGCCAGCGAAATAACGACTGTAAGTTAAGGATGTTGTGGGCGCTGTTGTATCGTAATGTACCGGAGTGGAAACAAAATCTTCAGAAACATTTCCGGCTGAATCAGTTGCCGACCATGTTATTCTATAATTGGAACCTGATACTAGATTCGGAGGCATATTTGTTAATGAGTAGTCAGAAAAGGTTGTCCCCGCATCTAATTCTGCCGTGGATAACGTAACAGTATGATCTATATCTGGCAAACCATCAATTCTTGCCCAACGAATAAACCCGGAGAGACTGGTTTCACTTAATTTATATCCAACCAGTGTATGGTTGACATATTCCCCGCTGCCCGGTGATAATGAAGTAAATGTTGGATGTGTATTATCAACCCTCATAAAAGACCGGTTGGTTGTATTTAAATTAGTCAGCGAATTTCCTGCTAAATCTTCAGATATAATTGAAACAACAGCCGCACCATCATTTCCATCGGGTATTGTAATTATCTTTGTCCATACAGTATCATTAATATTTGACATATTTGTTGTATCTAAATCAGCATCTACTCCTGTATAGTCAATGGCTATCCGGGGACTGGCAGTCATCTCCTCGCTGAATGTAACCGTGACCGTCACTATATCATTTTCTTTGACTAAAGAGTCACTGTAGCTTATAACAGCTGTAGGTGCTTCTGTGTCAATAACGATGGTTTTGTTATTACTTAACGAACCGCTTCCACCCGGTGTTGGTAAAGTTAAAACTAAACTATTACCTGCAACATCCAGAATAGTACCGTTATTCAATGAAAGTGCATTGATATTCGCTACATCTAAATCTGAGGAAGAATGTCCGTCATCTACTACATAAATAAATGTAAATGTATTTGTAGTAGAGCCGGAGGAATAATTTACCGTTGCATCCGCATTACCCGTTTCAAGTTGCAACTGTGGTGTACCTGTTATATTGATTATTTCAGAAGCTGTCACGTCAACATTTATTGTATCCCCAGACTTATAACTTCCATTGGCTGTTGATGAGCTAACCGATGTAATGGTCGGTTGAGTCTGGTCGATGACCATATTAGTTGTACTTTGACTACTCGTTCGTTGATTCCCTGCAATATCCCATAATATTGCTCGGAAGAAGAG
>CAJVYU010000063.1 GCA_913009735.1 uncultured Fidelibacterota bacterium
GCCCGATGTTGAGAAAATCATTTGGGATGGTAAGGCACTCAATACCACCGTTGTTGTGGTTGCCCGCGCTGATGATCGGATTCCATTGAATGGCGAAGTACTACAGGTCAGACGCGCCAGTGTGGTTGGAGCGCAGGGACACTCCGGCCACGGGACTTTTCCCAATGTGATTAGCAGTATGGCCACCGGCATGGATGTATCACCGTTAATCACCAAGAGAATCAAATTAGATGAAGTCCATGAAAATCTGGTTACGCTACAGACTGATCGCAACGAAGTTAAAATAACAATCACCAATTTTGAATAGGAGTAATAATGACTAATTGGATTGAAACGGACCGACCGGATCTGCGCTTTGAAGATACAACCGTTGGTCGGATGAAAAAGAAAATCTGGGACGCTTCGGAAACGGAGATCGATCAGATTTTAGAGGATTATGGTATTCCCACCCCTTCCGAATTGGGTAAACCGGGGGTATATGTTCAGAATACAATTCGCCAGCGAGTAGTGGAAAATCGTCGTAAAAACGATATTGTTTTTATCCCGATTGGCTGCACGGAGCTTCACGGACGTCATACAGTAACAGCCCTGGATACCTTCATGGTGACCCAGATTCTGGAAGGTGTTCGCCGCTACACAGCGAAAAAAGGTGACCCGGTAAACTTAGTTTGGACCCCGCTGAACTATGGCGGGCATCCACATCATCACATCGGTATGCCCGGTACGATTCACTTGGAAGACGAAGTATTGAAACGGGTCTTGATCGATGTCATGGTGGGACTGTGGAATGATGGTTTCCGCAAAATTATCATGATTAATAATCACGGTCATCAGTGGTTGTTAGAAGCAGCCATTCAGGAATTGCAGAAAACCTGGAACTTGCCTGGTCTATTCCGGGTCATTGACTGGCATCGTGCCGTGCGCGAATTTTTCCGTACCAAAGCACGTGGTGGTGATTGGGACATGGATTTCGTCCATGCGGACGAGGCGGAAACATCGGTCATGCTGTTGTTGGCACCAGAGTATGTTGAAATGTCTCTGGCTGAAGAGACCGAGGTCAAAGGATATCTCCCTACCGGACATTTTGATAAGGCTGTCGATCCTTTTGCCAGACCGAGCAAATGGTCCGAAGGCCAAGGGCATTTCCCGATTGAGATGGGGTCAATTCCTGAAGGTGTAGTTGGTAAACCCACTCTTGCCAAAGCCTCCAAGGCTAAACGCACAATTGCCGCGATTCTGTCCTACCTTACACTGGTTCATGATGAGATACGCGAAGCATTCCCTCCAGGGAAATTACCTCCGATCGAAGAAACTACAATGCGCACACCCGAGGAAATGGAACCCTATTTGAAAGAACCGTTCACAGAAGGCTGGCGACCGATATACGCAATTCAGAAAATGGGATTATAGAAAAAATGAAGCTGGGCATCGTTTTATCGACTCAGTCGGCCAAATTTTCTGCCCTGGCCTATAAGGGGCAGTTGGCAGAAAATGCCGCTAAGATCAAGGGTTACGGATTTGATGGAATCGAATTAGCCATTCGTGATCCTAAATTGGTTAACCAAGCTGAAATTAAATCGTTGCTTACCGAGTTGGAATTAACGGTGCCCGCTGTTGGTACCGGTCAAGCTTTTGGTGAAGAGGGGTTGTCATTTGTTCACCCTGATCAGACGATCAGACACCAGGCAATTGATCGGATTAAAGCTCAGATGCATCTGGCTGAAATGTTAGGGGCAATGGTAATTATCGGCCTGATTCGCGGTTTTAGAGATAAAGATGTATCGACACATCAGACTGATACCTGGCTGGTAGAAGCATTGCGGGGGTGTGCCCAGGAAAATGAGCGTGTAAAATTGATTATTGAGCCAATCAATCGCTATGAATGCGATCTGGTTTGCACCGTACAGGAAGGCATGGAATTAATGGAAAAAGTTGAATATCCAAATGTTGGTTTGCTCCTGGATACGTTTCATATGAATATTGAGGAACCTTCCATCTATGAAAGCATCAGGCTAGCCAAGGAGCGACTGTACCATTTTCATATCGCTGATTCGAATCGATGGTATCCAGGCGCCGGTCATCTCAATTTCCCTAAGATTATTGACACTTTATCCGAAGTCGATTACCAAGGTTATGTTTCGGCTGAAATTCTACCTTTACCCGATCCTGATACGGCTGCCGAGCGAACTGTTGCCTATATGCAAAATTATATCTAAGCGGCCAGATTCATTATGAAAATACCGGATAAACTATTCTTATTATGATGATTGATAACCCGATTAATATGGATATTGTACTTAATATGGAGGGAATTAGCAAAACCTTCCCCGGCGTTCAGGCGCTTATGAAATTCCGGATATCCGGAAGTCGATTGAATGTCGAAATCTATCACAACGATGGTTTTGGCGGACCTTACTCGATTATTAGAACAGTTAAATTGATATGCGGGAGTCACACCAGTGATTGAAAATAAAAAGCCCTCTGTTCTGGGTCTGAAAAGGTCCTTCGGATTTGGGGACCGGTTAGGTTTGGCAACCCCGGGACATATGGCAGCCGTGGCTGGGACACCCTATCTACCAATTTTCGCGCAGCAGTCCATTCGTGAGCTGCACCGCACTACCCGGCAGCCGGAGGAGGTGATGAAGGCGGCAGTAATGGCTGTGGAAAAAGGTAATTGGACCAAGCCCTGGGGCGCCGATGCCGACCATCTGCAAACCCGCGAGGATGTACTGCGGATGGCGCAAGCAGGATTCACCTTTTTTACTATTGATCCGTCCGCCCACGTGAATAATAATGCCGATAGTATGCCGGAAGAAACTCTGTCTGATACTTACCAACAGCTAGTCACCGATAATAAATTAACCGATTCTGATCTCGTTAACCGTTATATGGGGCAATCATTTGAAATGGGGAATGGATTTACTATTTCCTTTGATAACCTGAACCAATTGCTTAGAGCAATAGTAAAGTATGGCGCTGCTTTAGTCCACACGAAGGCCATGTATCAGTGGATAACGGAAGCGTGCGGTCCTAATCAGTTTGAAGTTGAGATGTCGGTTGATGAGACCGAAACGCCTACTTCGCCTCCGGAGCATTTATTCGTTGGTCTGGAATTGAAGCGGATGGGGGTAAAGGTGGTAAGTCTGGCTCCCCGCTTTGTCGGTGACTTTGAAAAAGGGATCGATTATAAAGGCGCCATTTTCGAGTTTGAAGAACAATACCGGCAGCATATAGCCATTGCCAAGTATTGTGGCCCGTATAAACTAAGTATCCATAGTGGTTCGGATAAATTCAGTATTTATCCGATAATCGGTCGTTTGAGCGGTGAATTATTGCACGTAAAAACAGCCGGAACCAGCTATCTTGAAGCATTACGGGTGATTTGTAGAACTGATAAAAAGCTTTTTCGTGAAATAATTGAATTTTGCCGTGACCGTTTTGAAATTGATAAACGAACCTATCATGTATCGGCTGAACTAACTGCGGTACCGGAGCAATTGGAGGATAATGATCTGGAAAACTGGTATTTGGAAAACGAAGCCGGAAGACAGATATTACACGTTACGTTCGGGTCGGTTTTAAGGGGTGGCAGTACCTGCGCCGGTGCTAATTTCAAGGAATTGATTTTGGAAAATTTAACCAAGTATGATCAATTGTATCTTGAAGTGCTGCGGCAGCATCTGGGTAAACACATCCGGTTATTATTATCCGAAGTCGATTAATATTAAAAAAAACAGGAGAATCCGTGACGAATAAATTTTTACTGAATAGTTATGATTATACCGGTAAAACAGTAGTTATAACCGGTGGTGCCGGAGTGTTGGGCGCCGAATTTGCGCGTGCGCTATTTCAATGTGGCGCTAACATTGCCATTCTCGATCTGGATGCTGAACAAGGTCATAATGTTGTTAAATCAATGGTTGATGGTCAGGGGACTGTCATGGCGATTCAAACCGATATTCTGGATTCAGGATCAATTATCGATGCCGTCGATTCAATTATCACCGCTTTTGGAAAGATTGATTTTCTGATCAACGGCGCCGGTGGTAATAATCCTAAAGCGACCACCGGCCCGGAAAACGTATTTTTTGATCTCCCGACCGAGGCGCTGCGCTTTGTTACCGAACTTAATTTGTTAGGAACAATTTTGCCATGTCAGGTCATCGGCAAACAGATGGCTGTTCAAAAATCCGGAAGTATTCTTAATATATCCTCGATGAATGCCTTCCGTCCGCTGACCAAAATACCGGCTTATTCAGCCGCTAAAGCTGCGGTAAGTAATTTTACTCAATGGCTGGCTGTGCATATGGCGCAGGAGTACTCCGCGAATATTCGGGTGAATGCAATCGCACCGGGATTTTTCCTCACCGAACAAAACCGTTTCCTGTTGACGGATAAGGAGACCGGCGAATTGACACCCCGGGGCAAGACGATTTTGGCTCACACACCAATGAATCGCTTTGGTAAACCGGAAGATTTAATTGGAGCCGTACTCTGGCTTTTATCACCCGCTGCAGAATTTGTCACCGGTGTGGTATTGCCAATTGATGGCGGTTTTTCGGCCTATAGCGGTGTATGAAATAACTACAGGTAATGAAAAAATATTTAGATGAAAGTAATTAATATGGAAAAACAAAATATTGGTTTGATTGGTCTCGCTGTCATGGGGGAAAATCTGGTGCTGAATATGGAAAGCAAAGGTTTTTCGGTTTCTGTTTTTAATCGTACCACTTCCAAAGTCGAAGCCTTTATTTCGGGACGAGCCCAAGGAAAAAACATCCGCGGCTGTTTTAGTATTGAGGAACTGGTACAAAGCCTGGAGCGTCCGCGCAAAATCATGCTGTTGATAAAAGCCGGCCAACCGGTGGACGATTTTATTGATCTGTTGATTCCCCATTTGGAAAGCGGTGATATTATCATCGATGGCGGCAACAGTCATTTCCCCGATACGATTCGCCGGACAAAATACATTGAAGATAAAGGTTTTTTGTACGTTGGTACCGGCGTGTCCGGCGGAGAGGAAGGCGCTTTGCGTGGTCCGGCGATTATGCCTGGTGGTTCGCCGCAGGCTTGGCTTCATATTAAGCCCATCTTCCAGGCCATTGCCGCCAAGGTTGCCGATGGGTCACCCTGCTGCGATTGGGTCGGTGATAATGGCGCCGGGCATTTTGTCAAGATGGTCCACAACGGTATCGAGTATGGCGATATGCAGATGATATGTGAAACCTACGCCATCATGAGCAATTTGCTGGGAATGACCGCCAAGGAAATCCAAGGCGTTTTTGATGACTGGAACCGGGGTGAATTGAACAGCTACCTGATTGAAATTACTCGTGATATTCTTGGTAAAATCGATGACGAAACCGGTCAGCACATGGTTGAGGTTATTTTGGATACCGCCGGACAGAAAGGCACTGGTCGCTGGACCAGTTTGGCAGCATTGAATCTGGGAGTGCCGGCACCGACGATTGCTGAAGCAGTATTTGCCCGTGCCATAAGCGCTGTCAAAGATGAGCGTGTGCAAGCTTCAAAAATACTTGTGGGTCCGGAGCCGGTGTTTTCCGGTGAAAAAGCAGATTTCATTGTAATGCTGCGTCAGGCTTTGTATGCTTCCAAAATTTGTTCTTATGCCCAGGGTTATCAGCTTTTACGGGCTGCCGCCAAAGAATACGGGTGGGATTTGAATTATGGCAATATTGCCCTGCTGTGGCGCGCCGGTTGTATAATCCGTGCCCAATTCCTCGATAATATAAAGGAGGCTTTTGACAAACAACCTGATTTACCGAACCTGTTACTGGATGATTATTTCAAGAAAGCGATTGAAATCAGTCAGGATGGCTGGCGATCGGTAATTGCCACGGCCATACAAAGTGGAATTCCCGTACCGGCTTTTACCAGCGCCCTGGCCTATTATGACGGCTACCGCAGCGCACGGGTTCCAGCCAACTTGATTCAAGCCCAGCGTGATTATTTTGGCGCTCATACTTATGAGCGGGTAGATAAACCGCGTGGTGAATTTTTTCATACCAATTGGACCGGTAGAGGCGGTGACACCGTTTCGACAACCTACACGGTATGATTTCCGGCTCTTTGTTAGTGCTAAGTTTCTGATATGTTAATTGGTCAAGGTAGTCCCGATAATAGACTAACAGAAACCGATGTGAAGGCGCTGTGTGCCCAAGCGTTTGAACATAAAGCCCTGGTTGGCAAACGGATACTATGTATAATTCCCGACCATACCAGAACGGCGCCGATCGATGTCCTGTTTCGGGTTGTTTACCAGTTATTATCCGACAAAGTGGCTGCCTTGGATTTCATGATTGCCCTGGGCACTCATCAACCGCTGAGTAAGGAAGCTATTTATAAGCGCGTTGGTATCACTGCCGGCGACCATCACAGTATTTATCCCCAAGCCCGTTTTTATAATCATCAATGGAAAAAGCAGGATCAATTAAGATATATCGGTAAAATCACTGGAAAATATGTTGCCGATTTATCTGGTGGATTGATGACGGGCGACGTCGATATTACCATTAATAAGCGGATATTCGACTACGATCTGCTTATGATTATCGGTCCGACTTTTCCCCATGAAGTGGTAGGTTTCTCCGGTGGTAATAAATATCTGTTTCCCGGAATCTCCGGTGAGGAGATTATCAATATGTTTCACTGGCTGGGAGCTTTGATTACCAACCCGGGGATTATCGGCCAAAAAAATACCCCGGTACGGCAGGTGGTTGATATGGCCGCCGCGCTGGTAACAGTGGAACGCTATTGCATCAGTCTGGTGGTGAAAGGGCAGGATCTGGTGGGAATATATATCGGCCGGCCGGAAGAGGCTTGGCAGGCGGCAGCGGAATTATCGGATAGAGTCCATATCATTTACAAAGACCGTCAATATAAAACAGTGTTATCCTGCGCACCGGAGATGTACGATGATCTCTGGACCGGAGGGAAGTGCATGTACAAACTGGAACAGGTGGTGGCGGACGGCGGTGAATTAATAATCTATGCGCCGCACATTACCGAAGTTTCAGTTTCCCACGGCCGAATTATTGAAGAAATTGGCTACCATGTACGGGATTATTTTACCAAGCAGGAGGAGCGCTTTCGGCAGATACCCGGAGGAGTAAAAGCTCATTCCACCCATGTGAAGGGGATCGGTACTTTTAAAGACGGGATTGAAAAACCCCGAATTAATGTGGTTTTGGCTACAGGTATTCCCGAAGAAATATGCGCTAAAATAAATTTAGGCTATCGTGATCCGGTAACGATTAAAATTGAAGATTTCCGGGATAGGGAAGACCAAGGGATTCTGTATGTACCCAAGGCCGGTGAAATGCTTTACCGGATTCGATCAAGGAAGAATTAAATCAATAAATATTTTTTAATGAATTGAAAGGAAAAGTTATGACCAGATTAAAGATACGCCAGGATAATTGTCAGCTTGATTTTCTTTCGCTCGGTGCCCTGATACATCGGCTCGACCCCGGTCGCATCCCGTTCCGCAAGGCACGCTCATTTAATATTCATGTCTCCGGCGGAGAGTACAATGTAGCGGCCAACCTGGCGGACTGTTTCGGCTTAAAAACCGGTATTGCCACGGCGATGGTTGATTATGGAATCGGTGAGTTAGTGCAGACCCGTGTCAGGGAAATGGGCGTAAAACCATTCTATAAATGGTTCGAACACGATGGCGCCCGCGGACCAAATATTGCTACGGTATACAGTGACCTGGGTTATGGAGTCCGTCCACCGGTAGTTTTCTATAACCGTGCAAATGAAGCGGGTGCCCTGCTAAAACCGGATGATTTCAACTGGGAAGCAATATTCGCGGACGGCGTGCGCTGGTTTCACTCGGGAGGTATCTATGCAGCTCTCTCCGCGACAACATCAGAATTGATCATCGAAGCAATGCAGGCGGCAAAAAGAAATGGTGCGGTAACCTCCTTCGACCTGAATTACCGTGGAAAACTGTGGGAATCCATGGGTGGACTAACACAGGCGCAAGCCACCTTCAAGCGCATTATCGAAAATGTGGATGTGCTGATCGGGAACGAGGAAGACCTCCAAATGGGGTTGGGGATTAAGGGTCCGGAGGTGGAGAAAAAGTCCAAGCTTGGCACTGAGGTATTCTTCGAGATGATCGGTGATGTCAATAAAGCCTTCCCGAATATCAAAATGGTTGGCACCACGCTACGGGAGGTGCAGTCAGCCAACCGTCACCAATGGGGCGCGGTGCTTTGGTATGATGGCGGCCGCTACATTAGTCCCACCTGTGAGTTGGATGTTCTGGACCGAATCGGCGGCGGGGATGGTTTTGCCGCCGGGCTGATCTATGGTATGTTGAGTGATAGGGAACCGGAAGAAGCGGTTCGGTTGGGCTGGGCGCATGGTGCCTTGCTGACTACCTTCCCCGGTGATACTACTATGGCCAAACTACCGGAAGTGGAGGCTTTTGCCAAAGGTGGGTCGGCCCGGGTTCAGCGGTAACATCAGTATTAATTGAGTGTAATGCAGGAAGCGCGGTCAATCCGGCTGCTGGCGCTGGATTTCGATGGTGTCATCGCTGATAGCATTTTGGAATGCGCGTTGGTGGCCTGTAACGGTTATTATGCTTTTCAAGGATCCGGCATCAGGGTAAAATCACCACAGGAAATATCTGCTGACACGCTGATTAAATTTCGTTTGTTGCGACCGTATATCCGTTCGGGCGAGGATTACCTTTATCTGTTCCAAGCTTTGGATGAGGGTATCACGATCGCTGATCAAGTGGAGTTCGATAAATTTCACGATACCCACCTAGATCGTAAGGAGTCGTATTATCAGCTTTTTTATTCTGAAAGAGAAGCGCTAATAATCAGTGATTACGAGAACTGGATCGCGCTAAACCCCCTGTATAATGGAATGGTCGATTTTCTACAATCGCTAAAACCAGGACTATTGTTACAGATAGTATCAACAAAAGCATCACGATACATTTCTGAAATACTGGATTATAACGGTATCAGACTCGAGACGAAACAAATTCACCAGGCTGGCCGAGGACTTTCCAAGAACGACATTGTCAAAAGATTGCTGCAGGAAAATCAACTATCCCCTGATCAGGTGGTTTTTGTAGATGATCACCCTGATACTGTTCGGAAGGTATCTGCAACAGGTGTGGTTTGTTTGTTAGCAGGGTGGGGATACAATACTGCTCAACAACGCCGTATGTACCGTGCTATAAACTTGGAATTGGTTGATTTCCAACAATTTTGTGAGGAGTTTTAATGGATGTAAAAAATCAGACTCAAAGCAGTATAACCAAATTAAATTTATATTCCTTTATATATCATCATACAACTGAGTATCTGCTTATGATAGTGATTGCTGTGAGTATGGTTGGTATAACATCTGGCTCCCATAGTATTGGATTGCCACTTTACAAATTGAATCCAATGCATTGGGTATTATATTTTACTGTATTATTTAGAAAACCTTCTTTCGGTACGATTGTTATGCTTGCATTTGCACTACCTTTTACCAGTAATCTACTAACTGGCCATCCATTGTTAATAAAAAGTGTAATCATATTCATAGAATTGTCGATATATGGAATGATCTTTTTTTCATTGAATAAGCTACTCAACATGAATCCGATGCTATCCTATTTAATATCACAAATCGCAGGGCATACTGTCTATTACGGGTTAAAATTTACAATTATTTGGTTTGGGTTAATTGAAAGTGACTTGGTTTCTACATCTGTAATACTCCAAGTGATGGTTTTTGGTTTCTTGGGAACAGCCCTGTATTATACAGATAAATATCTGAAAACTTGAAACAATAGGGTTAAAAACAGTTGAATTTTGTAACCTGTCCCTTCCAAAAAACTAAATCCAGCGTATACAACTTAACCTGTTTATTTTTACACAACCACGTACAGAGATGGGAAAACCAACATAATCGGAATAATAGAATTGTTTCAAAAGCCTGAAACTGATTCAATGATAGGTAGTTACAAGAATTGTAAAATTCTCAAATTTGTTACAAAAGTTGGTTGGAGTTTTTGTAATGCTTTTACATGAAAATAACTCAAAAACGTGGTGAAAGAATATTTGATAAATGATGAATAGATTAAATTCATGGCACATATAAGGCATCAATCCCTGTAAGTCTCTTATTATCAATGAGGAAAGCGGTCTTCAAAACCGTCGTCCTTCTTATCACTTTTAAGAAGATTTAGATTCTAAAACTATATTACAAAGGATTATTATCGTCGGTAAGAAAGTAACTCTATCAAGAAGTAATTAATATGAAAAAATTTAAATTACTTATTGGTAGTATTTAGTTTAGTGTAGTCTGCATTGGTTCTGAGAATGGCAACTATATGGCTCATAGTTTTAGTATGTTTTGTATTTTTCGGTTTTTTCTGTTTGCCAACTTCTTCTAGAAATTTCCGTAGTATTTCCGTATCAGGAATTTCACGATCCTGTAAGTTATTGATATTACGAGTACTTAGGACGTTTTCCCCAGAGGACTTAAAATCCATTGGCAGTAATGCCGTGCCGGATTTTACCAGCCAGTAATACAAAGGATGGCGAGTCCGGCCCCGGGTACTCGACGAGAAGCCCTCTATTTTAGGGGGTTTCTTTTTATATACTATTTAGCCAAATAATGCCAATATAGGCCATATAATACCCGGTTTATGTAATACCGGTGTAATATCGTTTTAAAAATGGGCGTTATTAGACTTTTCTATTATATTGAATTTAATTTCTTGCAAAAGCTTCAAATCATAAAATATATTAGCCATAGGCGAAAGTCATAAAAGCGAGAGAGACATGCAAACCTGTATTTTTGGAGTTTGCAAGGTCTCTTTTTTTTAAAAAAGAATAAAAGGAAATATTGACCGTAAAAAGAATTATTACGATGACACACAAACCAAAGGTATCAAATGAACAACGAACCTTGTCCCATATGCGGGAAAGAGGGAAAGATACAAAAAGATAGAGAAAGGGAGAACAGGGAATGTGCGACAGAAAAACAGACACTTTCATGAGGAGCGGGATAGCATATAAAAAAATGCTCTGCCCGGGAACGTAAAATAATAGAATCAGTAATTAGTTTGAAAATGAGTTTTAAAGAAACGGCTTTGAATTATGGGATAATTTAAAAGATGTTTATAAGTATTGAAGTGATTCCCATAACTCCTTTTATGTTCGGTAGAGAATTTGTTTTGGATTTTTAAATTTATCCAAAAATACTATTTCGTGTATTAATTGTTAATTATTCTTCCCCTATATCTTCATTCCAAATATCCGGATTATTTTGAATGTAATTCCCAAGCATTGAAATACATTCTTCAGACTGGAGATCTATGACTTCAACTCCAATTTGTTTTAACCATTCCACTCCGCCGGAAAAATTAACCGATTCACCCACGACGACAGTTTTAATTTTGAACTGTCGTATCAATCCGCTGCAATACCAGCATGGTGCCAGCGTTGTTACCATTATTATATTTGAATAGGATCGTTGCCTGCCGGCATTTCTGAAAGCATCCGTTTCTCCGTGCAGGGAAGGATCATCATCCTGGATACGTCGGTTTCGTCCTTTCCCCAGCAGAGTTCCATCAGTGTGGAAAAGAGCCGCACCAATAGGGATCCCGCCCTCCAATAAGCCCTTTTGTGCTTCTTTGATTGCAACATCCAGCATCTGTTTATAATGTTGAGTTAAGTGTGTTTTCAATTCCATTGTATTATTAATTTCCTTCTAAATCATCATATACCAAAATATATTAATTGTATACAAAAAGTCAAAGAGTTCACTTCTTGTATTACAGCGAGGAATAATTAAGAAAAAATGCTTAAGTTGAAGTCAACATAGGATATTCATGGCAGAACATAAAACATCATTGTTGTATAGTATTGACGATAATCCTCCTCCATTAGAAACAATCATTCTGGGATTGCAGCACTACCTGACAATGTTTGGGTCAACCGTTGCTATCCCTCTGTTATTGGCTCCGGCGTTTGGGATCGTTGATCCGGTGGAAAAAGGCTGGTTGATTGCAACTATGTTTTTTGTAAGCGGTATTACCACACTCATTCAAACCACTTGGGGGAATCGTCTTCCTATTGTTCAAGGGGGAACATTCTCTTTTTTAGCTCCAACATTTGCAATCTGCGGAATGGCAGCCTTGGCAAATGTCGGTTGGGAAGTACGAATGCAGCATGTTCAAGGCGCCATTATTGCCGGCTCTCTGGTGGAGATTTTTGTAGGCGCCAGTGGAATGATAGGACGATTATTACGATTTGTAGGACCCATAACAATCGCACCCACCATTGCATTGATTGGTTTAGCTTTATTCAAATTTGGTGCACCGGAAGCAGGACGGCATTGGCCTATTGGAGGTTTAACCATTATTCTGATTATCCTTTTTAGTCAATATCTCCGTCGAAAGCATCGAACGTTTGAACTTTATCCTATTCTCCTTGCAATTATGACAGCTTGGATTGTAGCTGCTATTTTTACAGCTTTAGGTGTTTTTCCTGAAGGGCATCCCTCACATACAAGTTTGGATAACCTGAAGAATGCACCCTGGTTTCGAATTCCTTATCCTTTTCAATGGGGATTCCCCCAATTTGGTGCTGCTGCATTTGTAGGAATGCTGGCTGGTTACATCGCTTCCATGGTGGAATCAATTGGTGATTATTATGCATGTGCGCGGCTTTCCGGAGCACCAACACCGGATAAAAAAACCATTAACAGGGGAATCACTTTCGAAGGGATAGGATGTTTTATAGCTGGAATTTTTGGTACGGGAAATGGAACTACTTCCTATAGTGAAAATATCGGCGCAATTGGTTTAACACGTGTAGGCTCCCGCAGGGTTGTACAAGCCGGCGCTGTGATTATGATTCTTTTAGGGACTGTTTCCAAATTCGGTGCGTTGTTTACAACCATTCCCCAACCCATAGTCGGCGGAATGTATTGTGCTATGTTTGGGATGATTGCCGCTGTAGGTTTGTCTAACCTTCAATTTGTTGATCTCAATTCTGCCCGGAATTTATTTATCCTGGGATTTGCTTTTTTTATGGGATTATCTGTCCCGGAATATTTTTTTCAGCAACCCATGCAATTTGAACCCGTGTGGCTGGCAAACATACTCAACACATTAGGAAGTACCGGTATGGCAGTGGGAGCTTTTACAGCACTGGTTTTGGATAATACTATACCGGGAACAGATGAAGAACGGGGACTTAAAGCCTGGGGGAATAAATAAAAATGCCACTGAGATCGCTAAAATACACGAAGACTACATGGAAATTTGAAAAAAGTTTTCAGATGATTATATTTTATCATTTTAAGTCTGCTATCTTCTTATTTTTATATTCTTTGCGTTTCTTCGCGCTCTTTGCGGCTAATAACGACGATTATGGGAGAAAATTATGTCTACACTGATTAAAAACGGTCGAGTTATTACAGCAACGGATGACTATATGGGTGATGTTTATATAGAAAATGAAACAGTAACTCTTATTGGTAAAAACCTGGAAATGGAAGCCGATGAAGTTATTGATGCGTCTGGAAAATATTTATTCCCCGGTGGATTGGACCCCCACACACATTTTGATATGCCTTTTGGTGGTACAGTCACAGCTGATAATTTCGAAACGGGAACGCGTGCTGCAGCCTATGGCGGAACAACGACAATTATTGATTTTGCTATCCAAACAATGGGACATTCTGCATTGGAAGGGCTTGATACATGGCATAAAAAAGCTGAAGGAAATACAGCGATCGATTATAGTTTTCATATGATCCTTACTGATATGGAAGGTGACCGTCTTTCGGAAATGAAGACCCTTGTGAATGAAGGTATCACTTCTTATAAGTTATTCATGGCTTATCCCGGTGTACTTTATATGGATGATGGTATGATTTATCGCACTATGAAAAAGGCAGGTGAAAATGGAGCGATTGTTTGTATGCATGCCGAAAATGGGATTGTTATTGATGAAATTATCCGGGAAGCAGTTAAAGAGGGAAAAACAGAACCAAAATGGCATTCTTTGACTCGTCCAACCCAGATGGAAGCAGAAGCAGTTCACCGGACGATTTCTATCTCTAAAGAAGCAGATGTTCCTATATACATTGTTCATCTTTCATCCTCAGATGCACTGGAGGAAATCGTAGCCGCAAGAGCTGAAGGGCTACCGGTTTATGCTGAAACATGTCCTCAATATCTTTTTCTTGATTATAGTTATTATGAAAAAGAAAATTTTGAAGGGGCAAAATATGTCATGTCTCCACCACTACGGGAAAAATGGAATCAAGATGAACTTTGGTATGGTTTACAAACAAATAATGTACAGGCAGTATCAACGGATCATTGTTCTTTTCGTTTTAAAGACCAAAAATCAATGGGGAAAGACCTTTTTACAAAAATACCCAATGGTGCACCAGGCGTGGAAAACAGGATGAGTCTCATGTATCAAGGTGGTGTGGTAGAAGGGCGAATCTCCCTAAACAGGTTTGTGGAGATTACCTCCACATTTGCAGCAAAATTATTTGGTTTATTTCCTAAAAAAGGTACAATTGCTGTTGGAAGTGATGCAGATATCGTTATTTTTGATCCGAATAGAGAAGAAACGATCAGCATAAACAATGCCTGCACCCATCACATGAATGTGGATTACAGTACATATGAAGGTTTTGAAGTAAAAGGATTTACCGAAACAGTTCTGTCTCGCGGTAAAGTTATCATCAAGGGTTGTAAATATGTCGGTAAAAAAGGTGATGGACAATTTTTGAAGCGCGATCTTTATAGCGGAATTAAATAAACACAATTTATTAAGGAGGTTATCAATGCCTAGAATCATTAAATCCGGTTTGATCCAAATGAGCCTTCCCATGACGGAAGGAGAGGGAACCATTGAAGAAATAAAAGAGGCTATGATCCAAAAACATATCCCTTTTATTGAAGATGCAGGAAAGCAAGGGGTTCAGATCTTATGTCTTCAGGAAATTTTCAGCACACCTTATTTCTGCCCTGGCCAGGACAGTACATGGTATGCATCAGCAGAAGCAGTTCCTGGACCGGCAGTGGAACGAATGCAGGAATATGCAAAAAAATATAAAATGGTAATGATTGTTCCTGTTTACGAAAAAGAACAGGCTGGTTTTTTATATAATACCGCCGCAGTGATTGATGCAGACGGGTCATATCTTGGAAAATATCGAAAAACCCATATTCCCCACACTTCAGGATTTTGGGAAAAGTTTTTCTTTCGTCCGGGTAATTTAGGTTACCCTGTCTTTGAAACAGCGTATGCAAATATTGGCGTTTACATCTGTTACGACCGTCATTTCCCTGAGGGTGCCAGGGCATTAGGTTTGAACGGCGCTGAAATTGTGTACAACCCATCTGCAACCGTAGCCGGCTTATCTCAATATTTATGGAAACTTGAACAACCTGCTCACGCAGTTGCCAATGGATATTTTATGGGCTGCATTAACCGTGTAGGAGTGGAAAAACCTTGGAATCTGGGAAAATTTTACGGCAGTTCATACTTTGTTGATCCCCGGGGTGAAATCTTCTCCACTGCTTCGGAAGACAACGATGAATTGTTGGTTGCAGAATTTGATCTTGATTTAATTGAGGAAGTTCGATCAACGTGGCAATTTTACCGCGACAGGAGACCGGAATCCTATGATGAACTTATCATGCTTTAAAAGGAGATCAATGGAGATGGAATCCAAAGCCGAAAATCTATTCGTATTTTTTGACCCCTCTTCAATTCTCCCCTTGTACATGGGAGAAGTAAATGGTTTTAGCCTAAATTTTTCCCCTGTCATAGGGGAAACACAAAGGGGTTACAAACAATGATATGGACAACGTTGATTATTTGGATAGTCGCTTTGAATAGATGTGGATATTTTTTACAACGAAATATAACCGGAGTTATTAAATGAAAAGCCAGGATATACGCGATAAACATAAACAATATCTTTTCCCTGCTGTAAAGAATTTTTACCAGGAATCCATCGTCATTTCAAAAGGAAAAGGCGCCCAAATCACCGATATGGATGGGAATACGTACCTCGATTTCTTTGGGGGAATTTTAACTGTTTCCATTGGCCATGCCAACAAAGAAGTCAATGCGGCTGTTATTGCACAGGTAAACCGGTTAAGCCACATTTCTTCTCTCTATCCTGTGGAATCCGTAGTAAGCCTGGCCGAGCGTTTGGTAAACATTACACCTGGGAATTTGGAAAAATGTTTTTTCACTGCCTCTGGAACCGAAGCGGATGAAACGGCAGTGATGATGGCTCAATTATCGACTGGGAATACAGAATTCCTTGCTCTTCGCTATGCCTATGCCGGACGATCCATGTTGGCTCAGTCTCTTACGGCACATTCCCCATGGAGAGCTCTTCCCACCCAGATACCTACAATTAAACATGCTTTATCCCCTTACTGTTACAGGTGTCCGTTGAAAAGTAATTATCCGGAATGCGGTGTAGGCTGTGCAGAGGATGTAGATGAATTAATCCGAACCACTACCACAGGTGAAATTGCAGGTATGATGATTGAACCAATCCAGGGAGTTGGAGGATTTATCACTCCGCCAAAAGAGTATTTTACGATTGTTGCTGAGATCGTCCGGAAATATGGTGGAATATTTATTTCTGATGAAGTACAAACCGGGTTTGGTCGTACCGGGAAAATGTGGGGAATCGACCATTATGGCGTGGAACCGGATATGATGACCATGGCGAAAGGGATTGCCAACGGGCTTCCCCTGGCGGCAGTGGTTACAACAGGAGAAATAGCAGATTCCATGGTTAAAAATACCATATCTACGTTTGGAGGAAATCCAGTCAGTTGTGCAGCAGCAAATAAAACGATCGAAATTATTCTTCGGGATAACTTGGCTGAAAACTCGAAAAGGATGGGAGAAATTCTTCGAGCCGGTTTGGAGGATATCCAGCTGAAAAATCCGAAAATCATGGGAGATATTCGCGGAATGGGGCTAATGCAAGCCGTTGAATTTGTTAAAGATGAAACTGCCGGTGATCGAACACCAAATCCGAAAGCAGTGGATCAATTTATGGAAGAGACAAAAAAGCGGGGTTTACTTGTTGGAAGAGGTGGTTTATCAGGAAATGTGGTCCGAATTTCACCACCAATGAATATCACCCGGGATGATGTGGAAAAAGCAGTGGAAATTTTGTCTGATTCAATTACTGCATTAACGGAATAAAATTATGAGTCCACTCCAGAAAGGGGTTAAAACCCCTAAATTTTGTTTATTCGCTATAATCCCTGCCCTAAAGGACAGGGTAAGTGATTCGCTGTATCTACTAAAATACAGATACTTACCCCGACATTCATGTCGGGGAGTAAACATCGAGAAAAGATGGGATTCCCGCCTGCCACATTTGAAAAATATCGGAGGGGGCGAGCAGGTATCCCAACAAGACATTTTCGGAGCAAACTCAATTATGCAAACTATAATGATGGCATTTGCGTCTGTTTTGATCTGCGTTTACCCTGTGGAATTCCCGAAGGGAGCCCTATTCCACAGGGTAAATCCGCGGCTAATGTTGAAAATCCCGATTTATGCGGGGAATTAAAAAGGTAAATGAGTATGGATTATAATTTGAGTGATAACCGTCTTGAAACCAAATTTCAGGATGCAAAACCATTGTACTCAGAATCTGAGGCAAAAATAGAAGCAAATCGTTGTCTCTTTTGTTTTGATGCTCCCTGTATAAAGGCCTGTCCTACAGAAATTGATATTCCCGGGTTCATTCGAAAAATAGCCTCCGGTAATATTCGGGGTTCAGGTGAAACGATCTTTCGTTCAAATATTTTGGGTGCTTCAACATCACGTGTCTGTCCTGTGGAAGAATTATGCTCGGGAGCATGTGTATACAATAGATCGGAAGAGCGTCGTGTAGGGAAAGAGTGTAGATCTCGGTGGTCGCCGTATCATTAAAAAAAAAAAGAAATTAAAAACAAAAACTTATCTCGCCCAGCTATGCTTGCTTCATTCCATCTCGTCACAGACACCTCTCGCTCTTCAGTACTGTGCTGCGTCCACATTTCTTCACACAT
>CAJVYU010000064.1 GCA_913009735.1 uncultured Fidelibacterota bacterium
TGTATCCACATTAGTGATATCAGCAGTTGAGGCCGCAGCAGAAGTACCGGAGATGGTCACACCGCTGGAATCAAAGTTGGTAAATGTTACTGAGAGTGTATCAGCAGCATCGGCACCAACATGGAATACCTTTGTAGCAGCAAATAAGGTAGCTCCATTCCATTTGGTCTGATCCTTAATATCGTCCAGCTCGGTTTTCAGTTCCGTGATTTGATCATAGATAGCACTCCGCTGAGCTTGGCTTAATGAACCATCTGCTACCTGAACCACTTTATCTTTAATGGTTTGCAGAATGTTCATCTGGGATTGGTATCCGCCTTCCACAATGCTCAAAATATTCTTGGCATTGCTCACGTTGCTTAAAGCTGCACCTAAAGCGGATGAGCGGGATCTAAGGGTATTGGCAACGGCATAACCAGTGGTATCATCCGCGGCTGAATTAATCCGTTTCCCTGACGATAACCGGGCCTGGTGTACGCCCATCTGTTGGTTTATTTTATACAGCGACTGCAAAGCATACGCTGCGGGTGTGTTTGAACCTATTCTGAAGAGACTCATAACTAACCTCCGTGTTTTTGTTTGTTGTTATTAAGGGGGCGTCCTTGCCCCTGGTGGAATTTCTTTTCTAACTCAAATGGATTCTCAGTCCACCATTTCCCTGATTCCATTTCAATGAGCTACATTTCGATTATCGGTAAAGAGGTTGCTTTATTAACTTTTTTCACAATTTCGGTGAATAAGTCCTTCATCAGTTTTAAAATCCAGGAATATTTAATAAGAAATGAAAGAATATAATAAAATTCATTAAACTTATAGAAACTGCCCCCCCTGATCAGCCAATTGGTGGATCGGAACAAATTTCAAATCTCTAACCCTCATTTCTTACCAAGTCTCCACTAATCAGCGGAGATGGAGTGACTATCTGATAATACAAAACTTACGCTGGAAAGCGCATAGAAACGTACGTGTTCGCCAGCTGGCGAAAAGTACACTTTTCAAGAATGACGCATTATTATTACTCCTGAATATATTAATTGTATGAAACCATGAGTCTATCCATTTTTAAAACCCCATCTTAAATTCTTCCATATCACGGGGGAGATGGAAAAGATTTGAAATTTGGATATTCGTTTCAACAGGTGCGATTTATTCTTACCTGCCCGCCATATTATTATATTTTTAAAGGTGGCATGCGGGCGACTATCCTTTGCCAGTTTAATAGTGATAGATACACTGTTGCAGTAGATAGGTTGGTGAAAAATGTGGACTAATACCCAAAACCAAATCCCTCATAAAGTGAAAAGCCTTCCCGGTAGGAAGGCTTTTCACTGTGCTTGTTAGTTTTGTGGCGATACTATTATCAGTGCAATTCCTTTAATCTCTCCTGAAGAATCTCGTCAAACATTCTATCCAGGTGTTCTTTTTTCACTTTCCATTGACCCCCGAGCTTAAGGGCCGGAATCTTCCTTTGCTGAACTAACCGGTAAACAGTTTGCTCTTTTATTTTCAAATAATTCGCCACACCTTTGATATCGAGAATTCCATTTGCCATTGTTTAGGTCCTTTCTCATTGATTCAGATATGGGGGAGAGGAATCTCCCCCATAATCAATTTGGGTTTATCTGAACAGGGATAATACCAGTTGCGGCGCTGAGTTCGCTTGGGCAAAAGCGGATACAGCTGTTTGCTGAAGGATTTGTAATTTCATAACCTCCATCTGTTCTTTCGCAAAATCAGCATCTTCATATGCGCTGCGTACAGCATCCGTATTACTTATACTGACTGATAATGTATCTTCCTTTGAAGACAAACGAGCCGACTTATCACCTACATCCTGTATGTATCCAGCCAGGTTATCAATCGCTGTATCCACATTAGTGATATCAGCAGTTGAGGCCGCAGCAGAAGTACCGGAGATGGTCACACCGCTGGAATCAAAGTTGGTAAATGTTACTGAGAGTGTATCAGCAGCATCGGCACCAACATGGAATGTCTTAGTAGTAGCAAATAAGGTAGCTCCATTCCATTTGGTCTGATCCTTAATATCGTCCAACTCGGTTTTCAGTTCCGTGATTTGATCATAAATCGCACTTCGCTGACTTTGGCTTAATGAACCATCTGCTACCTGAACCACTTTATCTTTAATAGTTTGCAGAATGTTCATCTGGGCCTGATATCCGCTTTCAACAATGCTCATAATGTTCTTGGCATTGCTCACGTTGCTTAAAGCTGCACCTAAAGCGGATGAGCGGGATCTAAGGGAATTAGCGACGGCATAACCCGTGGTATCATCCTGGGCCGAATTAATCCGTTTCCCTGACGATAACCGGGCCTGATGTATGCCCATCTGTTCGTTTATTTTATACAGCGACTGCAAAGCATACGCTGCAGGTGTGTTTGAACCTACTCTAAAGAGACTCATAACTAACCTCCGTGTTTTTGTTTGTTAATCTCAATGACTTCCGTGTCATTGTTGATTCAGAAGAAGGTTCTTCCTTCTCATCTGAATTCTTGTTTCATTGTCAATCAGCCTTTCGGCTCATCTATAATATCGACCACTATTTAACATTCTTTAATACTTTTTAAGGGTTTTTAATAAAATTATACAAAATTCAATAAAAAAGATAAACACAGTTTCAGGGAGAATTGTCAATGTCGGGGCTCTCTTTCCCCTTTACAATTTAGTTGTACAAACCGTTCGAAGGTTAATAAAGAGACTCGAAAGGTAATAAGAGTTCGGATCCTCAAAAAGGCGGTAAAAAATACTGAATTTTTCGGAAGGTACCAGCTTGTTAATTCAACAACGAAAAAAATCTAGTGATTGGTTACCCATATACTAAAACTTCCATAAAGTTAGATAAAATTCAAACATTCGGAGGTTGAAAAAATGGAAAAAAGAACAGTTTGTATCTATTAACTGTCAGAATTCATCTTATTCATTAGCATTACCCAAGTCTGTGCATTTCCCATATCATCCAATTTTGCGTATAAGCCGGCGATACGTTTAATAACACCTTTCTCATTTGGAATAATTTTGTTCAATTCCAAAAACACATTTAATGCTTCTTGATAACGATTAAGTTTAATCAGTGCTAATCCATACAGATCTAATGATTCGGTATTTCGATTGCCATTTTCTATATATATATATAATGAGTCAGCAACAAGTGACCATTCACCTAAATCCTTGGCACAACCAACTATTTTAGTAAGCACGTCAATATCTCCAGATTCATCCCAGGCTTTTTGAAAAGAATCTAACGCATTTTTTTTATCCTTTAGTTTTAAATACATACCGGCCATTGTTCCATAAATATGAGAAATGGGAAGCAGGGTATCCGATGAAATAAACTTTGGGTTATGCATCAAGAATTGAGTGTTCTTTAACAATTGTTTTAACCACTTTATTGCACGTAAATAATCACTATTTCGATCAGCTAAGCGATACATAATATAGACTGCGTTGGATTGAACTGGGAAAAGCGCTAGAGATTTTTCAGCATAGACTTTTACTAAATTCCATTTATTTAAATGCGAATAAGCTTCTGATAAAACATTATAAACGGAAGCGAGCATGGATTTAGCGATCGATTTTATCTTCAGTACTTTTTCCAAATGCATTATAGCTTTATCCCAATCATTCGTCTGGCCATAGTTTTGAGCTAATGTATAATGAGCATAATGTGAATCAGGTTTTTCTTCTGCCATTTGAATAAGTAATTTGCGGTTTCGCACTACCTTTTTATCTAAATCGACATGCCGATTATCATAGCCCACATGGTGCAATAAAATAGTCGAAGTCTTTTCTTTAGCACCTATATCATGAGCGGAATAAGATATCTGCTCATGAATTCGATTCTGAAATTGAATTCCGTAGTGATTTGAAAAAAGCCGGTGAGCGTCCGAATCATGAGTAAGTTTTCCGTCGTTCATCGAACTTCGTATCATAACTTTATAATACAGTGGTTTTTCTTTAGAACGAATATAATGTTTAAATTCTGAAAGTGAATTCGAATCCAATCGTTCATCAGCATCCATCCACAATACCCAATCCCCCGTTGCATATTTTATGGATTCATTGCGGGCAGCGGAAAAATCGTCACACCAATCAAAATGATGAATTTCAGCACCAAAGGATTCTGCGATTTCTATTGTTTTATCCGTCGATCCGGTATCTACTATCACCACTTGATCGATAATATCTTTCACGCTTTCAAGACAATCCGGTAGCATGTTTTCTTCGTTTTTGACAATCATACAAAGGGAGACTGTACCCGCTGGCCGCTTAGAATGGTGCTTGTTTTTCATTGAGGAAATGATGTAGCTTTTATTTAGTGAATGAATAACATGGAATTTGATAAAGAAACATACAAACATCAGCAGTTTATTATCCACAATTTACAAGGGAATATTCAGTTCATTTCTGAAGCAATTCATCATCTAAACGATCCTCTCACTTCCATCTACGGTGCAATTGAATTAGTAAAAAGAACGGTAAATGATGGAAAATTACCTGAATCAGAATATCTGGAAATTATAGAAAGATCGGTTGAATCTCTACGTAATATTTCCCGACGTGTACAAGTACTTATTGAAGAATCCAACTTGGAGAACAAAGATATTCCTGGAAACTGGGTGCCTATAAATTCTGAAGGCAAATCAAAGGAGAAAACAATTCTTGTTATTGATGATGATGATGATATTCGAAATATTATGATTAGTTTATTAAATAATATGGGGTATGCTGTCATGCTTGCTAATAATGGAGAGCAGGGCATTACTATGGCTAAGATGCATTATTTTAATTTAATTATTTCAGATATCAACATGCCAAAAATGGATGGTGTAGGCTTTGTACACGAAGTAAAAGCTTTTAACCCATGGGTTCCCATTCTCATCATTACGGGTTTTCAAACTCCTGAAGCCACTGAATTAATCAAAACCTATGAATCCGTAGGATTGTTGAACAAACCTTTTAAGCTTAAAGAGTTAAAAAGTACTATAGAAGAAATCTTCACTTCTTAAGAGAACCCAAAATATCTGCCATTTAATGGTGAATATTTTATTATTGATAATAAGTTTTATAAGCCCATTCTACCTGATCAATAATTTCTTGGGTAGTAATAAGTTGCTGATTGTTGTACAACCCTGTGGGTTATATCAACAATCAGCAGTCTTTCTTTGCTTGCATTATCCATGAATTTCTGGCTGCTTTCCGTAGCTTCTTCAAACATGTTTAAAGCTCTCTTTCTGCAATATACAGCTGCTTCAATATTCTCTCTATTATCACAGATCTGCGCTGCATGGAGGCAATTCCGCCAGCTTTACCGTATTCTTCAGCATACTCGTGCAAAAGTCCTCTACAGGGAAACAAGTTAGCCAATTCCGGAAATTTCTTATTGGACAGTTGAACTCTGTATTCTTCAGATGAAATCTGTTTATTCGACTCTTTGATCAGTTCAGATAAATCAGGGGAGCAGTATCCGCAATTAGGGCATCTTTGAATTGTTGATTGGTCCATCTCCAGTGATCGAATATCTAAAACCACCGATCCAAAGGCATTTGTACTACCATTAAACTTGTGACCGCTCTCTTTACCACATACAGCACATTTAACTAAATCCTGAAACATTGTTGTCATTTCAGTCTCCTATAAATCAATTATATAGTTCAATAACAGGTTGGAATATAGGAAATTTTATCTAGCCTGTTAAATCCTGTTATACATATTTGTGGAGCTCTTGTGTTATGTTAAACCAAATCGTTTAAAGGATCGGTTCAGGAGTCCCAAGAAACATGCCCTACCGATTCAGATGATTCTCTGCATTTATCAAATTATGCAAGGATGATTTTTAACAAAATGACTATCTGGAGGGTAATTTGGGCAGTTGTTGGGGTTCGATAATGGATAATCACATAGTTTTCTCGACATTTCCAGGTACATATAAAAAGGTTTTGGGACATGGCTGAAACTGAAATTTAATCTGTGTCCGACATTTGTGTCCGATATTTGCATCTATTTGACTATTGTTTGAATTCGTTTGACCTTTTTAACGTGAAAAAGTAAGTAGGCAAAATATTGTCTTTTATCCTCGGCAAACAGCATTCATCGACGGTATAATTAATAGAGCGGGCGATGAGAATCGAACTCACGTCACGAGCTTGGGAAGCTCGGGTAATAACCATTATACGACGCCCGCACGGTTAGTTAGAAAATAACCATTATAACAAACGCTTGGCAATGATTTCGGTCTTTGAAATAACCACCTATATTTTGCTTCAATGATTTTTTGGGGAATGTGTTTTTCACTGCTTTTAGACTTCCAATATTTGTGTTAATACGACTTGGGATAATTCCTGGATTATGAATCCAATAATGGATAAATATTTGGGTGAATTGAGTTTATATTCTACTGGCCTTGTCCTTATAAAATTAGGGTTCAATTGAATAAAATGTAAAATAAAGATGAATTTCTGGATAAAGATTCATCATTGAAAAAAAGGAGGCAGCTATGTCTTTCAAACATGTAAAAATCTTTTCAATCTGCATCATCGGCTTTTTATCTCAGGTTTTATCCGATGTCCCTTCACCAAGAATACACCCGCCTAACATCCCCAATTTCCTCGAATCAATGGAGTTCCAAACCATGCAGATGAATATTTTCCCCCAACGTGTTTCAGGTATGGTAATGGATGTATACTCTGATCTTCAATGGAATCCAGCTTATATATTAAAACACACTGGAAAATCAGTTTATTTTGATTTTAATCCGCAAATAGGAAAATCAATTTATACTATCCCTCGTGGAATTCTTTACCAGAATTATGACGAGTATTCCAATGATTTGATGGTGTTGCCAAGGTGGTATTCAACGTCATCTGTAAACACATTACAAACTACTCCTATATATAATTTTTCCACTTTATTAACCGTCAATTCTAGGTTATCGATTGGATTTATCAACCGTTCACTATTTGATTATGGCCCCTTCCGTTTAAGCTCATATCAATATTGGGAAGATAGTTTCGACGACCTTTTTAGTGCTGGTGGGTCGTCGTCTGGTGAATTAGACCCTGAAAGGATGGAGGTTGACGAAAATCAACAAATGGTGTTCGGGAACCAATCGGAGGTTATTTTGGGATATAAACTTGTTGAGAAAATTGATTTGGGTTTTCGTATAGGACATTACATATTTAACAGCGAGGGTAATCTCTATGATTCCAAGTGGGCTATTTATCCACATTCATCTTATGCGGACTTGAATGATGAAACTCTAGACATAGATGGAGATCATTTGGAGTTGGGTATTGGACTTTTGTACAAATTAGGGAGTAAGACTCAGTTTGGTGTTTATGCAGGTGTAAATAATGGAAATGGCACAGAAGAAATAGCATCATTAGATAGTGCAGATAGTTGGTCAGATAAGGATACAGACCCTACGTATTATTCGATCAGTGAATACTACTTAGACAGTAAGAACTCTTATACTTCAACAGGTAAAAAACCAAATATTACTTTTACCTTCGAAAGAAAATTGTCTAACGATTTTGTACTAAGATCATTTTTGTATAGTTCAAAGTCTAATGTTGATATTACTGGATCAGTATCCTCAGCTGATACTACCTATGGTGATCGAACCTATGATGTTTGGGATAATGATACTGAACAATATTATTTCCAAAGGAAGCAATCCCATAGCAGTAGAGAAAGCGGATTGGATGGCTCTGGGGAAGAGAAGAAAAATCAATGGAAATGGTTTATATCATTGATCTATGCTCCTGAAGGATTATGGTCAGCTTTCGTAGGAATTCAAGTACAAAGGAATGTACTTAGTCAGGCATTTGAGGAAAATTCTGATTATTTTCGACATAAGTGGTCTAATTATACTGGTTTTGAGTCCAAGAATTATCGATGGTATAAAAAACAAGTACAGTATTACACGGTAGAAAGAAATTTCGAAGAATTGTCATTACTACTTCCATTAGGTTTAAAAACAATGGTACTACCTGGCCTTAATATAATATTAGGTACAAACATCAGGATGAGTTTCCGAGACCAGAATGCTAAAGGTAAAGTTTTATATACAGAAAAAATCTCCCGCAGATGGAACAATGGAATATTAGTTGTTAACGACGAGGAGTATGATCGCTATGAAGTATACAATTCCAGTCCTGAAAAAGTTTTTAACCATACCGTTGGGTACAGTTTTGGAATTACATATGACCATCCATCCGGAGCAAGATTATTTATCCGATCTGGAGGAGATATTTTCAACACTGCAAATTGGGGATTGGGTTTTGAGATGAATTTTTAATATCGGAAAAAAAGATCAAAAAGTACTAGCTGATGTAGATTCATCGCCAGGAGCGGTTTCACCATGTGCTTTCTGTCTCTTTTTCGCCTCGTCTTTATAGTTGGCTGGCGGTTGGATTCTGGTTAAACTCTACACATGATGACGGTTTTGAAAAGATAGGGCTTTATTTAAGGTGGGTGTATTCCGTATGCCTATTTTGTTAGCCTTATGGCTCTGAAATACGGTTAAATATGAATGTTTTCGAATGTATCTGATTGACCCTTACCGACGAGAAACTAAATTCCTCGTCGGTAGTGTTCCAAATTGGGAAGCTCGGGTAATAACCATTATACGACGCCCGCAAATATTACTTTAACTGACGAGAACTTATGGTTTTTTTATCATAATGCAAATGAGAGAAACCTAATGAATGTTTTGCATCATTTAAAATAAATGGATATCGGTTTATTCATTTTTATTTTTTTTATTTTGAGAGAAACAAGTGTCATCAATCATTAATAAATATTAGAAATATTATTAAATCATACAGACTAAAACGGGATATATTCCTCCGATTAAAGACACGGATTGTTGCTTCAAACCTTCTTTTATCTGTTTCGTGGGTTATGAATCCAAAAATGAAATATTTTTTTCATTTCTCGTCGGTAAATATCACCGGATATTGCAGTTTGATACTCGTTGTTTGATCTTATTAGTTATAAATGTCTAGTTAAAATGTGGATAAGTTGTGGATAAGTTTCACTTGGTTAATTATTTCCCGTCGATAAAGAGAATATTTAACTTTTCTTCTTGCTCAAATTCTTATGGCGAAATATATTGGTGTTGCCAACTCGAGTAACATTTTCACTTTTTATCACCTGCCTGTTTTTTGCTAATTATATTATTAACACCACATACCCCTAAGGATACAGATGGCTGAAGCAATGGAACTGAACCTGAATCAACCGATTAAAGGTCAGCAGGAAATAACACCGGAAATACTGGACACGGTTCGCGTTATTCAACAGGAAAAGAATGGACACATTGAACAGGAAATTCCTGAAAAATATTTTATAGAAAATTATTACAAAGACGATTCTCTTGGCGCCGACGTTCTTAAAAACAAATACCTTGCGCCATGGGAAAAACATCCTTTTGAAATTTGGCAGCGCCAGGCTAAAGCGATGGCCTCTATGGAAAAAACAAAGAAACTTCAAGATCGATGGGGGAAAAAGTTTTTTAAAGTTCTAGAAGATTTCAAATTTGTACCGGGTGGGCGGATTATGCACGGCGCCGGACGGGATGATATCACCACCACCCTGAATAACTGTTACGTTGTTGCCATTACCGATGATTCAATCAATTCTATTTATAGTACCATCATTAACGAAGCATTAACATATAAATACGGGGGTGGCTGTGGACACGACTTGTCGAACCTGCGCCCCGCCGGCGATGCGATTAACGGCACCGGAGGTGAAAGCTGCGGTCCCACCGGGTTTATGAATCTCTTTTCAGAAAATACAAACACCATTGCCCAGCATGGCCGTCGTGGAGCCAATATGCAAACTCTCCGCGTGGATCACCCGGATATTGAAAAATTCATCGAGATTAAAACGGGTAATAACGATATGGTTAAGTATTCCAATATTTCTGTTTTACTGACTCATGAATTCATGGAAGCTGTTGAAAATGATAAAGACTTTGATTTGACATTCGGAGGAAATGTATATAAAACTGTCAAAGCAAAAAAAATATGGAATCTGATTATCAAGCATGCCCATACCAGCGCTGAACCGGGATTGCTTTTTTGGGATACCATGAAAGATCATCATAATGCTGAATATTGCAGCCCCTTGGTTTCGACAAATCCTTGTGCAGAACAACCTTTACCGGATGGCGGCTGCTGCAATTTAGGTGCGGTTAACCTTGAACGGTTTGTAGATGAAAACGGTAACTTCCAAATTGATGAATTCAAGGAAACGGTCGCTGTCGGAACACGGTTTTTAGATAACGTCGTTGATTACAATCTGGACAGACATGCACTTGAGGACCAAAAACTGAATGCCCTGAACGATCGGCGTGTGGGGATGGGAATTTTAGGTTTAGGCGATATGCTGGTTCGTATGGGAATCAAATATGATAGTGAAGATGCTTTGCAAACCGTCGATCAAATCATGAAAATTTTTAGAGATACAGCTTACGAAACGAGTATTGAATTAGCTCAAGAAAAAGGCCAATTCCCCAATTTCGATTGGTCAGGTTATAGTAAAAGCAAATTCATCAAAAATTTACCTAAAGCGATTCGACAAAACATTCGCGAAAAAGGTATTCGAAATTCTACACTAACAACAGTCGCTCCAACCGGAAGCGGCGCCATCGTCGCCAGGGTTACATCCGGTGTAGAACCCATTTTTGCCACCTCTTATAAACGCCGAGTTAAACAAAACGACAATTACGGTCGCTCCTTTACTGAATACACGGTTTATCATCCGGTCATTGGTCAATTATTTGGTGGAGATGAAAATCTCCCGGAGTTTGTTGTGACCGCACACAATATTGATCCGTATTTCAGAGTGAAAATCCAGGGAGCAATCCAAAAGTTCATTGATAGCTCAATATCTTCGACTGTAAACCTTGCCAAAGATGTCACTGTTGAAACGATTGCAGATATTTATATGACAGCATATAAAGCCGGCCTAAAAGGAATAACCGTATACAGAGAAGGAAGCAGGGAAGGAATTTTAATCACGGAAAAAGATGAAAAGAAAAGTGCCGTTCAGCCAACGATTAGCACCGCAGAGTCAGCAGATGGACAAACTCCACAAATTAAAAAAGCACCTCGTGTCCGCCCAGTATTAACAAGCGGTGCTACACGCAGAATCCGTACAGGTGAAGGATCGTTATACATTACCATAAACGAAGATGAAAATGGATTATGTGAAGTATTTACAACCATTGGTAAAGCAGGCGGAAATGCAGCAGCACAATCTGAAGCTATTAGTCGTCTCATTTCATTGGCGCTTCGTTCAGGTGTTGATCCATATGCCATCGTCAAACAACTGAAAGGAATCAGTGGTCCAAATCCCACATGGGAAGATGGACGCTTAATACTTTCAACACCCGATGCCATCGGAAAAGCGCTGGATGATTATTTGAAACATCGTGAAACGAATGGGGCTGATGAACAACATATTCAATTTACCCTGGCCTCCGCAAGAGATGTTGTATCAAAGGATGTTGCAGACTATACAACCAAAAATCTTGTTACCTGTCCGGATTGCGGCAGCACAGTCCAACACCAGGGTGGATGTGTTACCTGCCCAAGCTGCGGATTTTCAAAATGTGATTAGAATACCAGTCAAAGTTATCAATAAAAAAAGCCTCCCAATACAGGAAGGCTTTTTTTATTCTGTCAAATGGATGAATTAATATTCCATTAATTCTTTTTCTTTATGCTCCATCATTTCGCCTAACCGTTCAATGTGCTTATTCGTTTGTTCCTGCACTTCCTCTTCTGCCCGTTTAATCTCATCTTCAGAAATATGCCCTTCATCTTGAATTATTTTTATATGATGATTGGCATCTTTCCTGATATTTCGGACAGCAATACGGGCATCTTCAACTAACGTGTGAACGACACGAATCAAATCCCTGCGTCGTTCTTCTGATAATTGAGGAATGGGAATTAGGATAATCTCTCCATTATTATTGGGTGTCAGTCCAAGATTACTTCCCATAATGGCTTTTTCAATGTCGGGCATAACCGTTTTATCAAATGGTTGAATCGTAATCAATCGTGGTTCCGGCACAGAGATATTTGATAACTGATTTAATGGAGTTGTAGCACCATAATAATCAATCGTCAATGATTCCACCAATTCCGGATTTGCTCTCCCCGTTCGAACTTTCGCAAGTTCCATTCGCAAATGTTCCACTGCCTGATCCATACGATGTTTGGTATCATTAAAAATATCTTTTAACATTTTTTACTCCGTTACCAATGTCCCGATATCTTCGCCTTGAAGCATTCTTACCATGGATCCCGAATCATTCATGTTCAACACGCGAATCGGTAAATTGTTTTCTTTGCATAATGTAATTGCCGTGAGATCCATAACACGTAAGTTTTTATTTAACACTTCTTCAAACGTGATAGTGTTATATTTTACAGCATCATTATGCTTAACAGGATCTTTGTCAAATACGCCATCAACTTTGGTGGCCTTCACGACAACTTCAGCACCCAGTTCAGTGGCTCGTAGGACCGCTGCCGTGTCGGTGGTAAAATACGGATTTCCTGTACCACCGGCAACAATCACGATTCGCCCCTTTTCCAAATGACGTAATGCCCGACGGCGAATATAAGGTTCTGCAATTTGTGAGGCTGTAATAGCAGAAAGCGTACGTGTTTCTACTCCTGTACTTTCCAATGCATCTTGTAAACTTATGGCATTCATAATGGTGGCCAGCATGCCAAGATAGTCGCCGGTGACTCGATCCATTCCTTTAGCTGCAGCCTGCATACCACGGAAAATATTTCCGGCACCGACAATCACGATAATACTTACGCCAAGATCGTGAACGGATTTAATTTCGTTGGAAAGTTGTATTGCTTTGGAGGGATCAATGCCGAAACCACTTTTGCCAGCAAGAGCTTCTCCACTGAATTTCAGCAGGACTCGCCGGTATAGCGGTTTAGACATAAGAGAGGATGTGCTTTAGACCTGCCCGTTGCTTGTTACATTAGATTCGCCAACAGCAAATCGTATGAAACGCCCAACGTGAATATTTTCACCTAGTGTCGCAACCGCTTCGGTAATCAGGTCACCGACATGTTTGTCCGGATCTTTAATAAACGGCTGCTCAAGTAAACAAATTTCCTGGAAGTATTTTTGAATACGTCCTTCAACGATTTTTTCAATAATATTTTCCGGTTTACCTGAATTTTTTGCTTGAGAACTATAAATTTCTTTTTCTTTTTCGATCAGAGCTTCGGGGACATCTTTCTGTGAAACAGATACTGGATTCGTGGCAGCAATCTGCATAGCCAGATTATGAGCTAAATCCCTGAAGTCATCCGTTTTAGCAACGAAATCTGTTTCGCAGTTCAATTCAACTAATACACCCAAACGACCGCCATGATGAATATATGAATAAACGATTCCTTCTTTTGCTTCTCTGGAACCTTTTTTTTCTGCTTTGGCAATACCTGCCTTACGTAAAAACTCTAATGCTTTTTCAATATTGCCATTTGAATCAACCAGTGCTTTTTTACAGTCCATCATTCCTGCGCCGGTTTGATCACGCAATTCTTTTACCACTTGAGCGCTGATACTCATTTTTTTTCTTTTTCCTCTGCTTTTTTTTCTATTTTTTCAACAACAGTTTCTTTCGTTTTTTCCGGAACCGCTTTATCCGAATTTTCTGCAGTTTCTACTACTTTATTTTTACTTGATGAGTCAGTTTCAGTAGTGTTGACTGCTACTGCTTTCTTCACGATTTTGGTTTCTTTTTCTTCTTTTACTTCCTCAACTTTTTCGGCAGCCTGTTCTTCTTTTTCTTTACCAATTGCTTGGAGTATTTCATCTGATATTGCTGCTATAATTAACTGAATTGTCCGGATAGAATCGTCATTTGCAGGAATTGGATAATCCACTAATTTTGGGTTGGTATTTGTATCAACAATCGCAATCACGGGAATTTCCAATAATCTTGCTTCTTTTACAGCTGTCAATTCAAAATCTGCATCAACGACAATAATTGCATCCGGGAGTCGTCTCATATCTTTAATTCCCCGATGCTGGTCAGCCAGTTTGATCCGCTCGCGGTTTAACATTTGCACTTCTTTTTTTGTCAAGTTTTCATAAATTCTTGAACCTTCTTTTTCCAGAAGTTGCAGCCGTTTGATACTTTTCTTAATTGTTGAAAAATTGGTAAGGGTTCCCCCCAGCCATCGTTCCACAACATAAAACATACCACAATGATCTGCTTCCTGTTGAACGATATCACGGGCTTGTTTCTTCGTGCCTACAAAAAGAAACTCACCATTCTCCTTGACCACTTTGCGAATAAAAAGAAGTGCTTTATCAAGATTCTTTAATGTTTCATCAAGGTTAATAATATGAACACCGTTTTTCTCCATGAGAATATAGCGTTTAAATGCAGGGTTCCATTTGCTTTTAACATGCCCGAAATGAGCTCCCGTACTTAATAAATCTTCAAATTTAACTTCAGCCATAAATCCTTACCGTTTAGAAAATTGAAATCGTTTACGCGCCCCAGGTTGACCATATTTTTTACGTTCAACTTTCCGGGCATCCCGCGTGAGAAAACCAGCAGCTTTTAAGGAAGGACGGAAATCAATATCCACTTGAAGGAGTGCCCGAGCAATGCCTAATCTGATTGCTCCTGCCTGACCTGTTAATCCGCCGCCATTCACATTGACGGTGATATCGTATTTATCTACTGCTTCAATTGTATTCAGCGGTTGAATGACAACCGTGGCTAAAGTATCTCTGCAAAGATAATCTTTATAATCCCGGCCATTAACAATAATCGACCCTTTACCAGGAGTTAATCTGACTCTGGCAACGGATGACTTTCTGCGTCCTGTTCCTATATAAACTGTTGTTGACATATATTAAATATCCAATTTTTTAGGTTGTTGTGCTGTATGAGGATGAACCGCCCCTGCATAAATTTTTAAATGTTTCATAATGGCACTTCCCAGTTTATTCTTCGGAAGCATTCCTTTAACAGCGTTTTCAATAATACGTTCCGGATACGTTCTGCGCAAATGGCTCAAACTAGTAAATGTTGTACCACCCGGATAACCTGAATGACGGAAATAGGTTTTATCCGTTTCTTTATTACCGGTTACTTTCACTTTTTCTGCATTAATCACAACAACGAAATCACCCATGTCCATATTTGGACTGAAATTCGGTTTATGTTTTCCACGTAAAATCTGGGCGATCTCACTGGCAAATCTGCCAAGGATTTTTCCGTCGGCATCTGCCACGTACCAATCTTTTTGTATTTCTGATGCTTTAATTGTTTTCGTAATCATAATTCTTTCATTCGGGTATAGCCCCTAAATTTAGTTATCCCCATTCATGTCTGGCAAATATTATTTACGGTAAGATTATATCTTTCATATCTGTCCAAAACGTTTATCGAAACCATTTAAATATATGTTTTTGACCCCAACCCTTTGCTGCAACTACGGCAAGCTTTGTGTTTCCATTAGCGAAAGCGCAAGGGAGAGATTTTGGCGATAGTCCGGTTGCTTTCTCCCCTGTAAGAGGGGAGAATTGAAGTGGGGTTTATAAAATAGGTATTTTGGATTACTCGCTCTACTCTCATCTTCTGTTTGTGGTATTGAAATAATAAGGGGATTGATTCTTTAACAAGTGGAACACTCTGGTCAAAACCGTCCTTGATCGTCGAAAAGCATAAATTATTTTATCAAAAATATGTTAAAACTAATTTATTTTGGACAGCACTGTATTAAAATAATCCAGTGTCTTGGGTGTAGTGATAATATTAAATAGGTCGGCGATATTCTAAATATTGGCTGATTTAATGATTCTTTGTTTAAATACTGTACGCTTATAATTACATATCAATCGAACTTAATCAGACTTGACTTAATAGCGAAGATTTCCCGCCTGCACCATTTGAAATAAATAGAAGGGGGCGGACAGGGAGTTAAGGATGATGGGGATTCCAATTTACCGCAAGACTTAAGTCAACCCTCCACCAACTGGCGGATTCTTAACTCAAGTTTTGCTATTTTCATATTTTTAAATAGTTTCTAATCGTCAATATCCGGTTTTTGACGGTATTGTTTCTTTTGAGACACCTGCTTTTTCGCACTGATTCTCTTATTATGAGCTGATTTTGGCGTTTTTGTTTTAATTCTCTTTTTGGGTTTCCTGTTTAAGGCTTCTAATCTTTTCCGCAACCGCTCTAATGCCAGTTGTTTATTCCGGTGCTGGCTCCGCTCATCCTGACACGTTACGACAATTCCGCTGGGGATATGTGTGATTCGCACGGCACTTTCCGTTTTATTCACATGCTGCCCCCCTTTGCCGCTGGCGCGATAGGTGTCTACACGGCATTCTTTCAGCAGATCGACATCATGTTCAGGTATGCTAATCATTTGTATAACTGTTTCAAACTAATTCGTTCAACGATTAAATAGTGGATTCATCATATTCTTCGCCCGGAAAGTATGTATTTTAAACTGACAAAAGCCAGTATCCAATCAATGGAAAATATTTTCAATATAATTTATTTTGTTAGTGACTCAATTCTTCAATAAACCTCATCGCGGTTGAGTTACCTTGAGCTTATCTAACCTGATTAATTCACCAGCTTTGTAACTATGTGAATGGGTCATTTTGATCTTTGGATTGCTAATGACGATAAAACGTAAATATGTAAAACGTAATATCCACCAATTACATATTTACGTTTTACATATTTACATAGGGCTATGATTCCTCTATCCATTATTATTACGGTACTTGCATAAGTTATTACGTTTACTCATGAATTATGCAGGCTAATAAAAGAAATATAGCTTTTATTAAGAGCAGAAAAAGTGAATATTTTGTCCGCACATGTCAGCTAAAAAAGATTCATTGTCAACCGGAAGATGGTCCTTTTCCGTGGATCGGGGAGGAACGTTCACAGATATCATCGGTGTGGCACCGAATGGACAGATCCACGTTCGGAAAATGATAAGTAAAACTGCAGCCTACCAGAACGCCACATTGGTTGGAATTCGGAAGATGCTTGAAGAATCTGTTAATGGATGTACGCTTAACGAAAAAACTGTTTCACGCATCCGGTTGGGCACCACTCTGGCCACCAATGCACTCCTGGAACGCCGGGGCAGTACCGTAGCGCTGTTCATCAACACTGGATTCAGGGACCTGCTGGAGATCGGCTACCAAGCCCGTCCGGAAATATTCAAACTGGCGATCAAAAAACCCGAACTATTATATACCACCGTAAAAACTGTTGACGGACGCATCAGCGCTGAAGGTAAAATCCTCAACGCTTTAGGTGAAGAAAAGGTACGGACTGACCTGCTGGAAGTTTACAGTACAGGAATCCGAACCATTGCAGTTGTACTGCTGCATTCCTGGAAAAACCCCGATCATGAATTAACTGTAGCCCGGATAGCCCTCGAAATGGGTTTTGACCACGTTTCCGTCTCCCACCGGGTTTTGCCTCTGATTCGCATCGTCAGCCGGGGGCAAACCACCCTTATCGACGCCTACCTGGCAACTATTTTCAACGGATACAGGGAAAGCATTCTCTCCGACATTGGAAATATTGATCTTGAATTTATGAAAGGCTCCGGTGGTCTGGCTCCCGTCAAAACTGTTCTTGCCAAGGATACCATTCTATCCGGACCTGCCGGAGGCGTCATCGGCACTGCGCACATCGCCGAGAAAGCCAATGTCCAGGAAGCCATTGGATTTGACATGGGCGGAACGTCCACGGATGTCTCCCGGTT
This sequence comes from uncultured Fidelibacterota bacterium, assembly GCA_913009735.1. Lineage (GTDB taxonomy): Bacteria > Fidelibacterota > Marinisomatia > Marinisomatales > TCS55 > JADFRD01. The sequence continues at coordinate 17,830 of CAJVYU010000064.1, forward strand.
TGGTGGCGAGTTTCATCGGATCTATGAGACCGTCACCGGAGGCATTCAATACCAGACTGATCAGCTGGATGTGGAAACGGTGGCAGCAGGGGGCGGATCAATCCTGGCATTTGACGGACAGAAATTCATGGTTGGCCCCGCTTCAGCCGGAGCCGATCCGGGACCTGCCTGTTACGGCCTCGTCACCACACAAACAACCACACCCCCCCCCCCCCCCCCCCCCCCCCCCCCCCCCCCCCCCCCCCCCCCCCCCCCCCCCCCCCCCCCCCCCCCCCCCCCC
>CAJVYU010000065.1 GCA_913009735.1 uncultured Fidelibacterota bacterium
AGAACTAGTTAATTACTATGAATAAAAGACTGTTGATGAAGTTGATTTTTTTTTTTTTTTTCAAGCAGAAGACGGCATACGAGATAAAGGAATGTGACTGGAGTTCAGACGTGTGCTCTTCCGATCTCTTTCTTTTTGTATTGGATTATCGTTTAAAAATTCTTGTTGATTTTTCATTAAATACCAAAATGGCTCCTTATATGAAAACTTTTCAAGGTCTTGAAGCAAATTCAATAATTCATCACCATTTCTACTTTGATGAGCCATAATTATTTTTCTTCTTTTAACATCTGGCATCCTTTGGGTGGTTAAATAACCAAATGGATATACTTCATGTAACAAGTCTAAATACCCCGGAGTAATAAAAAGCTCAATACTCCGTAGCACCCATTCATTCATTACTTCAGAATTCGTTATATCTAATGTTCTTTTCATATTATGTAATTCCTTGTTAATGAAATTTAGACGTTATCAATTTAATGGGGAGTTGAGTTGCCATAGCGAATATAATATTTGTAAGATTATTCTCATATATTACATATTTTAGTTTTTTGATATTGAAAAACAGGGATCGCGTTTCCATAATCGACTGTTCCCATATTGATATCATGGAAATTCAATAAAACATACCTCAATTAATCTTTAATACATTTTAACACGACAAGAATGTACTGTATGAAAAAATAATTCGCAAATAAGGGCGGAGGTGTTCTAATCACATTTGTCCACAATGTCTTATTAAAGTCAGATAATTACCCCGTCATTTATGGCGGGGATATTGAAATAGGCTACGAAATGGGATTTATCCCAAGAAAAACCGATCATTGTTGTTGGGCTAAAGCCCCAATTTTTGTATCTATACTATCCCCGCCATAAATGACGGGGTAAATGAATAATTTGTGGTAGACGACAGCTCGCTTCAAGACGTTTTGGACAGCACTGGGGGGTGATTTATCGTTCTTAACTCAATGGCTATGCCGATTAAGTCAAGTCCGATTCATACGAATATCTGATTCCAGAGCTATAATAGATGGTGTGGGAATAATGTAAAATTATTCTTTTTTATGATATTCCTGGATAGATTTTACAACGATCTTACGTTTCGACCGAATCGCACGGACAGCTGCTTCCGCCCCGGATAAGGTTGTAATTGCCAAGATCCCTTTTTGAATGCAGGCGCGTCCGATAGCTTCTTCGTCGTATCGCGATTGAGCCCCCAGCGGCGTATTTATTACCAGTTGGATTTCTCCATTTTTGATACCATCCACCACATTTGGGCGACCTTCCCCTACTTTGAAGATTGATTCTGCAGGAACCCCATTTCTCTTCAATTCAAGAGCGGTTCCTGATGTTGCAACAATCTCAAATCCGATTTCAAAAAGATCCCGCGCTAAAGGAATTGCGCTCAATTTATCCTGATCATTTACAGATAAAAAGACCCGGCCACTTTCAGGGAGGATATTTCCTGCGCTGATCGTGGCTCGGCGAAATGATCCGCCAAAGGTATTTGAAATTCCCATAACCTCACCAGTGGATTTCATTTCAGGGCTTAAAAAAATCGACTCTTCCGGAAACTTATTAAATGGAAGCACGGCTTCTTTCACGGCAATATGATTAATGTCATCCCAAGGTTTCAGATCCATATCTTTCAATTTTATACCTGCTGCCAGTTTTACTGCTATTCTCGCAAGTGGAACATTCGTCGCCTTGCTCACAAAAGGGACAGTTCGGCTGGCTCTGGGATTAACCTCCAGTACATAAACCTGTCTTTCCTTGTAGGCGAATTGAAGGTTGATCAAACCGATGACATTCAATTCAAGAGCCAGTGCCTTCGTTATTCGAATGATCTCTTCCATGGCTTTGGTGGTAATCCGGTATGGAGGGAGCACACAAGCCGAATCCCCGGAATGTATGCCGGCTTCTTCTATGTGCTGCATAATAGCGCCAATGTGGACCGTTTCTCCATCACAAAGCGCATCCACGTCGAACTCAAATGCGTCTTCCAGAAATTCATCAATCAAAATAGGATGCCCTTCCGTAACGTCTGCCGAACGGGCAATGTAATCAATCAGATGTTCCCTGGAATAAACGATTTCCATGGCCCGGCCGCCCAATACATAACTGGGTCGTGCTAAAACGGGGAAGCCGATTCGTTCTGCCACGTCGATCACTTCGTCCAATGTTCTTCCGGTGCCATATTCCGGGCAGGTTACATTTAACTTATCTACAATTCGGCCAAATTTTTCCCTGTCTTCCGCCAAGTCAATACTTTCCGGCGATGTACCTATGATCGGCACACCTGCATCCGCCAATGCATTTGCAATCTTCAAAGGTGTCTGTCCGCCGAACTGGACCACCACCCCATCCGGTTTTTCAAACTCAACAATATTTAATACATCTTCAAATGTTACCGGTTCAAAATACAATCGATCCACCAAATCAAAGTCTGTACTCACTGTTTCCGGATTGCAGTTGACCATAATGGTTTTGTAACCCAAATCCTGTAATCCAAACACGGCTTGGACACAGCAATAATCAAACTCTATTCCCTGTCCGATCCGATTGGGACCACCCCCAAGAATCATGACCTTTTTTCCTTCCAGCGGTTCGATTTCATTTTCTTCATCGTAGGTAGAATAACAATAGGGCGTTTTTGCCACAAATTCCGCTGCGCACGTATCCACGACTTTATAAGCTGGAAGCACATTATTCTTCTTGCGCAAGGATCGAATTTCCATCTCGGTTTTTCCTGTCATACGACCCATCTGCTTATCCGAAAAACCATTATGTTTTAATTCCCTTAGGTGTTGCGGATCTGTATTCCCGGCACTGGTATTAAATAAAACGGCTAATTGTTTTATCTGATTTAAAAACCAAGGATCGATTTTGGTCAAATTGAATACATCTTCAACCGATTGTCCTTCTAAAAATGCCTGGCGAACTTTCAATAAACGAAAGGCTGTTCCATATCTCAATGTAGACATATCCAAAGACCGGGCACGACTTACATCCGGGTCTCCTTCTGCGGGTGGTTTTGTTTCGAGTCCGTCTAATCCAACTTCCAACGAACGGTAGGCTTTTTGCAGACTCTCCCGAAAGGTGCGGCCAATGGACATCACTTCGCCCACGCTTTGCATCTGCACACCCAAATGTCCGGAAGCAGATGGAAACTTTTCAAAATCAAACCGTGGCACTTTAGTCACAATATAATCAATGGTGGGTTCGAATGCGGCAAGTGTTTTCCCCGTAATATCATTAGGCAATTCATCCAAAGTGTAACCCACGGCCAACTTTGCCGCTACTTTTGCTATGGGAAATCCGGTAGCTTTACTAGCCAATGCGGATGAGCGGCTCACCCGGGGATTCATTTCTATCACAATCATTCGACCGTTTTCCGGATTTACGGCAAACTGCACATTGGATCCACCTGTTTCAACGCCGATGGTTCGCAAGCATTGAATTGCCCAGTTGCGCATTTTCTGGAATTCCTTGTCTGTCAATGTCATGGCGGGAGCCACGGTTACAGAATCACCGGTGTGAATTCCCATGGGATCGATATTCTCAATCGAACAAACGATAATGGCATTATCCGCTTTATCCCTGATGACTTCCAGTTCGAATTCTTTCCAGCCCAGAAGAGATTCTTCCATCAATACTTCCGTAATAGGACTGGCATACAATCCAATTTCCAAAAGCTCCTGGAATTCTTCATAGTTATATGCCACGGAACCGCCTGTTCCACCCAGTGTATATGAAGGTCGAATGATGATCGGAAACTGTATTTCATCCAACAATTCTTCAGCTTCTTTCCATGAATGAACAAATCCGCCCTTGGCCGTATCAATACCCACTTTGTCCATGGTTTCCTTAAAGCGTTCACGATTTTCCGCCTTCTCAATAGCATCAACCTGGGCGCCGATAAGCTGAACATTGTATTTGTCTAAAATGCCTTCCTTGGATAAATCGATAGCCAAGTTCAAGGCCGTCTGTCCTCCTACGGTTGGCAGAATTGCATCAGGCTTTTCTTTTTCAATGATGGCTGTTACATAATCCACTGTAATGGGTTCGATGTATGTTGCGTCTGCTAAATTCGGATCGGTCATGATGGTTGCGGGGTTTGAATTCACCAGAATGACGCGATACCCTTCTTCTTTTAACGCACGGGTGGCTTGGGTTCCGGAATAATCGAACTCACAGGCCTGACCGATAACAATCGGCCCGGCACCAATAATCAAAATAGATTTTATGTCTGTTCGTTTAGGCATAATTTTTTCTGCCACAGAGGCACAGAGATTTCAATTGTTGATAAATCTTTTAATTCCATTTTTAATTAGTTTTGTATTGAAGTTTATTAGTAAGCCTAATAGATAATTTCCCAGTTTCATATAGGAGAGTATTTGTGCTTCAAATATTGGGTCGTGTCTTTCAACACTTTTTAATTCCACTACAATCTTATTTTCTACAAGAACATCTATTTTAAATTTTCCAATTGATTCATTTTTATACAAAACCGGCAACAATTTCTGTTGTTTAAACTTCAGCCCCGCAAGTCTTAATTCAATACACAATGCTTTTTCATAAATACTTTCTAATAAACCAGGGCCAAGCCTTTTATGTACTTCTATTGCGCAACCAATAATTTTTTCTGTTATTTTATTTAATTCCATTCTCCGTGTTCTCTGTGGCTCTGTGGCTATTTTTTAAAAAGGTCATCATCCAATCCCTTATTCACTTTGTATTTTGAAAATTCCATTACTACAGTACCTGCAAACTCTTTTTTATCCGGATTAATCCCTGCTTCTTTAGCTACTTTATTAAAAAATTTTCTGTCAGACATCGGTCCGCTGAAGGGTTCTTGCATGGACCAGTTTTTCAATCCTTTAAATCCAAGTGAAAGCGTTGTTTTCGATGGCAGAAATATGCCGTCCACTTCTGTGTATTCTGAAACCAATTGAAATACCTTTTGGGAATCAACAATTGTTTCTGCCTTGGTGATGGCCCATAATTCAGAATCTACCCACAGGTTCATCATAATATTGGGAATATTATCACCATCAATGGGGATATCCATGGAATCAGGAATAACCGTTCCTGTAAGCAACCATTGATTTCGATTATTCAACATCGCATTACCTGCAATGTTAATGGATTCAAGCATGTTTAAAAATTTTCCAGGTGAACCGCCCAACCCGGTCTTGGGCACAATGGCAAACCCCCTGGATTTTATTTTCACCTTATCCGGTGCTTTATAAAAAAGTTTGATCTTTTTCCGCGGCATCCGTAAGCCGGTCATTTTGATCGAAATCTTGATATTTACAGTATAATCTTCTATGCGGCTGAATCGGCTGATCAAGCTATCTTGAATGGCATCAGCAGTAGGTGTGTTAGCAAAAAGAAACCCGGTGAATAATATTATGATAGAGACGTAACCCCGAAATAATCCGGATTTAATCCACGTTACTTCTCTATAATTATTTTTAAACCAATTCATTTTACAGGATACCTGATAATTGTTTTCATTTTTTCAGGAGCTGTTTTTCGAGGATCGGATAAATAAATCTCATGATGTAATCCATTGACTGTTAATCCATTCTCATCAATAAAACTCAATATAGCTCTAATCGTTTCCGGTTCCGTTGAATAGGGTCCTATATGCATCATTTGTACACATTGGCCATCCAGAATTGCCTCAAACCTGATTTCTCTGATAAGTTTGTTTTTCTTTTTTTCAGCTACTTCATTTTGAACGGATACAAAAACTTCTTCTTTTACAAAATCAGGCATACGAATCATCAATTTCCAGTGCCATTCTTCCCGGGGGACTTCTAACGCAGGTCTATCTTCTTCAACCCACCATAGCCCTTCCAGTTTTGGGACACCAAAATCCTTTCCCATATTTTTGTAAAATTTCTTTAACCCATAAGCCATGGGATAAAGGGCTTGGACTTTGTCCACAAATTCCGATCCCGCCGGTGCTCCTTTTCCTTCCAATGTTAAATATGGAATTTTATTGAACGATACTCGTTCAGGCTTTATTCCGGCTTTGTAATATGATTTATATTCTTTTATAAGATCTGATTTTGTCATGATTTTATATCTTTTCTCAAAAACACAGCTACACTTATACCAATAAATCCCGCTGTATAAAGACTCAGCACGCCCAAACTTTTTGCAATCCTGTCCCAGGGGATAGGTTCTTTAAACGCCTGCTGCCAGACATCAAAATAGGTGACGAAAATGTATGGTTCCATTTTCTCAAACATATCCAGGGGAATTGCCATTATGATATATCCAATTACAATGAGAAAAATGGCTCCGATTATGGGGCCGATACCATTATTCACCATCGTTGAAAACATAAAGCAAAGGGTTGCCACTACATACATAACTAATATTGCTAATCCGAATGATAATGCCATCCGAATCCAGGCTTCATTTTGATCCAAGATGAGAATGCCTTTGTCAAACACAATGAGATCTCCGCTGCCCAGCCAAAGTGTTCCGACACCCAGACACATAAATGCTAAAAATAATATAAGAAGTGTTGTGTAAATCCATGTGGCAAACAGTTTAGCGAATAAAATTTTCAGGCGGCTTGTGGATCGCGTAAGTATAATACGAAATGTCCCGGCTGCCCCTTCCGCTGCAACCGCATCGCCGGCGGCCAAGGCCACCAGAAACGGCATATGAATCCAAAAGGCATTCATTACAATATAGGTGGCCAGGAATGCGTTGAAAATGGAACCGACTACAATAAAACTGTCTCCCAATTGACGTACATATTCATCATGAATCTCGCCTCCGCCATAGGAAAATCCCCACAGAATAAACGGCATGAGAACGCCGATTCCGATAAAACCGATGAAACTACGCCACCGGCCGGTGATTTTCAATAGTTCGTTATGTATTAATCCAAACATCAGTTTTTTACCACGGAGACACAGGGGCACAGAGGTTTATACATTTTAAAAAATGTTTTTTTGTGTCGTTTGTCCATTTTAACTGTTATTTTTTCTCCGAGTCTCGGTGACTCTGTGGTTCATTCATGCCTGTTTTGGATAAGAACAATTCTTCCAACGATGTTTTTGGAATCACCGCTTCTACGGCACATTCATTTTGGACCAATAATGCTGTTACTTCCGGTAATTTTTCTGAAGTAGTATTTATAAAAAGTGCTCCATGTTTTTCTTCACACCGGTGCACCCAATCTTGATTTTCCAACACAGTTTTTGCTTTTTTGACAGGTTTTACTCGAATTTCTGTGGTAAACCATTCAGACTCCGTTAATAAATCATCCATTTTACCGGATATAATCAATTGTCCCAGATGAATGATAGCAACATGGGAACAAATTTTCTGCACTTCGTCCAGTAAGTGGGATGAAATAAAAATGGTGATGCCTTCGCTACTCAATTCCCGGACTAAATCACGGACTTCCTTCATTCCCTGGGGATCCAGTCCGTTTGTGGGTTCATCCAGAATCAGTAATTTTGGTTTTGACAATAATGCTTGAGCAATACCCAGCCGCTGGCGCATTCCCTGTGAATAATTTTTCACCTTGTCGCCGGCTCGTTCAGACAGACCAACCCGTTCCAGTATAATTGGGATATTTTCAAACCCATTTCCATCCATCCGGGCAAGCATTTCCAGATTTGTCCTGGCTGACAGATGTTTGTAAAAATCTGCCCGTTCGATAAATGCCCCTACACCTGATAACGCTTTCTGATGATACTTCTGAACGGACTTTCCCTGGATGAAAACTTCCCCGGCGTCAGGGCGAATCAGGTCTGTCATCATGCGAATAGTAGTGGATTTCCCGCTTCCATTTGGACCTAAAAACCCGAACACCGACCCTTCTGGGATTTCCAGAGACAAATTATCCACTGCTTCTTGAGTGCCAAATGATTTGGATAAATTTTGTGTTTCAAGTATCATTATTTATTGTCGAAGAGACACAGCGGTTTCAATTGCAGATAAATCTTTTAATTCCATCTTTGAGTAGTTTAGAATTGAAGTTAATTAGTAAGCCTAATGGATAATTTCCCAGTTTCATATAGGAAAGAATTTGTGCTTCAAATAATGGGTCGTGCCTTTCAACGCTTTTTAGTTCTAATACAATTTTGTTTTCTACAAGTATATCTATCTTAAATTTTCCAATTGATTCATTTTTATACAAAACCGGCAGAGATTTCTGTTGTTTAAACTTCAGCCCCGCAAGTCTTAATTCGATACACAATGCTTTTTCATAAATACTTTCTAATAAACCGGGGCCAAGCCTTTTATGTACTTCTATTGCGCAACCAATAATTTTTTCTGTTATTTTATTTAATTCCATGCTCAGTGTTTTCCGCGTTTCTGTGGTTATCCATTTTTCCATTTTCTTTTTTTACACATATTTATCATTTGTTTTTCTCTGTGGCTCTGTGGCTACCCATTAATTCAATAAATTGTTGAAATAAATATCGGCTGTCATGGGGACCAGGACTGGCTTCCGGATGGTATTGGACAGAAAATGCCGGGATGTCCTTACAGCGAATTCCTTCCGATGTATTGTCATTCAGATTCACATGGGTTGGAATCACATTATCCGGGAGTGAAGTCAGGTCTACTGCAAACCCGTGATTCTGGCTGGTAATTTCTACCTTTTCAGTTTCCAGGTTTTTTACAGGGTGGTTGATTCCCCGATGACCGAATTTTAGTTTAAATGTTTTTGCTCCCAACGCCAGTGCTAATATCTGATGCCCTAAACAAATACCAAAAATGGGGGTCTTTCCTAATAAATCTGTAACGGCGGCAATGCCATATGTCACGGCAGCCGGGTCACCGGGTCCGTTTGAAAGAAAAATGCCATCCGGATTGAAATCCAATAAATCCTTCGAAGAAGTTTGTGCAGGGAAAACCGTTGCATCGCAACCATGACTTTCCAGTAATCGTAAAATGTTATATTTAATTCCAAAGTCAATCACCGCAATTTTAAAATTGATTGATTGATTGGCTGATTGCCTGCTCGCTGCGGCGAGACTGATTGATGACCAGGAATATGGATTTTCACAAGTGACCACTTTGGCAAGGTCCAAACCAGACATGGAAGGTGCGTTTTCCAATTTTTGTTTCAATGAATCCATATCAGAATCAATAGTGGAAATGACGCCATTCATGGCGCCATTGTCTCTGATATGCCTGGTGAGTGCTCGCGTATCTATCCCTTTAATTCCAACAATACTATTTTCCCGGAGATATTCACCAATGGATTGTGTGGACTGCCAGTTTGAAGGAATGTTCGTTTCTTCCTTAATAACGAATCCGGCCACCTGAATACGATCGGATTCAATATCTTCCGGGTTCACGCCGTAATTACCAATGTGGGGAGATGTCATGGTCACAATCTGCTTACAATAAGACGGATCTGTGAGGATTTCCTGGTAACCGGTCATGCCCGTGTTGAAGCAGACTTCGCCAATAGATTCACCCTCGGCGCCAAAACTTTTGCCTATAAAAAAACGACCGTCCAGTAACAAAAGGATAGCCGTGGCAGAATTTTGCATAGCAGAAATTGAGGAGAATTAACTAAATAAAAAACAACGCATATTATTCGTTTTTTTCAATTCACCGGGGCACCTTTTAAAAGGTACTCAATTATCCTTATTAATTCATCCTCTTTTTTATTTTGCAAATGACGATAAACCGTAAATATGTAAAACGTAATACAAACAAATTACATATTTACGTTTTACATAATTATATAGCGTTATGATTCCACTATCTATTATTATCGCACTTACTTCAGTTAGTACGTTTGCTCATGAATTATTCAGGTTATATCAATTCATTCCAGCATGATCATTTTTCTCGTTTGCTTCATAACGTAGTTACCGGACATATCTCTAATCCTGGTAGTATAAAAATATATACCGCTGGTTACTCTATTACCATCACGGTCTAAACCTCTCCATATAAAATTGTGGCTCCCGGCCGGCAGCAGTTCACTATCTGCCAAACGAATGATTTCCTCACCTAATAGGTTGTAGATCACCAGATCCACCTTGGATATATCTTTAAGAGAAATCTGGATAGATGTCCGGGGGTTAAATGGATTTGGATAATTGGGCATCAGGGAAAAAGAAACGGAAAGTTCCGGCTTTGTTTCTGTGGAAACGCTCTCATATTCAATTGCCAGCTCAACGTTCAAAACTGCAGAACGAATATGCCAGCCTCCTTCACCTGAGATCCCCCGGCAACTGGGACTAAATACCAGTAATGGGTATGGATTGTTGATCTCCGTGTCATTGTTAGAATGAAATGCTACTACCGGCGTAGTGTCCTCATATGCTGCTCCAAGGGGTAATTGGTGATATAAAAAAATACCTACATATTCATCTTTCTGGAATTGAGGGTAACCCCAATCCTCCACGTCCACCCAATGGTCACCTGTAGTACTAAAAGTATAACTTTCCCAACCGCTGGGTGTATATTGATCGAGAAGAGGATCTTGATTATTTGGAACTAATTCTGTTCCGGCACAGAGTCCGGAATCTCCAAAAGCATTCCAGTCTCGCGCTGGCCAAGAAGAATAATATTCCGGTATTGTATCATTATCAATTGAAGTATAATACCCTAACCATCCATTTTCATCTACATAATTACTGTCGTAGCTGTTACCCGTTGAATCAAAAGGGTAGGTGAAACTCCATACTGAAACTGAAATTACGCTACTATCACTATCAATAGCGGCAATAGGTACATTAAAACCTTTGATAACTCCATCGGCTGGCATTTGAAAAACACAAATTGCTATTTCACCCGGTTTAAGATTGAACGTATCATCATAGGTGGTATCATATATGAGGGTATCCTGAATCATCGTTTGGGTTTGCACGTTGCTGCTTATAGAGACTGCTAAAAACAGGACCTTAATTATTTTATTCATTTGAATACCTCCTAATAAACTGTTATAACCTAATTATTGAAGTATAAGCTGTTTTGATTTTTATATCAATATATTTCCAAATATACAGAATTGAACTTTGATAAACTATTTTTTCGTCAGCGCCCATGATCCATCCCAGTCATCACCCGGGGGATTATCGCGATAATGTTCGCATCGTGGTATATATACACGACTGGGGTTGGTTTTGCGTCCGGGAAACATATCTTCCAATTCATCTGAAGCCTTAAATGCTTCAATGGCTTTTTCCCAATCCTGTTTGCGATAGAGCTTAACTGCTTCATGATAAACCGGTAGTAATTTGTCATAGCCCGGTGGCATATTACCGGATTCAGCAATGAGTTCAAACACCTGGGCCGGTTCTGTTTTCCCCATGACGATTACATAGTCCAAATCCCTCCAAATAAATCGATCTTTACATGCATTATATGATTCCTCCGCTACCTGAATGTATACACCATATTGTTTTGCAGATGCTTCCAACCGGGCGGCTAAATTCACCGTATCACCCATCATCGTATAATTCATGCGCATTGTAGAACCCATATTTCCCGTTACCATGGGACCGGTATTAATTCCAATCCGGTTCTGCATATGATGAACAATCTCCGGCCAGTGATCCCCTTCAGCCTGCCATTTTTCACGAAGTTTTGCTAATCCTTCCTGCATTTTTACAGCCGTTAAACACGCCCAATATTCGTGATCCTTTACAGGGGCAGGTGCTCCGTAAAATGCAACAATGGCATCACCAATATATTTATCTAAGGTTCCTTTATTTTCTAACAGAATATTCGTCATTTCCGTCAAGTATTCATTTAACAGTTCAACCAGATCAGAAGCGGTTAATTTTTCGGAAAAACTGGAAAAGCTCTGAATGTCTGTAAAATATGCAGTATGATATCCTTCTTCTCCACCCAGTTGGGGCTCTTCTTTATTTTCGTACATTTGTTCTATTAATTCTGGAGAGATATACGTTCCAAAGGTATTTTTGAGGAATCGCTTGTCTTTTTCCACAACCAGGAAGTTGTATAGAAATATACCCAAATACGTTCCACCCATGGAAATGGTCGGTCGGATAATCTCCCACATTTTTAATCCGGTGAGATACTCATTATACGTAAAAATCACCCAGGCAATGATAGCAATCACAGGGGCAAGTATCGTATATAACGGCTTGGACGGGATACTGACAACAATTCCCAGTAATACACATAAAATCAGTATAGTCCAAAAATTCGTATTGGCATTTGTAATAGATACAAATTCATTTTGTAGAATACTGTGAATCACATTGGCGTGGATTTCCACTCCGGAGAATGTTTCCTGGACCGGCGTATTCCTTAAATCCATAAGCCCTGGGAGAGATGCGCCTACAATGGCAACCTTACCTTTCCAATAGGATGGATCCAACAGTTCAGGATCCATACAGTATATGTATGGCAAATAATAGAATGTTTTGAAATATCCGTAATAATTCACATACATACGACCTTTTTCATCGATGGGTATTTCGCGTACAATTTTACCGGTGGTATCCCGCATGGTTAATATCAATTTTTCAAAGTTATAGTTCAAACCATCTTTCGGGACACCGAGAATATCCATGGCAGCTGCCATGGTTAATGATGGATACACATGATTGGGCCCTTCAAACCAGATGGCTGTGGGAGCCCGTCTTATAATTCCATCATCATCTTGCGGGAAATTGGCGCTACCGTTGCCAACTGATGCTTGTAAAAGATCAGGAAATGTATTCCCCAGACGATCTGCTTTCGGTAACTGCCTTACTTGATCATCCGGCAACTGTATTAAATGATCCGGGCGGTCGTACCCTTCCGGTTCGGAATCCATTTTATAGAGAAAGATCAGTGTATCTTCCTCTTCAAAAACCAAGGCATGATACGTTTTTTGACTTTTGTAAGTCGAAGACACCATGCGCGTTGGATCATTACTCACTAAGAACTGATTCGTAACGTCAGCCAAATACTCATCCTGTGGTGTATCTTTACTGTTTAATGCTTTAATCAAATCGTAATTGAATGTGTTTTCCGGATCAAAAATTATATCAAAAAGAATTGCAGCCGGTTCACCGGAACTTACCACATCAATAAGCTGGCCATGATATGCCTGGGGCCAATTGTAATAACGACCCAGGCCGCCTTCTTCAACAGGTAAAGTGGATTGCTGTTCAATATCAATAATGACAACCGTATCTATGGATGCTTCTTCCGTACCCGCTACTTCTGCCTGCATGCGGGCGTCATAGGATTGATATTCATATCCGTCTAATAGATCCGTAAGAAAAAAACCTTCAATATTGGTACCAAAAGCAACAAGAAAACCTACAATGAGTCCAATGAAGGTGCCGATGCCCAAGCGTTTTAAGAGTTCATTCATAATTTATTTTTCATACCAATACTACGGTATAAGTTAAGCGCATGATATTCAACAGTATCACCATTTAAGAACCCTCTATAATCTCTATGACCCGCCTACGTTCCTTCCTGCCTGTGCTGTCGCTCCGACCTTTAGGCGGTGGACATGCTTTCAAGAAACCTTTTTTTTTCCGAATTCGATATTGGCCAATGTCGCATGCAGGGAAACACAAAGCTTGCTTGCCGAAGAGGTAGCGCAGGCAGGGGGGCATACAACCGCTACCGCTAACCAGTGCCGGTTTACTAATATTCCGGTGGGAGTTAATCGTGTGAACCTTATCTACAAAAATACACATCCATTACTGTCATCACGAGGATCCGTCATTGGCGGAGACGAAGTGATCTCCTTGGAAATATTGAATGTAGGAGATTGCTTCGTCGCTCGTTCCTCACTTCTCGCAATGACATTAATTTGGCTATTTCCCCCAGTCCTTCCTGTCCGCCGAAGTCGAAGTGTAGGCGGGAAGCCGGTTTTTCTCCTTTGTAAAATTACTAACTCAAGTCCTTTTATATTTTTAATTATTTTCATACGAATAACTATTGCCAGATTAATAATAATCTTATTCTTCAGCGGCATCCAGTTCTTTGTTCCATTTTACAAAATCCAGATCTCCGTCTTTTGTCTGGTCAAACTCAAACATATGGTACTTGCCATCTTTGCGGACATTGATCTGCATTCCTTCTGCTAACGTAATCCATTCTTCCAGAGTTACTTCATACGGACCCGACACTTGAGTGGGGGCTTTGGTTTCCGTTACCGGGCCAAGGGTGAATTTTGGTTTACCGGTTGGAGCTTCGCCGGGTGCAAAGGATTTTCGTTTATCCTGACGCTCATCAATGACATTCTTAGCAGCATTCACATCCACTTTGCCATTATATACAAGGACTTCACTTTCGTCCTCACCGGCTTTGGCCCGGTATTTTGTTCCACGAATGGCTGCCACAGCTGTGGGCATACGTAACTGCACATTCTTCTTTTCTCCAAAGGCCGCTTTGGCAGATACAAAGACATTTCCTTTTTTGAGTTTAGCTTTAAAGTTCTTCACCATGGGTTTTACACTGGCTTCATTCAATTCCAGTTCAGAATTTTCACCAATGCGGATTTTACCGCCGCCCTTAAGAGTGATTTCTGCCCGGGATTTTACAGCAGTGCGCACAATATCTCCTTCAAACACCGGGCGGTTGGGTTTGGCTTTTTCCCAAGTATTATTCCCTGATGATTGAACTTCAACCTTTCCTAATGGGAGAGAAATTTTACCAAACTGTTTTCCTGCAGAACTGGCTATTGAAACAAATACTACTAATAAGGCTAATGATAAAACTGTGAGAGTTGATGTGATTCTTTTCATTATTTCACCAATACCATTTTCTTTGTATTCATGTGGAGCAATCGCCCCTGATTATCTTTCATAATGGTTTGATAGAGGTACAAACCGGATGGTAATTGACGGTTGGTATTATCCCGTCCGTTCCAAATTATCTGTCGATAACCGCTTTTCATATATTCATTATGGATCAATGTCGTTACTTCTTCACCGAGGATATTGAACACTTTCATAGTAACGACAGCATCTTCAGCCAATTGAATTCTAATGGCCGTGGCTGGGTTAAAAGGGTTGGGAACATTTTGATCTACGGAAAATTCTCCGGGTAAAATACCAAGTTCATCAACCATTTTTGATACATTTTCCGGCAGGCCAATGATCACTTGAAAATGATGAGCCTGTTCATCGCCAATGCTGACATATTGATAAGCTGCACCTGAACGGAGATCATGCTGGATCATATTGTCCAGATCCACAATTACACCATCAAACTCGCTGGGGATTGATTGGGTATTAAGTACATCAATATTAATTCGTCCGGCTATATTTGACTTAACAACAACGTTCCAGAAATAGTTTTTACTACCTTCCCTGCGGATATCTTTGCTATATATACCTTTATCTTTCCAATCAGCATTATTGATAGCCAATTGCACATAACTGCCTATAACGGGTGGTTCATGAGCATCCATGGCGTCTCGTTCATCATTGGCCAGGGGATGGGCACCTATTCTATTCGCAAAATCATGATAACCATTGATAGATGCTTGTAAATCTATTTGCCATCCACCCTCCATCTGTTTTTGGGAACCACCTGAAGGTATATGACTAAAATCCAGTTTCGTACCATCCTCATAAGACCAAATCCAATATCCTTCTCCTGGAATCATTTCACTGGCATTAACATAACCATTACCATTATAGCCGAACAAAGTCGTTCCTACATTGCCTGTTGCCGTAACCTGATTCGAAAAATTCAAACTAAAGGTATAGGGATTGCCAATCATATTCCAACCCCGGTCCAATGTAACGGTATATGGATTTTGAAGAGATGTAACTTTACCGCTGTTGCCCGTCAGATCTGCGCTTTTTCGGGAGATAACCCAGAATGCATTTCCAGCCTTAAAATTACCGGAATTTTCATCATAGCTTTCACTACTATAATTATAACTGAACGATCGCCATTGCGCGGGGTCATAATTACCCAAATTGTTTTCAAGTACACTTCTCACACCATCATTATCTAAATCTCCCGGAAAGGACACCATAGCATATTGTTCTGCAGCTACCGAACTGAATGTATATGTCTTGAAATAAACCGGTATTTCGTACCATCCGGATAAGGAGTCATATCCATTATTACTGTTTGCATATATTTGCACCATTAATCCTTCCATGGTCACATCGCCAGAAGAAATACTTCCAGTCCAAACTCCAGACCCGGATGTTAGTGCGGACTCAGTCGTGGATGAATAATTTCCACCCCGATAATAGATTAGCTTCGCATCGCTAATACCTGAACTTGCAGCAAGTTCTACGGAAATCTCTACATCGTCTGAGCTGTCAGCATATGCATTGCCGCTGGTGATGGAAAAATTACTAATATCAGGATAGTCTGCTACACTGCTGCACTCTACCATTTCAACAAGACTACTTTCTTGGCTACCGCCGGTAATATTAATATTCTCTGTCATTCCCAATAGATCTTCTCCATCATCACAAGTTACAGAACCTGAATTGGATGAACCTTGTGCATCTATGAAAGCAACCACCGAATACCCGTTTCCATCGGCTAGGTTTATAAATTCGTAATTCCAGTAATCATTGGCGGCTAAATTGACGTAGATCTGATTTGGTTCTTCGTCCGGCGACCCACTATTGGGATCGTTCCCCGGGTAATACAATTCAAAGTATATATTGCCGGCAATCGCCCTGTTAACATGAATTTGACTGGTGATCTTGCCTGAGCCCCCAGCTGATGGTGTAAACATCAATTCAGGTGTTTCGTACCTATGCACTCCTGGAGATTCATACATCCACAGTTTATAATAATATGTGTTCCCTTCTGATATATCATTATCTCGCCAGCTGATTATGTTCGGATCTGTCCCTGAGTAAACAACCGGCGAAGAGGGAAGAACAACGCCCGGTGATGTTTCTCGACGGATTTCATAATTATAAAATTCTCCATCATTATCCGGCCAACGGTTCCATTCCAAGTCAACATAATTGGAGGAATAATTCGTAAACCAGAGGCTAATTCCACTGCCACCGCCAAGCGGCTCATCCGGATCCCAGGTGGGATTTCCGGTGATGGTTGCAGGATTATTTTTTCCGCTATCATCTATTAACTGATTACCACTCCCTTCATTACAATTATACAAAAGATGGGTGTTCGTAGTGGGATTATAATCCTGATTCCAGGGATCAAAATTGTTTCCCTGATATAAGGCAACATCGCTGATACGGATAACATCAGCCAACCCATCAAAGTTTTCCCCAAATCGCATGGGATTGGAATTGCTGGATAAATTCCCGCTGGTCAGGAAAGTTTCCATAACTTGTCCATCCCAATATATCCGCATATTATTGCCGTCATAGTCCGCCGCGATATGGTGCCATTCGCCTGGACTCGGGGAATATTGCCAGACTACCTCTTCTATACCAGGCAATAAAAATCTAAACTCTCCATTATTACCTTCATACACTAAATAACCCCAATCCACCTTTTTAATTAACTCATGCCACCCAGGCCCAAAC
>CAJVYU010000066.1 GCA_913009735.1 uncultured Fidelibacterota bacterium
TCATATCTGTCCAAGACGTTTATCGAAACCATTTAAATATATGTTTTTGACCCCAACCCTTTGCTGCAACTACGGCAAGCTTTGTGTTTCCATTAGCGAAAGCGCAAGGGAAAGATTTTGGCGATAGTCCGGTTGCTTTCTCCCCTGTAAGAGGGGAGAATTGAAGTGGGGTTTATAAAATAGGTATTTTGGATTATTCGCTCAACTCTCTTCTTCTGTTTGTGGTATTGAAATAATAAGGGGATTGTTTTTTGAATAAGTGGAAAAAACTGTCCAAAACCGTCCTTGATCGTCGAAAAGCATAAATTATTTTATCAAAAATATGTAAAAACTAATTTATTTTGGACAGCACTGGTAATCCCTCAGTTGCGGCGGTAAGTTAAAAATGAAAAAACAATACCTGTCACTGATAGATTACCTCAAAATGTTATATTGGGATTATGAAAGATCACTCAATAAATTTGCCGTTGAATTTTGAGTAATAAAACGTATGTATTATTTTATTATAAATGTATCTGTCATGAATGTTTATAAAGAGCCGTCATTCAATTCTGCGGTGTTGACCCAGGCTCTTATAGGCGAATCATGCCCAGTTATTGGACAGTCTGAAAATTGGTATAACATTAAACAATGGGATGGCTACGAAGGTTGGGTGCATGGATTCTATGGAATTATACAGAAGGAAAAATACACTTCTAATTCTGTATTTTATCACTCTCACGGTGTCGTTCATGATGAAAAAAATAATCCCATCCGTACCATAAACTTCGGGGGTCAATTATCTGTTATTGAGAATGAAAATAGTTACAGCGTAAAACTTCCTGATGGTCAACAAGGATTGATTGAAAATGGGTTAAGGACGGATCCATTAACTCCATCCCGGGAATCGATTGCTAATCTTGCAAAATCATTTTTAGGAATACCTTATCTATGGGGTGGAATATCAACCCAAGGGTTTGACTGCTCCGGGTTTGTACAAACAGTTTTTAAGGCTCATGGGATAGAATTTCCCCGGGATTCCCATCTGCAAGCTGATTATTTACATAAAAACATTGAATTGGAAAATGTTCAAAAAGGGGATCTGTTATTTTTTGCTGAAGGAAATCAAATCAATCACGTGGCAATTGGCTTGGGTGGCGCTGACTTGATAAATGCAAGAGGGTGGGTTCAAATTGAGAGTATGGATGAAAAAAATACACATTTCAGCAAAAAGCTTGATGATCTATTTGTAAAAGCATTGTCTATCGAAGAAGTATTAAACTCCTGACCATGTTTCATACGTCAAACAACGGCTTACCATTAAATAAAGCAGTCCTCGTGCTAAATATGAATTATGCTCCTTTAATGATTTGCACCGCTAAGAGAGCGATTTGTCTTAAATATCTTGAAAAGGTAGACATTGTTGAAACATACCAAGAAGAAGTTCATTCACCATCAATAACTGAAAAGTTACCCAGCATCGTAAAACTGAAAGATTTTGTTCGTTATAACAGCATGGATGTCGTATTGAGCCGAAAAAATATTATGCTTCGGGATAAACATACGTGTCAATATTGCGGATTTAAATCAACTTCGTTAACGATTGATCATATTATTCCAAGAGAACGTGGTGGAACGGATAATTGGGATAATTTGGTTGCAGCTTGTCAAAATTGTAATATTAAGAAAGGGAATAGATCACCGGAAGAAATCGATATGCCATTAATGCGATTACCGAGAAAACCCAATCGCATTCACTATTTTCAACAATTCATTAACCATGATCAAGCATCATGGCGGCCCTATTTATTTTTGGAGTCATTTTGAAACGAGTGTTAAGCGGGATTCAACCCTCCGGTCAGCTGCATTTAGGAAACTATTTTGGTATGATGAAGCGGATGATCCATTATCAGGAAGAAAGCGATTTGTTTTGCTTCATTGTGAATTACCATGCAATGACATCCATTCAAGACGGCAATAGGTTACGGGATAATACATTGAATGCGGCTATGGATTTTCTGGCATTAGGGATGGATTCGGAGAAATCCACGTTTTGGATTCAAAGTGATGTCCCGCAAGTCACTGAACTAACTTGGATATTATCAAATGTTGCCGGTGTAGGACTCATGGAAAGAGGAACATCATATAAGGATAAACTGGCTAAAGGTCTGAAAGCAAATATGGGTTTATTTTCATATCCTATTCTCATGGCGGCAGATATTTTATTATTTGGCGGTGAAATCGTTCCTGTTGGAAAAGACCAAAAACAACATGTAGAAATGACACGGGACATTGCCATTCGATTTAATCAAACATTTGGCGATGTGTTTATTATTCCTGAACCGGACATTGATACGGAAAATCAACTTGTTCCGGGAATTGATGGTCAGAAAATGAGTAAGTCATATAATAATACAATACCAATTTTTGGAGAAGAAAAAGTCATTAGAAAAAAAGTTATGTCAATTGTAACTGATTCGACAGGAGTGGATGAGGTAAAAAATTCTGACTGTGCTCTTTTTCATATATATAGCTCTTTTTTAAATGAAAAGGAGACCTTGGAATTAAAAGAAAGATTTACAATCCCGGGAACCGGCTATGGGGACATAAAAAAATCACTATTTTCACGAATTATGGATCATTTTCAGTCATTCAGAGCAAAAAGAGCTTACTTGGAAAACCATAAAGATTCTGTTTATGAAATGCTTCAGCATGGCGCTGAAAAAGCGTCAACAGTTGCTGAAGAATATTTGACTCGAGCCAGAAATGCCGCAGGGTTAAATTACCGGGTATGACTTACCGGGTTCATTTAGAAAATTTTGAGGGTCCCCTCGATCTATTATTGTATTTTATCCGGAGAGATGAGATTGATATCTATGATATTCCCATTGCGGATATAACCCATGAATTCATTGATATTGTTGAGGAGATGAAGCAATTGAATATCAATGTAGCCGGTGAATTCATCGTCATGGCTTCAACGCTTATGCGAATAAAATCGAAAATGCTGATACCTCGCCCCGAGTTTGATGAAGACGATGAGATAATTGATCCAAGAAGAGAATTGATTGATCAGCTATTGGAATATTCACGTTTTAAGGAGGCATCAGAATCATTAAATGCATTTGCCGAAAATCGCAGCCACATATTTCCCGCCGGTAAAACAATGCCTGTTTCTGAAACACCTGATGAAGTAAATATTATTCTGAAAAATGTGACTCTCTATGATATTGCTAAATCATTTAAAATGGCCATGGACAACAGACCGGTCATTCAATCCTATGAATTACAAAGAGAAGCCATTTATTTGGATAATCAAAAAGAATTGATAATAAAATCCTTTGACGGAGATGGTCGTTTGCGATTTTCCACTTTATTAAATCAATTACAAACAAAGATCGAAATAGTGGTTACATTTTTAGCGATCCTGGACCTGATGCGCTTGCACCAAATTACTGTTGTACAAAATGAAATATTTGGCGAACTTGAAATTCAACTCCTAACTGCAAAAGCGTAATTTGAATATAAAAGAGCAACTAAAAATCATTGAAGCACTTCTTTTTGCATCATCTGAACCATTAACTCAATCAAGGGTCAATCTGGTATTTATTGATGACGCACCCTATTTGAATGATTTAATTCCCTTATTATCAGAACGATTCGAAAAAGAACAACGTCCTTTGGAAATCCAAGAGGTGGCTGGTGGCTATCAAATGACTACTAAACCTGAATTTGAAACATGGGTCAGAAGAGTGATAAATAAGTCAGGCAAACTTACTCTTTCGCAAGCAGCATTAGAAACCCTGGCGATCATAGCCTATAAGCAACCTGTATGCCGATTTGAAATTGAAGCTATCCGTGGTGTAGATAGCAGCGGTGTCCTCAAAACAATATTAGACCGTGGCCTGATCAAAATAAAAGGACGAGATGAAGGTCCCGGACGTCCGTTGCTTTATGCCACGACTGAAACGTTTTTGGAACATTTTGGATTAAACAGAATTTCTGATATGCCAAAGCTCAAGGAAATTAATGAACTCGCTGAAAGCGATGGCGAAACTCAACTCGAAGCATTTGTTCATACACCCGCTCATCAAACACCTGAAATCGACCAACCGACCGATACTCCCACAGCATGAAGCGTCATTACGCTTCCTCATGCGAATAAGAATTTTATGCGTTTAAATAAATTTCTGGCTAAAGCCGGCATTGCATCTCGACGGGAATCTGATAAGCTAATCCAAGAAGCAACGACCATTGTGAATGGTATCCTCCAGACGGATCCGGCATTTGATGTTTCCCCAGAGGATGAAATCATCTTCAATGGCAGACGTATAACAATTGATCAACAAATTTCAGTTATTGCCTTAAATAAACCGAAAGGATATATTACAACTGCGAGTGATCCTAAAGACAGGAAAACAGTGAGGGAATTAGTTCCTCAAAAGCCTCGATTATTTACAATAGGTCGTTTGGATCGTAATACAACGGGACTATTACTATTCACAAATGATGGCGATTTAGCACAAGAATTGATGCTGCCGAAAAATAAGGTTCCCAGGATATATGACGTAGAAGTAGACCGGTCATTAAACCAAACGGAAATAACAAAAATAAGTAAAGGTGTTTTTATAGGTTGGGGACAAAAGGGAAAAGCGAAAATCATAAAGCAGAATCCCCGGAAAAAAAGTACAGTCATCAGACTTATGCTACAGCAAGGAAAGAATAGAGAAATCAGAAGAATTATGAAAACATTGAACAGAAAAATATTTTCTCTACATCGAATAAGTTATGGTCCTGTTGATGTAAAAGGTCTTTCTTTTGGACAATGGCGAGCATTATCAAAAGAGGAGATTAGTGAGTTGCAAAAAACGTTAAAAAAGTCATCATTATACTTATAGCTTTACATTTTGGTTTTATTCATTAAAAAAAGTAAATTTGTCGGCTTTTTGAGAAGGTAAAATAATGATTATCGCAATTGATGGACCTGCCGCTACTGGCAAGAGCACTACAGCCAAGGGCGTTGCACAACAACTTGGATTTATATATCTGGATACCGGTGCAATGTACAGGTGTGTTACACTTGCTGTTTTGAAAGAAGGGGTTGATATAAAAAACTCTGATCAACTGAACGATCTGCTTTCTAAAATCGACATTGATATAAAAATGGAAGATGGATCCTATGAGATATTTTTAAACAGCGAAGATGTCTCAGCCGAAATTCGATCACCGGAAGTGACGCGTAATGTCAGTGCTGTCAGTGCTGTAAAAGAGGTTCGACAAGCCATGGTTCGTCACCAACGTTTAATTGCATCAAAAACAGATTGCGTGATGGAAGGAAGAGATATTGGAACTGTTGTTTTCCCGAATGCAGAGTTCAAGTTTTTTTTGATAGCTGATTCATATGTCCGGGCCGAAAGACGACGAAAAGACTTGCAAGCCATTGGAGAAGAAAAATCAATCGAGGAATTAGAAGAAGATATAAAACGCAGGGATGAATATGATTCATCACGAGAAATATCTCCTCTGAAAAAAGCCGAGGATGCTATTGTTATCGATACAACTTATTTAAGTATTGACGAACAAGTATCAAGGATAATTGAAATTATTAACATGAAACAATAAATGAAACTATAAACAGGAAATATTAATCTTATGAGTAAAGAAGAATTAACCGTTGAACAGACGTCTGAAACCTTGGTTGATGACGCCAGTGTAGAAGCAGCTACAACTGAAGAAGTAGTTGAAGAAACACCTGCGGTTGAAACAATATCAAACGGTGAAACCGAAGTAAATATCAATTATTTAGACCCCCATCTTTTGAATGATATCCGTACGGTAAGCAAAGAAGAAATCGATAAAACGGATATCCATTCAGATAAAACAGATGAATTAATTAATAAATACGAAAATTCTCTTTCTGAAATTCAAGAAAATCAAGTGATTAAAGGTCGCGTGATTGGTATGAATGACCATGTTATATTTATTGATATTGGTTTTAAATCTGAAGGTATTATCGATCGCGATGAATTTTCCGAGGAAGATATGCCCAATATCGGTGATCAAATTGATATCTTTTTAGAATATCTTGAAGATCGTCGAGGCAATATGGTTCTTTCCAAAGAAAAAGCAGATTTTATGCGTCGATGGGAAGAATTAAATGAATTATTTAACAATGAAACAACATTTACATGCAAAATCATTCGCCGAATAAAAGGTGGTATGATCGTAGACCTTGGTAGTATCCAGGGGTTTTTACCCGGCTCCCAAATTGATGTGAGACCTGTGAAGGATTTTGACAATTTGTTGAATACAGATATTGAAGTCCGTATCGTCAAATTGAATGAAGCTCGAAAAAATATCGTTGTTTCACATAAGATTATCCTTCAAGAAAGTCTGAAAGAACAGCGCGATGCTCTGTTGAGCGAAATGGAAATTGGTACAGTTATAGAAGGTCGTGTTAAAAATATTACCGATTTTGGTGTCTTTTTGGATCTCGGAGGCGTGGATGGTTTACTGCATATTACCGATCTCTCTTGGGGACGTGTCAATCATCCTTCAGAAATAGTCAATCTTGATGATACTTTGACTGTTAAAATCATTGATTTTGATAAAGAAAAACAACGTGTTTCGCTTGGGTTGAAACAGCTGACTCCTCATCCTTGGGAAGATGTTGAAGAAAAATACCCTGTTGGTACTCACGTAAAAGGTAAAATTGTTAGTATGACGAATTATGGTGCCTTTGTTGAATTAGAACCGGGCGTAGAAGGATTGATCCACGTTTCTGAAATGTCTTGGACACGACAAGTAAAGAATCCTAATGAACTGTATAAACTTAACGATGAAGTGGAAACAATGGTTCTGTCAATCGATACAAACGACAGAAAAATCAGCCTGGGTATTAAACAATTACTGCCGGATCCATGGGATGAAATTGAAGAAAAATTTATGGTTGGGACTGTCCACAAAGGAACCGTCAATAACTTAGCGCAATTTGGCGCTTTTGTAGAACTTGAGGAAGGCATTGATGGACTTATTCATGTCTCTGACCTTTCGTGGACGAAAGTGGTCAGACATCCAAAAGAAATAGTGGAAAAAGGAGCGGTAGTTAAAGTCCGCATTCTGGAAATTTCCAGGGATAATCGTCGAATTTCTTTAGGATTAAAACAGGTATCTGATGATCCATGGCCTGAAATCATTAAGTATTTTGAAACGGGTAAAGAAGTCAGTGGCGATATTATTCGTGTGTTAGATAAAGGAATCATCCTTCAGTTGGAAATGGATGTCGAAGGCATTATTCCTTTTGGTAAGAAACCGAAGAAAAAACGAAAAGAAGTGGTATCTGATTTGAAACCTGGAGTAAAGGTATCAGGAAATGTCATGGAAGTAAAACCGGATGAGAAAAAAGTGATCCTTTTCTCTGATAAATATTCTGAAGGTGGTGAAAAAGCCACTAAAGATTCCGTGAAGGACTTCTTGGAAAGCCAGGAAAAGCCGGCGTCAGAAAAAATAGAAATGCCAGAAGATCTTCAAGCAGAAGATTCAAAAGAAAAAACCAACGAAAAATCATAGGACCCCTTCATAGCATAGTGATGCAATAATGGATAAGATCCAACTGCAAAAATATCTCAATTGGCACTCTTTGGGAATGAGATTGGGAGCAGCTGGATTGGCTCTTTTACTTTGGGTATTTGTGGTAAGTGAAAATGAATACACCATGGTTATGGATATGCCCATAGAAGCTCGAAACCTGAGCGCCCAAAAAGCTCATAAGAAAGAAGTTCCTGAATACGCCCAAGTCCGATTACGAGGTACCGGGCGTGTTCTGTTTAAAACTCTTCTCGTTAAAAAATTCCTTACTGATTTTAAGTTAGTTATTGATCTCGATCGAATATCTGAAGAGTATGATTTTTACTTAAATGAGTATTACGAACGATATCCTCAAAAAGTAGTGCTCCCACCTGCATATAATTTGGAATATATAGAAGTTGTGTACCCGGATTCTATACACATCAGCTTAGATGATTACATGGTAAAAACAGTACCGGTAAAATCACCGGTGATTATTGATGCCGCTCCGGGATACACTTTGGTTGGCAAGCAAAGCCTTCATCCTGATAAGATTGAGGTTGCCGGCCCGAAAGAAGTAATCGAGAAGATGGCTTTTGTTATGACAAAAACAGATACGTTTATCAATCAAGAATTTGATTTAAACATTTCACTGGCCATCGATAAAAAAACTCGGTCTCTTCTTGAATATTCTCAAAATACTATCGTATTAAAACAGGATATTCAACCTATCAGTGAACGTATTATAAGCGAAATTCCAGTCATAGTTGTGAATACACTTCCGAGTGTGAGATTATTCGTTAATCCTACAACTGTTTCACTCACTATCGTTGGGGGTGTCGATCGCATCGCAGCCGTTAAGCCTGGAGATATAATCGTCACGTTAGACTTTGCTAAAGAATGGGTTTCGGGAAAAATTTATTATGAACCCAGCGTGCGGACTCCTGAAGATATTTTAGAATGGCGGGATCTTTCCCCACGTAATCTTGAGTTGGTTGTAACAAAGGAATCTAATTGATTGTTTTAGGCGTTGAAACGTCTTGCGATGAAACGGCTGCCGCAATCTGTTCGGAAAGCAAGATTTTATCTACAATTGTCAGTTCCCAACTCATTCACTCTGATTTTGGAGGAGTCGTTCCTGAACTTGCATCTCGAGAGCATGAATTGCTCTTAAACTCTATAGTCGAAAAAGCAATTCAAAAAGCAGGCATTTCAAAAACGGATATTGAAGGTATTGCAGTTACCAGAGGTCCCGGGCTTGCCGGTGCGCTTTTGGCCGGTGTGTGTTTTTCAAAAGGATTTGCTCATGGTTTAAAAAAACCTATTGTGGGTATTAATCATTTAGAAGCTCACATTTTCGCAAATTTTTTGGCAGATTCCAATTTGCAATTTCCATTTGTTTGTTTATTAGTATCTGGTGGACATACACAATTGTGGTTAGTAGAGGCGTTGGGTAATTATACGTTGTTGGGGACAAGTAGAGATGACGCTGCCGGTGAAGCGTTTGATAAAGGAGCGCGTATTCTAGGGTTGGGTTATCCCGGAGGTCCCGAAATTGAGGAGCAATCTCGAGATGGCGATCAAAAAGCCGTTCATTTCCCCAGGGCGTTTATTAAAGATAAAAATATTGAATTCAGTTTTAGCGGATTAAAAACAGCTTTGTTGTATTATATGGATTCTTTTGATAAAAATGGAAACATTACCAAAGCGGATATCGCAGCCAGCTACCAACAGGCAATTGTTGATGTATTGATCAGCAAATTAAAACTGGCTGTAGAACAAACGGATGTAAAAACGTGCGTTGTCGCAGGAGGTGTGGCTGCAAATAAATCATTACGAAAAGCAGTGATAAAATCGTTACCTGATATATCTGTATTATATCCTGATTTAGCAATGTGTACGGATAATGCAGCCATGGTTGCTTATTTAGGTGAACTTTATCTGAAAAAAGGCGTTTCTTCTTCCATGGATTTTGAAATTGATCCCAATTTGAAATTGGCGAGATAATGTCATTACAATTACTAAGTGACATTGATGGATGGTTCTGGATATTACTACTGACATCTATCGTCGTAATACTATGGATATATCTCGGTATTAAAACGGATCGGAAATTATCTATCATATACATTTTTAGAATTTTCGTTCTTATAATTGTATTATTATTGCTGTTGCAACCAAAGGTGACTTGGAAAAAAAATCTCCAGTATCCGTTGCATTGGAATGTCTATGTAGACAAATCGGTTAGTATGGCTTATCATCAATCTTTTTCTCCACAATTATATTTAGAAGAAATTCAAAAATATATAGAATCTATTCGTGAAATCGATCCTGATGCACAGGTATATACTTTTGATAACACTATTCACGAATATGATGGTCAATCATTTGAATTAGATGGTGCAGTAACAGATATAAGTAATGTCCACAATCATATACTGGAAGCGAAAGATGACTTAATCGGAGCGATCATTATTTCAGATGGACAGATTACGAAAGGAAATACGGATCAAAATCAATTAAATAAGATCAATACTCCTATTTATACAATTGGTGTTGGTGATACCATACCAATGGTTGATATTGCTATAAAGTCTGTTTCAGCCCCCACTATTGCCGTAAAGGGAGAAGAAATGAATATTGATGTTACGATCGTTTCACAAGGAAAAATGAATGACCGCATCAATGTAATGCTTTATAATGGGGCAAATCTAATCGGCTCTAAATATATCCAATTATTAGGAGATGGTTCTCTTTCTAAAGCAAAGTATAGAATTTCATCAAATACACTTGGTGTTAATAAGTATTCGGTAAAAGCATCTGTATTGAAAGATGAAATAAATATAAATAACAATCGCTTACCTTTTGATGTTACTATCCTGAAAGATCGTTATAATATTGCTTTAATTACCGGTGCACCGAATTTTAATACCGGTCCAATAAAGAAATCAATAATGGATTTTCCCAGAGCGTCCATGGATCATTATATTCAAATAGGAGATTCATTTACACCATCTTTATCTGAATTTTGGTCCAAACCGTATGAATTAATTATATTAGATAATTTTCCATTAAAGCCTGTTTCTAAACGGTGGCAAAGAATATTCGCAAAAAAATTGGTTTCTAATAAATCATCTTTGTTTTTTATCGCCGGCCCAAATATAACATCAAAATCAGCTGAATCGCTTTATCCGTTTCTACATGTAAGTAATACACGAACTTCTTTAAAAGACAATGAGAAAACTAATTGGTATTGGTCAGAAAATAGCAATTACATAAGTCAATTTGATTCATATTTATTTAATCAATCTGAAAACATTCAGAATTCATTTCCCCCGCTCACCCCCAAACTTATTATTAATCCCGGAGATGAAGTATCAACACTGGCGTTGTATGATAAAATATATTCACCATTATTGGTTTTTGGAGAAAAAGAAGGGTTAAGATCATCTTTATGGACTGCATCTGACTTTTCAACCTTATACTATAAATTGACAGAATCTTCGACCGCAGATTTTAGCAAAATCCTGATGGGTAATATTTTTAGCTGGCTCATGAGAACTTCCGGAGAAAATGAATTATACTTCCGGTTGAATAAAAATGTTTTCCAGCAAGGTGAGGAAATTTATATTTCCGGTACCCACGCAGGATTTAATGAAAACGATATTGGTAATACCGTTGGGTATATCAATTTGATTCAGGATAATAAAATAATAAAAACATACGAATTGAATTATAGTCCGACAAATGAACTCTGGGAAAAACGGATTTTAGCAGGGAAGCCGGGTGATTATTCATATTCAATACATATGGATATTGGTGAAAATTCTTTTGAGCAGAATGGGCATTTTGCTATCGATGAGAGCCAAATTGAGTTGAATAATGTGTCTGTTAATAATACATATTTAAGTTTAATAGCCGATCGATCAAACGGGAAATACATGCCCTGGAAATCCCGGGCTGAATTATTCCAATATTTATATGATGATGTTAAGAATGAAATGGTTTTAAAAACGGCAACATTTAATGAGAATTACATAGTATTAATTGTATTAATATTACTTTTATCATGTGAGTGGTATATACGGAGATTTATTGGATTAAGTTGATATTATTATTTGGTTTCCGTCAATAAGTACGTAGTTTACAGAATAGAGAAAAAACAAAAATGATGAAAATAGCAGTAATAGGAACAGGATATGTTGGCCTTGTAAGTGGGGCAGGTTTATCGGATTTTGGCAATACGGTCATTTGTGCTGATATTGATTTAGATAAAATAAACCTGCTTAAAAAGGGTAAAATTCCGATTTACGAACCCGGGCTCAACGAAATTGTTCAAAGAAATGTAAAAGCAGGACGTTTGTTTTTTTCGGGTGAGGTGAATAAATCAATCGAAGAAGCTGATGTGATATTTATTGCTGTTGGTACGCCTGAAGGTGATAATGGAACCTCAGATTTAAGTGCAATATACAAGGTCGCCCGGGCGATTGGAGAAAACTTGAATGGATATAAAGTTATCTGTACAAAAAGCACGGTCCCGATTGGTACTGGAAAAAAGATTATTGAAAAAATCAAGAATAATTCAAAATCAGAAATCGAATTTGATTATATATCAAACCCTGAATTTTTACGAGAAGGATCTGCCGTTAAAGATTTTCTCTGGCCTGACAGGGTGATTATTGGTGCTTCAAATCAAAAAGCAATCGATATGATGAAAAATGTATACAGGCCGCTTTATATTAATGAAACTCCGATTATAGAAACGACGATTCAAACTGCAGAACTGATTAAATATGCAAGCAATGCTTTTTTAGCTGTAAAAATCAGTTATATTAATGAAATTGCAAATATTTGTGATGAAATCGGAGCCGATGTACATATTGTCTCAAAGGCCATGGGGATTGATGGTAGAATCAGCCCGAAGTTTTTACATCCCGGCCCTGGCTTTGGTGGTTCATGCTTTCCGAAAGATACAAAAGCGCTGATCTCAACCGCAGAACTTTTAGGAACAGGTCTTAAGGTCGTGAGAGGAGCAATAGAAGCAAATCAAAATCAAAAAGAACGTATGGTTAAAAAACTAATGGACTTGATGAATAATGATGTATCAGGGAAAAAAATTGCTTTACTCGGTTTGGCCTTTAAGGCACAAACCGATGACGTTAGGGAATCACCGGCAATTAATATGATCGATTACTTGTTGAAAAATAACGCAATTGTAAATGCCTATGATCCGGAGTCAAATGCAAATATGAAGAAAATATTCAATAATTTAAATGTATTTGATTCTTGGGAAGATGCAGTGAAAGAAGCTGACTGTGTCGCGATTATGACAGAATGGAATGAATTCAGAGGGCTGGATCTTGCTAAATTAAAAGATTTGGTTAAATCACCTGTTATTCTGGATAGTAGAAATATATTGAGTAATGAAGACCTTGAGAGTCATGGGTTTAAATATGATAATGTAGGTCGAAAATAATAATGAAAATTTCTAAAACGGAATTTCCCGGACTGATGATTGTGGAGCCTTATGTGCATGGAGATAGCCGGGGTTATTTTTTCGAAAGTTACAGATCTGAAACGTTCGAAAATGCTGGACTACACTTAACCTTTGTTCAGGATAATCAATCGAAATCAAAGCATGGTGTATTACGAGGATTGCATTACCAGTTAAAACACGGTCAGGGTAAATTGGTCAGATGCACCTTGGGAGAAGTATACGATGTAGCATTAGACATTCGATTGGGATCGCCCACGTTTGGCAAAACTTTTGCGATGAAACTCAACGATATTGATCACCATGCCATTTATATTCCACCTGGATTTGCCCATGGATTCTGCGTTCTTTCCGATGAAGCGATCTTTCAATATAAATGCACGGAAAAATACAATCCTGAAGATGAATATGGCATTCGGTGGAATGATGAATCTGTTGGAATTAACTGGCCCGTAGAATCACCTGTTTTATCAAAACGAGACCAGTTATTTCCTTTGCTGGCTGAACAAGAAAAATCACTTTTGCCGAAGTTTATTACCTAACCATGGATAAGACATTTTTCATTACGGGTGGTTGCGGGTTTATTGGCGCAAACTTTGTCAGGTTTGTCCTCAATAAGGGTGGTAATAATAAAGTGATAAACCTTGACAAACTGACCTATGCAGGAAATCCAAATAATCTATTGGATATTAAGTCAGATGAAAGATATTCCTTCATTCACGGGGATATATGTGATCAGCAAATCGTCAAGGAAATCTTCGATAATTATAATCCTGATATGGTGGTCAATTTTGCTGCGGAAAGTCATGTGGACAGATCTATAGATGGTCCGGCAGAATTTATTCAAACCAATGTAGTGGGTACTTCCGTATTATTACAGGAAGCGTTGCAATATTTTAATAAATTGGATAGAGAAAAATCTTCAGTATTCCGATTTCATCACGTTTCAACCGATGAAGTATTCGGCAGCCTGGGAGAAGAGGGCTCTTTTACAGAAGAAACACCCTACGATCCCAGTTCACCCTATTCAGCATCAAAAGCATCATCGGATCATTTAGTAAGAGCATGGCATCGTACCTATGGTTTACCGGTCATTATTTCAAATTGTTCAAACAATTATGGACCGTTTCAGTTTCCGGAAAAATTGATTCCATTAATGATATTGAATTGTTTGGAAGATAAACCATTGCCCATATATGGAACAGGTGAGAATATCCGTGATTGGCTGTATGTTGAAGATCATTGCGATGCAATTTATACAATAATCGAAAATGGTCATTTTGGTGAAACCTATAATGTAGGCGGGAATAATGAAATTCAGAATATTGAAATCGTAAAAACTATTTGCAGTATTTTGGATGAAGTTAACCCTTCGAAAAATAAGAAATCTTATAAGGAATTAATACAATTCGTTACCGACCGACCGGGGCATGATTTTCGATATGCAATCGATTCATCCAAATTGAAAAATGAATTAAGCTGGTCACCCAAAGAAACATTTGATAGCGGAATCAGGAAAACCATTGATTGGTATTTAGCAAACCAAGCATGGTGGGAACAAATTCAAAACAATACATATCAACAGGAAAGATTAGGAGTTTTATAGTTTCATATGAACAATACAAAAATATTATTATCAATAACTTTGATGACTATTTTATCTGCTCAAACAGAAAATATTGAGTCTCTGAAAACCGGAATGGGCAGTAATCAACTGATGTATAATGATATGTCTAAACCTGCAATTCCTTTAGAAAGCGAGATTGACCCAAATGAATATTTACTGGGGCCTGGAGATCAATTACACATTGTTGTTACATCCTTGGAAAATAAAATGCTACCCGGGCAGGAATTTGATCTTTTCAACGCTGAAACAATTGAATATTATGAGTTTATCGGTCCTGTAGGTGAATTGACACTACCTTCTATTGGTCAATTTTCAACTATAGGAAAAACCTATGAGCAAATAAAAGATGAAATCATTTCTGCCGCTTCAAAAAAATCCTACAAAGAAATTCAAACAACGGTGCGTTTGGCTTCAATAAGAACATTTAAAATTCAGGTTTTAGGAGCCGTAGAATATCCGGGATACGTGGTAATGTCGCCGACGAATCGTGTCAGAGATGCAATCGTTCGAACCAAAGGTATTCAAAAGTATGGTAGTAATGAAATAGTGTATTTAGAAAGAAATAGTGAGCGTACAAAATTATATCTAAAGGATTTTTTGGTTAAAGGTGACTTGACCCAAAATCCAACATTATTGGAAGGAGATAAAATAATTGTACCATTTGTTGAAAATAAAAAAGAAGAAGAAACAAACTTAACAGAATATAAAACCAGTCAGATAATCGTTCATGGATTCGTACGACGTCCAAGGGGTTTCTCATACGTACCAGGTTATAAAGCGAGTGATTATATTGCAATGGTTGGAGGAGCCTTGAATATTGGTAGTGAAACTAATACAATGATTTATAGAGCAGATGGCTCTGAATTACAAGACGCTTTTGATGAGTATGTCGAACCAGGTGATGTTGTTTTCGTTCCGGAAAGCCTCCGCAGCAGGATGTTTGGTAACATTAGTATTCTCCAAACTGCTACTGCCATAGCAACACTCTATTTAACATACAAAGCAGCCGTAGGTGGATGATGATAAAATTAACTCCGCATGAACAAAAAATTCTGGATCTGGTTAAAGAATATCCAGAGGTCATTAACGATCCTGAAAAACGAAAGAAAATTGCTGAACAAAATGATCTTTCTGAAAAAACGCTTCGAAATCGCATTGGTGATTTAAAAAAATATGGTGTGATTGATCCTATTGGCAAAACAGGTATTATTGATTCAACTATTAGAGTGAATTCAACCAATCCCGATGAAATAAATTTGTATGATTATGGTAGAAAACTATGGATATGGAAAAAATTTATTTTTGGTTATGTTGCAGCAATAACGTTAATTGCTACAATAATTTCATTGATAATGCCTAAAACATTTGAGGCATCTGCGGTGTTAATGCCCCCTTCGCAAGAACAGGGAGCAGGAATTTTAAGCTCACTGTCAAATACACCTTTTAGTGGGCTGTTACCACAATCTTCAGATGAAACCATGAGTATAATTGCTATTTTAAAAAGCAGAACGGTCATGGAAGATGTTGTTAAGAAGTATAATCTTATTAATTTATACCAATCTGAAAATCTTGAAGAAGCTGTAAGAAAATTGAGAGAAAACGTCGAATTTTCTGTGGAAGAAGAAGGAACCATTAAAATAACAGCAAATGTTATGACTGATTGGTTTCATCCTGACGAACAAGAGGAACAGTCTAAACAACTATCTGCAGATATCGCAAATTATTTTGTTTTGCAATTGGATGTTGTCAACAAAGGATTGAAGACGAAGCAAGCATCTTTCCGACGAGTATTTATTGAGGAAAGATATCAACAGAATATTGAAGAATTAAAAAACGCTGAAGAAAAACTAAAAAGTTTTCAGGAGAAGCACAATACTGTTTCTCTTACGGAACAGACTACAGCTATCATTCAGGTTGCTACAGAATTAGTATCACAAATATCAATCAGTAAAGTCAAAATATCAATTAGTAGAGTCAAATTAAGTATTTTGGAAGAAACACTACCTAAAGATCATCCCGAAATCAAATTATTGGAAACAGAAATCAAATTATTGGAAACAGAAATTACTGGGTTAAAAAAACAGTTAGAAGAATTGGATTATAGCAAAAACGAAATCACAATGATACCCGGATTCTCTGAAGTTCCGTATTTAGGCCTTAAACTGGGTCGCTTTATGCGTGATGTGGAAGTACAGAATACACTGTATTCCTTTTTAACTCAACAATATGAAGAAGCAAAAATCCAGGAAGCAAAAGATACACCTACGGTACAGGTGCTGGATTATGCTGTCAAAACTGAAAAAAAATCAAAACCTCAAAGAAAATTAATTGTAATTGTATCTTTTATATTTTCAGTTATTATATCTTCTTTATATGTTATAATTCGTGAAAATAAGCCAGTTTTTAGTGGGCGATAATTTATTTTTTAATTGAATTTTGTGTTATCATTAATTCGAGTGAATTAACAATATAGATCGGAAGAGCGTCGTGTAGGGAAAGAGTGTAGATCTCGGTGGTCGCCGTATCATTAAAAAAAAAAA
>CAJVYU010000067.1 GCA_913009735.1 uncultured Fidelibacterota bacterium
TTGAGTGAGTGTTAGAGATTGGATGTAGTGAACGGACTTGTAAGAGTTGAGTAAACAATTTTTTTTATTTTTTTTTTAATGATACGGCGACCACCGAGATCTACACTCTTTCCCTACACGACGCTCTTCCGATCTATCAAAAACATACGTTGGTTTGACTTGGGGGGAGTGGAAAGAGAATGAAGGAATAATCAATGCAGCCATCAGGCGCAACAGAAAAGATCCAACATCTTTTCACGTTGACGCAAAAGGAAAAAGTGCAGAAACACATTATAAAGTTTTAAATTATTTTCGTTATATGAGTTTTTTAGAATTCTATCCGAAAACAGGTCGCACTCATCAAATCAGAGTCCACTGTCAACATGCTCACCATCCAATCGTACATGATATGAAATACAAAGGAGGATTTAATAGAATAAGAGGATTTTTACCTGAAGTGCAAAAGGATCTTAAAAAAATGGTAAAACAATTAGGACGCCATGCGCTGCATGCAAAAGAAATTTCTTTTAATCATCCTGAAACAGGAAAAGTAGTTAAGTTTGAAACGAAGCTCCCTGCCGATATGCAAACACTGTTTGATCATTTAAAACAGCATTATGGTTAAACCGGACATTTATATAACTGATTTCATAAACTACGCTGAAAAAGAAAAAGCGTATTCTGTCCATACACTCAAATCGTACAATCACGATCTTGATCGCTTTTATGCATTTATGACTTTATACATCGGTAAATCCATATGGTCGTATAAAGAGGTAGATAAGCAAACCATCCGTCATTTTTTAGGCAGGGAATTTGAAGAAGGTTTTGCCGGCAAAACAGTCGCACGAAGATTGGCCACAATTAAGTCTTTTTTCAAATACCTTTTATCCAATAATATTATTAATGTGAATCCGGCAGCAGAAGTCCGAACACCGAAGACCCGTAAATCGTTACCGGTTTTCATCAATGAAAAACTGATTGATGAACTGATGAACATTCCTGATATGAGTACAATGACTGGTATTCGTGATAAAGCAGTATTAGAACTATTTTATAGCACGGGAATGCGTTTGAATGAATTGGTGCAACTGAATTTCGGTGACTTTCAATTTGAGCAACAGTTGGTACGGGTTTTAGGAAAAGGACAGAAAGAGAGATTGATTCCTTACGGTAATCGCGCCAAAATTTCACTAGTATATTATTGGCAAAAACGAGGAATTAATCTGCTAACAGCTGAAAGAGCAGAACCATGTTTTGTAAATGCTAAAAATAAACGTATTTCAATTAGAACAGTACAAAGAAGGGTGAAAATGTATATTCAGCAAGTAGCAGAAGGATCATCATTGGGCCCCCATACCTTACGGCATTCATTCGCAACTCATATGCTTGAACGGGGAGCAGACATTAGAGCACTGAAAGATTTGTTAGGGCATAGTAGTTTATCTTCCACCCAGGTGTATACGCATATTCAACCGGAAAAAATGAAAGAGATTTACAAACAAGCCCATCCTCATGGTAATTAAAAAAAGGAGAAAACATGGCTACAACGGGTAAAGATATAGGATTAGATAAAATTGGCCTAACGGATGTTGCGAGGATTATCAGAAACTTACCTATAGAAAGTATCGTTGAAGATATTATTTTGCATAAAGAAGGTAAAATGGGGATGAATGGAGCTATCATGGTTGATACCGGGCGGTATACCGGCCGGTCGCCAAAAGACAAATATATTGTGGATGAAAATTCCTCCAATAATCATCTCTGGTGGGGACCGGTAAATGTAAAATTGGATGAATCTATTTTTGATGATTTATATACTCAAGTTGTGGATTACTACAATCATGCAGACGATTCAAATACCTACATTTTTGATGGTTTTGCCGGCGCGGATCCTGATTACAGGTTAAAAGTCAGAATTATTGCAAAGAAAGCTTGGCAGGCACATTTTGCTCATAACATGTTTATCCGTCCTGATGCAGGTGAATTAGATGGGTTTGAACCTGGCTTTACTATCATTAATGCATCGGATGTTTTTAACCAAAAATTTGAAGAATATGGAATGAATTCAAAAACATTCATCATTTTTCATTTGGGTAAACGGATAGCGATCATTGGTGGTACGGAATATGGTGGTGAAATGAAAAAAGGTATTTTTTCAGTGATGAATTATTATTTACCACTGAAGGGTATTTTATCCATGCATTGTTCTGCAAATGTTGATAAAAAGGGTGAAAATCCAGCTATCTTTTTTGGCTTGAGTGGAACAGGAAAAACCACTTTGAGTACAGATCCTGAAAGACCCTTGATTGGAGATGACGAACATGGTTGGTCGGATAACGGTATTTTTAATTTCGAGGGCGGTTGCTATGCAAAAGTAATCGATCTTAATCCGGAACACGAACCGGATATTTATCGCGCAATTCGTCATGGTGCCTTACTGGAGAATGTTGTTTATGATGAGCGGACAAGAATAGTGGATTTTTCAGATAGGTCAAAAACAGAAAATACGCGCGTTTCTTATCCATTGGATTATATTGACAATTCTATCTTTGGTCAGGGAAAGCCTGCCATATCGGGGCATCCGAAAACAATTATTTTTCTCACGTGTGATGCATACGGTATTCTTCCTCCTGTTTCTAAATTATCCCCTGAACAAGCTATGTATCATTTTATCAGTGGTTACACCGCAAAAGTTGCCGGCACTGAAAGGGGTATCACCGAGCCGGTCGCCACATTTTCACCCTGTTTTGGAGGACCATTTTTAACGCTTCACCCATTAAAATATGCGGAACTTATTAGTGAAAAAATGCATAAATACAATGTACCCTGTTATCTGGTTAATACGGGATGGGTGGGTGCTGGCGCCAATTCAGGCGCGAAACGGATCAGCCTTCCCATCACAAGAAAAATTATTCATAAAATACTTGATGGTAGTATTGAATCAGAGGAATTTGTTGAAGATCATTATTTTGGTTTTCAAATTCCTAAAAGACTAAATGGAATAGGAGAAGAAATACTATTACCTACGAATGCCTGGAAAAATGTTGATAAATATCATCAAACAGCAAAAAACCTTGTTAAGAAATTCCAGGAAAACTTTACTCAATATGAAATTGATGATCCTGCAATTTTAAATGCGGGACCAAAAAATTAATCAGGAAAAACGAAAGGAGATCTCATGGTAATTGAGTTTACAGCGCGTCATTTTCGTGCCCCGGACAATTTAAAAACCTATGCAGAAACAGAAGTGCAAAGAATTCATAAAGTGTTCGATCGAATTACCCAGTGCCAAATTATTTTATTGCGTGAGAATAACGAATACACGACAGAATTAAATCTGTCAATACCTTCTTATAAACTTCATGTAAAAGAATCCACGGATAATGTGACAAAATCCATTGATCGTGCTGTAGATAAAATGATCTCAAGAGTTAAAAAAGTGAAGCAGAAGATCAATGTACATTAAATAACATTATATCATTTATTCAACCAAGAGAAGTTTGGAGGGCATTTATCAGTAATGGTAAATTTTACTTTTAATTCATTAAATAAAATAATATTATGAGCAATTACCTATTTACATCTGAATCCGTAACAGAAGGCCATCCTGACAAAGTTTGCGATGCCATTTCCGATGCCATTTTAGATGATTTATTAATAAAAGACCCCGAATCACGAGTTGCTTGCGAAACACTGGCGACCACAGGATTGATAGTCGTTTCCGGAGAAGTAACGACAAAAGGCTTTGTAGAAGTCGAGCGAGTCGTAAAAGAGGTGTTGATGGATATTGGGTACACCGATGAAGCTTATGGCATGGATAATGAAGAAGTAAAAGTCATTACCAGTATTCATGCTCAAAGTCCGGAAATTTCCCAAGGGGTTGATGAAGGAAAGGGATTGTTTGAGGAACAAGGTGCCGGCGACCAGGGACTTATGTTTGGTTTTGCGTGCAAAGAGACTCCAGAATTAATGCCTTTACCAATCCATTTATCCCATCGTTTAACAGAACGTTTGGCCAAACTACGTAAGAATGGTACGATGCCATGGCTCCGTCCGGATGGGAAATCCCAAGTGAGTGTTGAATATAATCATTCCGGACCGGTTGGTGTATCCAAAGTGGTTATTGCTACACAGCATAAAGATATGCTATCAGAATATGGATCGGAAGCGAATGAGCATACGTTTGTTGAATCAGAAGTGATAAATTATATTATTAAACCTGTATTGATGGAAAATGGAATTTCCTTCAATGATGATTTTATCGTTAATGGCACGGGGCGTTTTGTTTATGGCGGCCCTGCAGCCGATACCGGTTTAACCGGCCGGAAAATTATTGTAGATACATACGGTGGATATGCACCCCACGGTGGAGGAGCCTTTTCTGGAAAAGATCCTTCAAAAGTAGATCGTTCAGCCGCGTATATGGCTAGGTACATTGCCAAGAATATTGTGGCAGCCGGATTGGCCGAAAAATGTGAGACACAGTTTTCTTACAGTATTGGTGTCGCTGAACCGATATCATTTTATGTCAAAACGTTTGGTACTGGGAAAATAGATGATGATATATTGACAAAAAAAATTCGGGAAATATTTCCATTAAAACCCGGCGCTATTATTAATCATTTGGACTTGAAAAAACCCAGATATCTGCAAACGGCAGCTTATGGCCATTTTGGACGTGAAGATGAAACGTTTACTTGGGAAAAAACAGATATGATTGATGAATTACATAACATTATTTGATAATGAATTGGAGCAACCGTGAGTAACACTATTTATGAAAGTTTACCCTACAAAGTAGCAGATATTAACTTGGCGGAAGCCGGGCGTAAAGCAATTTCTGTATCGGAAAAAGAAATGCCCGGATTGATGACTGCGAAAGAAAAATATGGTTTGGAAAAACCCCTTGCCGGATTAAAATTAACCGGCTCTCTCCATATGACCATCGAAACAGCTATTTTAATCAAGACATTACGTGAGTTGGGTGCCGATATTCGGTGGGCTTCCTGCAATATTTTTTCTACGCAGGATCACGCTGCTGCAGCCATTGCCGATAGTGGTGTTCCTGTGTATGCCTGGAAAGGGGAGACACTGGAAGAATATTGGTGGTGCACGATGCAGGCTCTGACGTTTCCGGATGAGAGTGGTCCAAATTTAATTGTGGATGATGGTGGCGACGCCACATTGCTTATTCACAAGGGAAATGACCTGGAAAATTATGTATCTGAACATGGTGAGATTCCACCCATTGAAACAGATGTTGAAGAAGAAATTGTAATTGAAAAACTCCTCAGGGAAGTATTGAAAAAAGACAATCAGCACTGGCACAAAGTCGCAGAAAAGATCATTGGTGTTTCAGAAGAAACAACAACAGGAGTACATCGGTTAGAACAAATGGAAAAGAACGGTACATTGTTATTTCCGGCTTATAATGTGAATGATTCTGTGACAAAATCAAAATTTGACAATATTTATGGTTGCAGGGAATCGCTGGCTGATGGTATCAAGCGCGCCACGGATGTTATGATTTCCGGAAAAGTGGTCTTGGTTTGTGGTTATGGTGATGTCGGAAAAGGCTGCGCACAGTCTATGCGGGGATTTGGTGCTCGTATTATCATCACGGAGGTGGACCCCATATGTGCTTTACAAGCTGCAATGGAAGGTTATGAAGTAATTACCGTTGAGCAAGCATTGCCGGAAGCCGATATTTATGTAACCGCAACCGGCAATAAAGATATTATTACGTTTGAGCATATGAAAGAGATGAAAGACCAGGCGATCGTTTGTAATATCGGTCATTTTGACAATGAAATACAAATGAGTGCTTTGAACAATGATCCTGAAGTACAAAAAGAAAATATCAAGCCACAGGTTGATCGTTACACCTTTGAAGATGGTCATCAGATTTATATTCTGTCTGAAGGCAGATTAGTGAATTTGGGATGTGCTACCGGACATCCGAGTTTTGTCATGTCGAATTCATTTACAAACCAGGTTCTGGCCCAGATTGCTTTAGCGAAGGATAGACCGGAAACAGGAGTGTATTTGCTGCCAAAGATACTGGATGAAGAAGTGGCACATTTGCATTTAGATCAACTGGGAGTCACCTTAACAAAACTAACAGACGATCAGGCAGATTATATTGGTGTTAATAAAAACGGTCCTTTTAAAAAGAAGGAATACCGTTATTAATTAATATTGTATAAAATTTCAGGTAAAAAATCCACATTGAAGAATGTGGATTTTTTTATGGTTTGATAGCTTAAAATGAATGAATTTCTCATTCATTTATGGAGACCTTTGTAAAACTTAGAGTGTGAAAAAAAAAGAGTTAAAATTTTCCTGATTGAGGCGGGAAACGCAATTAATAGCACCGCTATTAATAAGTTTTCCAATCCGCCGGCTGGCGGACGGAATTTTAAACTTTTTAATTTATGCAATAGGTTTTACAAAAGTCTCTTATGATTAATGTTCGGTATCCGAGGTCTATGATAAACCGTCTAAAGAAATATTTCTACAAAATCAGCATTCCCGCATTGCTATTGTTTTTCTATGCATGCGATTTTAACAGCCCTTCTGATTTTGAAGTACCCACGTGGTATATCGATCTGAAATTCCCCCTTGTTCAGGAAAGATATGGATTGGATGGAATGATTGATAACGAGCAGATTTTCGCTACATCCGATTCGCTGGGAATGCAGATCGTTTTTGAAGATACTCTTCCCAAGACATCTATTGATCCATCATATTTAGAAGTCAATATAGGGTCTGAAATTGCATATGAAGGGACACCGACAATTTCACCAAGCCTTTCAGT
This sequence comes from uncultured Fidelibacterota bacterium, assembly GCA_913009735.1. Classification (GTDB taxonomy): domain Bacteria; phylum Fidelibacterota; class Marinisomatia; order Marinisomatales; family TCS55; genus JADFRD01. The sequence goes on from CAJVYU010000067.1 coordinate 6,800, forward strand.
TATCGTTGATACGGTCATTAATGTGACCATCCCATTTACACCGGGTGAGTTAATTAATGTGAGTGGAGCCACTTTTACCATTCCGCCTGATTCTGATCAACAAATTTTTTCACAGACCTGGAATGATATTGTCGCTGCGTTTGACACAACATTTCCTGCCATTCAGATTGATCTGCCTGCCATCGATGAAAGTGAACTCCCAGAATTTATTACAGAAGTTTCCGGAGTAATGATCCAGGATGATGGTATAAGTGACAGCAGCTTTTTCTACTCGTCTATTACGAATAATGGAATGCTGACTGATGTGACGGGTGCTCGGTTTTCCATGTTTACCGGTTCAAGTGTTGCTCCTGATACGTTGGCTGATCACTTACAAAGTGTTGTTGTTAAAGATGAGACATTTGCAAGGAGAACGTTGATCGGTAATCAACAGTTAAAAGAATCTATTCGAATGTTGTTTGATTTTGATGTAGCGGCGCATTCCAATAACACAGATACTTTAACAGTGAATGCCGGTGACTCCGTTCAAGTGAATTTTTCAATCAGGATTAGGATTTCCGGAGTGGATGAAGCAGCGGTGGAAATTGCTGAATATGATATGCCCGTTGAATTAGATCCGGTTGCATTTCCATCTGACATCGAAATTTATTCAGGTATTTTTAAAACAGGAACAAATTTCGGTATCAATGAAATAGCTATAACGAATTTGAAGAGTACATATCCATTTTATATGGATTTTATCATGAACTTCAGAAATTTCGTGCCGCCTTCCGGAAGTGATTCTGTTAAAATAGATACAGCATTATTCAGAGATTATCCTACATACAATAAAACATTTTTTATCGATGGGTATACATTCTCAAACCCGGCAGGTTCTGATAGCGCTTTATCAGAATTGGTTATTGATCTCACAGCACGATTGCGGCAACAAACAGCTTTCATTCCGTTGGATGGTTCCGAATTGGGAAATATGACCATTGATGTCACTGTAAATGAATTGCATTTTGAATCTTTAGAAGCAAATATTATTCAATCGTTTCCTCCATCCACACAAAATATCGCCGGAATGCCATCCGGATTTTCCGGCATGGCGTTTACAGGAGTGCAATTTGAGTTTGATATGGTCAACTCCATAGACCTTCCTGTCCAGTTGGATGTGGATATGGTGGGATATAATACACTGGGAGATTCATCCGTGGTTGAAGTTAGAGCAGCGATTGCCAAGCCCAGCACATATGGATCGGATAGTACAAAAACAATCATACGGTTAAGTAAAATCGGTACCACTGTTTTGAGTTACGCAACCACCGATGCGTCAACTTGGACAGACAGCGTTACAACACCTCCTTCAGAAGGGACAGCTACTATTGTTGATTTACTTTCATTTAACCCGGCTGTAATGATTGTGCGTTCCGCTGCCAGAATTGATGGTCGCGGTACCATTGTCGGGGGAGCAAAAATTGGTGGTCGATATCGAATGATTGCACCATTTGAAGTAATGATGGATCCCATGACATTTATTTCAGTAACGGAAACACCCATTAAAGAATTTGCCAATGATATGCGCAATAAAATTCGATCATCACTTGTATTTGCACAATTAACCTCAACAGTGACAAACCGCATACCCATTTCCGGAGAAATATCGATTCTTCTGTCAAACAAGACGTTATTTCCATTGGATACGACACAGGAAATGTTAAGTATTTTTAAAGATTCTTTAGTCGCGCAGGATCCATCATGGTTTGACACAGACAGTATTTATATATTGAATAAATGTTCTCAACTGAACCCCGATTCCTCTGCGGAAAATTTATATATTTTCAGTATTATGGATGATTTTAAAAGTTGCATTGATGGTGTGGTATATTTAGTGAAATATAACCCGACGGGTAAAGATACGATCATTTCCTATGTGGATACATTGCTGAAAGTCATTCTTCCTGAACCGGCTGAATATTACAGTGATACATCCACAGTTGGCCATCCCGGACAGGTGGCGATTCCGGGCGTAATATCATACGCCAGCGAGATTGATACGAACAGACTTTTCTTGCTGACTGACTATGGCGATCATTATACGGCACCGCGATTTCATTTGAATGGCTCTAACGGCAAATCTGTATACTTGACGGTAAATGATTATATCGATATCAGCACATTTCTTGTTTTAAGAATGACCAATACGGGTATGTTTGAAACTGCTCCGGATGAATTCGTATTACTCTATCCTAACGGGGGTGAGACACTTACGTCAGGCCAGGAGTACGATATTAAATGGAAAACCTATGGTAGTGTTTCTACTGTTAATATTGACTTTGCAATCGGCGCAAATCCTTTAGAAGCTGATTGGGTTGAGATTGCTTCTGAAATAGCAAATGAGGATTCATTGGCTTGGATTCCCGTTGTCGAGTCCGACAGTGTACGTCTTCGCATCCGCGATCCAAATTCCTTTGATAACAAAGCAGGCATATACAAAACGGAAGATAAAAGCGGTTGGTATTTTTCTGTGGTTGGAGGCCGGGCTGCTAAAATTGCCGGAGTAAATACAGATAATAAATTGATTGGAAAGAGATTCATTAAATAATGGGTCGTAATAAATCCATATTAATCTTGTTTCTCCTCGTTGGATTTGCTTTCAGCCAATCAAAACGTGATCCGCGTTCAGTGGGACTAGCCGGTGCATATTCCACCGTTGCGGATGGTATTTTTGCAGTTGGCTTTAATCCGGCCATGCTGGCGTATCAGCAAGAAAAACCATTTATGCTTCAGTTATTTGGAGTGGATTTTGGAATCGTGGGCAACTGGCTTTCATTGGCGAATTTGAATGCCATTAGTGGGGATAGTTTATTTTCTTTAGGTCAAAAACCCGGAGACCCAAATTTCGATAATAAGACTCAACTGTTAAACGAACTGAAAGATACGGGCGGCCTAACCTATTTTCAGGATTTGCATATACCATTACCTCTATTAAATTATTCTTCAGGGAACATGGCGCTAACCACAAATACACTTATCTTATCGAACTATAAAATTCCATATGGACTCCTGCAGCTGATGTTGGAAGGTAATGCCAATAATCCTGATATAGATATGACTCTGAATTATGAAATCATGGGTGTGACCGAATATGGCTTTTCTTTTGCAGTACCGTATGATCAACTGGCATTTGGTGTTACATTAAAATATTTACAGGGACTATTCTACATGGGGATTGATCCCGATTCCAGCCATGCAAACCTGATTACTTCCAATGAGGCATTATATGGCGGAGGTGTCTATTACCTGAGACAGGGAATAGGCGGATCGGGTATTGGTGTTGATATTGGTCTCGTTTCCAGGGACATCAATGGCTGGCGGTTTGGAGCATCCCTGATCAATGCTATTGGGTCTATTACCTGGAATAAAGAAAATATGATGAAAGATCTACTTGATGGTACAGATAATATTTATGGGAATGATGATGATTTATTTCATTTTACCTGGGCAGGTCAGGCTCTAAACGACAGTGTAGCTGTTAAGTATATTTATAGAATTGATTCACTAAATGCCGGAACTATTGGGAATGAAGATCTTTTTTGGAATAATGATCCTAAAGATCAGATTGTACCTGTTCCATTGGATAAAAACGGCAATCTCCCGAAATTTACAATGGATTATCCAGCTATATTTAGACTGGGTCTGTCCCATGCCGGAGATGGATTCTTATTTAGTTCTGATCTTTGGACAGGGTTTGATGATAGCATGTTTTCTCATAAAGGCTGGCGATGGTCAGCCGGTTTGGAAGTGACTAAGTTTGAATCATTTCCATTGCGCCTTGGATATGCCTGGGGCGGAAGTGATTTCCAAGAATTAGCACTCGGGTTTGGTTTTCATAAAGGTCCCATTATTTTTGATTTTGGTTTTGCCTTTCGCAATGGTATATGGATTCATTCCATGAAAGGGGTGAATGTATCTACACAATTGACCATTACGAGTTTTAGAAGTAGAAAGTCAAAACCGAAAGCAGAAGAGGCTGCACCTTCGCCGATTCCGGAAAACGGTGAAGATATGAAAAAAGAAAGTAAAGAACCTTCGGAAGAGTCACTTCCTGACGCTGAAGAGCAGCAGTAATCCTCCCGAAATAAATACCACATTTCCAAGCCACGCAGAATAGAACGGGTCCATTACACCGCTAATTCCTAACGATTGTCCAAACTTGATAAATGCATAATACGAAAAAATAACCAGGAAACTGGCTCCACCCCCGAAAGCAAGTCCGCTTTTTGGCCGCACAACTACCAGAGGAATACCAAACAAAACCACAATTAAATTTGTAAATGCAAAGGCGACTTTAAAATGCCTTTGGACTTCCCAGCGGGTTGCATCAACCCCATTGTCCTGTAAATACTTGATTCGTTTTTCCAATTCATAATAATTCAATTCTTCAGGACGTTTATTTCCTTCTGCTATTTCATCCGGGCGCAGGAATATTGACAATAATGTGTCATTTTTAGAAATAATAACTTGCTCTTCCTTACCATTCTCGTCAAATGACCGCAATGAATAATTGGATATGACCCATTGTTCCAAGGAATCAATCCATACCATTTCTTTTGCGTCTATCCGTTGTGAAATGATACTATCTGCAAATGTAATAACGGTGATACCCTCTGCTTTTTGGCTGTACAGATGATATTTAGTTAAGGCAATGTTCTGGATTTCGTGTTTTTGAAAGAAGATATCATTCTGTGTTTTTTTATTTCGCCGCCGGGGTTTCTTTTTCATGTATTCTTTTTCAATGATTGTCCGTTCTGACATACCCCAACTGACATATTTATTATCGAATTCAAATGAAACCAAGCTGATTAGAATACTGAAAATAATCAACGTTGCTGAAAGTCGATAAAGACTGATCCCAGCGGATTTCATGGCTGTCCATTCATTCCGTTTCGTCATTAATCCGAAACTGAACACAGTGGCAATCATCATGGACATGGGCAGGGCAATATTGATGAAAAATGGGATACTGTAACCGTAGTATTTTACAACGATTGTCCAAGGCATATTGTTATCAATGTATCGGTCCAGGTTTTCAATCAGATCAACGATGATGAAAACACTCAAGAATCCCATCAGTGACACAACCAGAATAGTTATAAACTGCTGTAGGAGGTAAATGTCCAGTTTCTTAATCATAAGAGGACGGAATTTACTATAATATTCAATAAAACTGGTCGTTGCAAAGACATACCTTGGCGGGTAATTTCTTTGTCTTATGATTCAGAAAATTTCATTGATCTTGAGGAAATTAACAAATGGAACTTGAAACGACGATTTGGCAGGTATTCGAGAAATGGACTGCGGATTTTTCCGGATTCATGTGGGGAACACCGTTAGTAATCCTGCTTATTGGAGGTGGTTTGTATTTTACACTTTACAGTCGCTTCATTCCTTTTCGGCATTTGGGACATGTCTTTAAAATTCTGCGTGGTAAATACGATGATGTGAATGATCCCGGACAGATTTCACATTTTCAGGCGTTATCCAGTGCGTTGGCTAGTACAGTTGGGATGGGAAATATCGGAGGTGTTGCGTTGGCAATTCACACGGGTGGTCCCGGTGCCCTATTCTGGATGTGGGTGAGTGCTATCGTTGGAATGGCAACTAAATATTTTACGTGTACCCTTGCCATTATGTACCGGGGAAAAGATGATCAAGGTGAAATTCAAGGCGGACCGATGTATGTGGTGGAACAAGGACTGGGATTAAAATTCAGGCCGCTGGCCATTCTGTTCAGTGTTGCCGGATTGGTTGGCTGCCTTGTTCTTTTTCAAGCCAACCAATTGTCTCAAATCATCCGCGATCTTATCTATAGTCCCAATAACTTTTTCGCAGGGAATCAAATCGCAGGAGATCTGACCACTGGGATTATTGTTGCTACCATCGTATCACTGGTCATTTTCGGCGGGATTCGCCGTATCGGACTGGTTGCCTCCAGAATGGTACCCTTTATGGTAGCGGTTTACATTTTAGCAGCCATACTCATCTTGTTCAAACATATAGGTGATCTTCCGGATGTCTTTATGTCTATCATTCAGGATGCCTTTACCGGCGATGCTGTGTTAGGAGGCTCTCTCGGTGCGATTATTGTCATTGGCGTTAAGCGGGCGGCCTTTTCAAACGAAGCAGGAATCGGCACAGAATCCATGGCACACGGCGCCGCAAAGACCAAGGAACCTGTACGGGAAGGACTGGTGGCAATGGTTGGACCATTCATAGATACAATAGTCGTCTGTTCAATCACCGGTTTTGTCATATTGCTCTCCGGAGTGCATTCCTCCGATGTCAATGGCGTTACACTCACAGCCATGGCATTTGAACGGGAATTGGGTTTTCTTGGTCAGGTACTTTTGGTCATCGCAGTTCTTAGTTTTAGTCTCTCAACCATGTTTGGTTATTCCTATTATGGACGTAAATGTACAAGCTACCTCTTCGGGACCAAGTGGAAACCGGTCTATAATTGGTTTTATGTTGCCAGTATTATATTGGCTTCTGTTGTTTCAATTGATATTGCAATTAACATTATTGACGGGATGTTTGCGCTTATGGCTATTCCGACAATGATATCCACATTATTACTTTCAAAAAAGGTAATGAAAGAAACCCGTCGCTATTTTTCAGAAGTTAAACAATGATAGATCGAAGCGAACTGAAAACAGAACAGCAGAATCCTGCCTCGTATAAGATTGATGAACAGACCATACGGGAAATACTGGAAGTGATCAATAGAGAAGATCAGACAATCGCATTAAAAATAAGTAAAGTTATATCTGAAATCGAGAAAACAGTGCAACTGACGACCGCCGCACTTCGAAAAGGGAAGAAAATCGTGTATATCGGAGCGGGAACCAGTGGCCGGCTGGGTGTACTGGATGCGTCTGAGATGCCACCTACTTTTTCCGTACCGCCGGATTGGTTCAATGGTATCATCGCCGGGGGAGACGACGCATTACGCCGGTCTATTGAGGGAGCGGAAGATAAACCCGAAAACGCGGTTACAGATTTACAAAAATTTGGTTTAGAAAAAGGTGACGTAATCATTGGTATCAGCACCAGTGGTGCGGCTGCATATGTCGGTGCGGCAATTGAATTCGGAAAATCCTGCGGAGCAAAAACGGTTTACCTGATCTGCAACCCGGAACCGTTTATTAATGTGAAAGCGGATGTGGTTATCAAGGTTGAAACCGGGCCGGAAGTCATTACCGGTTCCACCCGCATGAAGGCAGGAACTGCCACGAAACTCGTCTTGAATATGATTTCCACAACCACAATGATCCAGTTGGGCAAAGTCTACGGCAACCTCATGGTGGACCTCATGACAGTGAATGATAAACTTGTGGATCGGGGATTACGTATTATCAGCCAATTAACCGGATTGGAATATGATAAAGCACGAAACGCTCTTTTTGCAGCGGGAAAATCGGTGAAAAATGCGGTAGTAATGGTAAATGAGCAATGCTCCCTGGAAGAAGCGAAAATACTGCTTAAGAATACTGATGGATCTTTGAGAAGAATTATTTAAAATCCGACACAAGAATGACAACAAAAAATTTATTTGACTTGTTCAATTTATTTTGAAGATTTATATTAATCTTTAGTTATGAACTCCCTGACTCTCATCGGCGCCCTTTTCCTTTTCGGAGGACTGCTGGTTTTTAGTCTTAAGCTAATTTCCTACAACCGAAAAAAATACAGCAATGAAGATGAACCCGATTCCACATATCATCCCATCGGCGGTATGAACATTTACCGCGTATTATCTGTCGTCCTGATCCTGGCGGCTCTGGCCATCATTTATTTATTCGGAGATTAAATATTCATTCGGTGATAGATAGTCGCCCGCCTGCCCCAGTTGAAATTAATAAAAGGGGGCCTTTAGGTTTTTGATACCTGCTTATATAAGACTGGATTAAAGATTGAAACGGACGATTTTTCGTAATTATTAAACTGGCGAAGGAAAGTCGTACGAATAATATCCGCTGGAGTAATATTTAAAACGTAAAACGTAATTATGTAAAACGTAATTATGTAAGAACGTAATTAAATATTCTTTTACGTTTTACGAGTAAGAGATTTAAAATTTGTATAATAAGGCTATACGAATCTTATGATCCATATCCGCCTGAAAATAATATAATTAAATACAGATTTTCATGTGATTTAAAGCACAGCAAGTGTTGAAATATCTGGCTATTTTTAATTGCTATATAAGATAATTGTATTCCTTCATTACTCAATGGATTAATCACTAAAGAGGTTTGCCATGAAAATCAACGATAAAAACTATCATCCATTATTTCAACCCTTTCTCGTTTTACTGCTTTTTACGTTTGTTTTTGGATTGGAAAAGACAGAGGTGAAAATTTCTAATCAATCTATTCCCACTACAAAAACTGAAATGAAAAAGGTATTAGACTTGGAAAAAATTCAGCAATTGCGAATTATAAAACAACAAGCACCACAATTGATGACGAAATCCAGTTTAAATAATACAGCAATGCAAACAGAATTCAACAGGCAAAAACGTGGAAGCTGGCTTCCAAGCAAGACACCATCATTCCTGAAAAAGGGCTCTTCATCTATTATGCCAATATTCAATCGTAACTCCAGGGATGTGATTCAGATTTTATTCAATGGTTCAGCGGATACTACGTACACACTGGGTGATACTCTTACATTAACGGTCTATTTTTCGGACGGTGAAGATTCCGCCAGTATAGGTGGTTATCTTGACAATGGTGATGGCGTGTTAAACGATACAACCGATATGTGGCTTTTTGATGAAGGTGATATGTGGATCTATGATAATGATTTCGAGGATGAAGATCCTACTGTCGGAGTCTTTCAAATTTCCTTTATTGTGGATCCGACAGGTAATGAAGAGGATATGATGCCTTTCTTATTAGAGGGTGCTTCGATTTTCTTCACGGCGACGGATGGTGGCGGCACGGGAACAGTACACCTGCTTATTGAAGGATTAGATACAAGTTATTCTATTTCCGGTGAGGTCGTTCCAGCTCACGCAAATTTCATTATCATCGCAATTCCATCCTGGGCAATGGGAATGGAAAATGATGAAGAACCGTCAGAAATCTGGGCTGCTGTAACGGATACAAACGGTGCTTATTCTATTCATTTGGAAGAACCGGGGCTATATTACATTCTTGCTGCGGATGTATTTGGCGTAACGGAACCGCAGCTATTTCCCGAAGAATTCTTGCAATGGGTGGATGTTGTTGGCGAACTCGCGGATGTAAATATAAACTTGGTGGAAGCAAATGCTTGGATAGCCGGAAATGTTAATGACCAAGACGGCATTCCTGTTAGCGATATAATCATCGGGGCAGAGAACGGACCCTTCTGGGTTGAAGCTGTCACGGATGGTAGTGGTCACTATTATATGGGCGTAATGGCCTGGGATAATCCATTTGGCGATGACATGTGGGAAACAATGTGGAATTTAAACGTGGACGAGGGGGTCCTTTGGCCGGATTATATGATCCCACAAGGAAGAGGAGTTGTTGTTAATTATGGTGATTACATTGATGATCCCGATTTAACCCACTTTACATTATATGCCAATGATGCCTCGATCAGCGGATCCATTTCGTTTCCAGCCGATGCGGATCTAAATTGCTTTGGTATTTATACTTTTCACTTTGAGACTCAGGTCTTCAACTGGGTTGATTTCTGTGATGATGTTCCTACATCACCCGTTAGCTATGAGCTTCCGGTTTCTTCCTTTCTGGATGATTATGGTAATTATTGGGTAGGATTATGGACTGATTTTGGTGAAGATATGATGATCACAATTCCTCAGGGATACGAAGTATCATCCGGAGCAACCGGAATTGATTTTGAACTGGTTATGGCCAATGCTTCGTTTGAGGGTCAAGTATATTCAGCTGTTGATGATTTTCCAATCGAACGTGCATGGATTTTTATCCATAATGATTCCATTCAAATCAGCAGGGGAACAGGAATGGATGGATATTTTACTGTTCCTGCTCTTGGCGATATGTGGTATCAAGTGGAGGTTCAGGCTGAAGGATTTGAACCGTATCATATTGATTCCGTTTATATCAGTATCGATGATACCCTGTGGTTGGATATTCCCATGGAATATGGAGGGGGAGGAGATTTCTGGGGACCGTATTTATACGCAGTGGATGATATTCCTGATGACCAGGGAAATCAAGTAAGAATAGATCGGAAGAGCGTCGTGTAGGGAAAGAGTGTAGATCTCGGTGGTCGCCGTATGATTAAAAAAAAAATGAAAAAATATATACTCATCTTAATCATTTTTTGGCCCGATCATAGTCTGACACTCAG
>CAJVYU010000068.1 GCA_913009735.1 uncultured Fidelibacterota bacterium
GGGTGAGGTATGGTATGTGTTAATTGGAGGAATGAAGTGTGTAGGTATATTGTTTTTTTTTTTCAAGCAGAAGACGGCATACGAGATAAAGGAATGTGACTGGAGTTCAGACGTGTGCTCTTCCGATCTGGGGGATTGTTTTTTGAACAAGTGGAAAAATCTGTCCAAAACCGTTCTCCCTCGTCGAGAAGAATAAACTTCTTTATCAAAAATATATGAAAATTAATTCATTTTGGACAGCACTGAATTGATGAACTAATAAAACAAAATTGGGTTGCATAATGATAGAAAAAGAACTCTTTGCGGTAGGTATAAATAATACGCTACTTTTAGTACGTTAAGATGATCCTGTTAAAATGATAAGACGTATCATTAAATATTCATTTCGCTTTTTGCCTACTTTTTTTTCGCTTTTAATAGCGGTCTTATTGTTCAATGCCTGTGATGATACTGATGGCGGTGATGTGCCTGACGAATTACAAAAAGGGGAAGGGCTGATACCTGCTGTTATAGGTAACCGGTGGATATACTCTGATTCTCTTTGGATGTCCGATTCACTCTATTACGCGAATTTTGACACGGTTGAAATAATTGACACTCTTATGCGAGGGAATCAAACCTGGTGGCAAACAAAAGGTATGATACCTGGCTTGTGGGGAGAATTGTACATCCGCAACGACAGTATTTATGGAGCTGATTATTTTTTTGATACTCGCCTTACACACTTATGGTTCATCCCGCCTTCTGAAACACTCATCAGTTATTATGTTGATTTTGAAGATACTGGAGGGTGGATAAGAACAGTGGTGATGCAGCCGGAGCCAATTACCGTTCCAGCCGGAACGTTTGATAGTTGCGGAGTATATACCGATACTACTGTCCATATAGAACACATCATTGCCCCGGGCGTTGGAATTATTCGGCGTTCTGTAATTAGGTCACGTTCAAGATGGATAATTACTTTAATTGATTATGAATTGGTTCTTGACTGAAATATTTTAAAAAAAAGGATTAGGATACCTCATTCAAGGAGAGAGTTATATTAGTGTAAAAACCTTTCAAAGGTTTCCACCCAAAATAAGCTGACAGACTAACCTTTGAAAGGTTAGCCGTATTTATTAGAGTTTATTGGTTTATGTTTATCCTCATGAAGTCGGGTGACTTCATTCAGTCAAAAGCTGGTTATTGATAAAAGATTACCTTTGAAAAACCAGTGAAGGTATTTATCAAAAGAATCATTTAAGCACTACCTACTATATATATAAATTAATAGCTTCCAAACTAAAAGAATATTCATGACAGACGAACATAAAAGCTTAAACGAAATCATTCGCTTCCGTAGAGAGAAACTGGACGCACTAAAAGAAAAGGGCGTTAACCCCTACCCGCATAATTACCATCCAACCCATACCAGCGGCGAGGCTCTTGCGACATACGATGAATTAGAAGGTAAAGATGTCACCGTCGCCGGACGAATTATGGCTCTCCGTAAAATGGGTAAAGCATCCTTTTTTCATATCCAGGATATGGGTGGTCGCATTCAGATCTATATTAGACGTGACGATGTGGGTGAAGACGCCTACGCTCATTTTAAACTCATGGATATTGGGGATTTTGTTGGTATAAAGGGTTTTCTATTTACCACAAAAATGGGTGAAAAATCCATCCACGCCAACGAATTTACTGTATTGGCAAAAAGCATCCGTCCTCTTCCGGTTGTGAAAGAAAAGGATGGCGAAACGTTTGACGCATTTGAAGATAAGGAATTACGCTATCGCAACCGTCATTTAGATCTTATTGTAAACCCGGATGTAAAAAATGTGTTCATAAAACGAGCAAAGATTATTGCAAAAATTCGAAATTATTTAGACGGATTTGGATTTCTTGAAGTGGAAACACCTGTTCTTCAGCCTCTGTACGGCGGAGCCAATGCAAGACCATTTACAACACACCATAATACATTGGATCAGAAGCTGTATTTACGTATTGCCGATGAATTATATCTTAAGCGTTTGATCATCGGAGGTTTCGATCGCGTCTATGAGCTATCGAAAGATTTTAGAAATGAAGGCATGGACCGTAATCATAATCCTGAATTTACCATGCTCGAATTCTATTGGGCTTACGCGGACTATAAAGACAATATGGAACTGGTAGAAGACATGTTCCGAAAAGCGGCTGAAGCTGTTGATGCTACAAAAGTCACTTGGCATGGAAACGAGATTGATCTCAAGAAGCCTTTTGCCCGTAAGCCTATTCTGGAATTGTTAAAAGAAGCCACCGGACAAGACTTGGAATCAGTAACAGAAGATGAAATGAAAACGCTATGTAAGTCCCATAATATTGAAGTAGAAGATCATGCGAATTACGGTCAAATGCTGGATGGACTTATGAGTGAACTCGTCGAGCCGAAAATTATTCAACCCACATTTGTCACCGATTATCCCAAAGCTATTTCACCATTAGCCAAAGCCCATCGCAATGGGGATACCAACTTAGTGGAACGCTATGAATTGTTTATTGGCGGAGCAGAATTTGCTAATTCATTCACAGAACTGAATGATCCTATTGACCAGAGAGAACGGTTGGAAGCACAAGCCCTATTGAAGGAACAAGGTGACGAAGAAGCACAGCCGGTGGACGAAAATTTTATTCGGGCAATGGAGTGCGGGATGCCGCCCACAGGCGGTGTAGGGATTGGCATTGATCGACTCACCATGCTCCTCACGGAGCAGGATTCCATCAAGGATGTGATCCTTTTTCCCGCTATGCGGACTGTCGATGAATGAAGACAGCGTTCCGCATTGCCTTTCGTCATTTAGGATTTAAACACCAAGGCAGTTTTACGTCCTTCGCCAGCATAGCTGCTGTGATTGGTTTGGGATTGGGTGTGTGCGCTTTGGTCCTGACCGTGTCTGTTCTTAACGGTTTCGAAGATACTATTTCCAGGAAAATTGCCGGTTTAGACGGCCATATCCGCACACAGCACTTTCTTTTTAAACCTGTCGATCCATATCAAACAAAACTCGACAGTATTCTAACAAATCAAACCACATCTTATTCATCGTTAGCCTATATCCAGGAAGCAGCCATGGTGCGAAAAGGTCAAAGGGCGGAGGGAATTCTTATTGAAGGTTTTGACGGTAATAATTTACCTAACAGTATTACCAAAATGATGCGCAAAGGATCGCCCAAGCTGGAAAAAGGAAGAGCCGTGATTGGGCAGGCACTCGCTCATATTTTAAAAGTAGATGTTGAGGATAAACTGGTATTAGTGGATATGAAATCCATGATGACCATATCTTCCGGTCAGCGTTTGAAACAGGTGACGATTGGAGGTATCTACAAATCCGGGTTACAGGAATATGATCAATCGGTTGTTTATCTATCCTTGGGCGATGCCCAGGAACTATTTCAATATGGAAATAAAATTTCAGGTTATTCGATTTCATTAGAGAACGGGAAAGAAGCTGCGATTATTTCAGAAAAGATTGAGGAAACGTTGGGTTATCCGTATTACTCATTAACATGGAAAGAAAAACATAGGACATTGTTTAACTGGCTTAATTTACAAAAGTGGCCGATCTTGATTATTTTTGGCATGATAGCCTTGGTGGGAATTGTAAATATTGTGTCTGCATTATTCATGATCGTTCTTGAAAAAATACGAACCATCGGCACGCTGAAATCTATGGGTATGAATAAGAAAACCATTCGCCGCATTTTTCTTATTAAAGGTGTATTGATTGGGTCTATAGGCTCATTGCTCGGATTGGCGCTGGCGTTAGTATTAGCAGCCATCCAGATTAATTTTAAACCATTATCCATTTCAGAAGAGATATACTTTATGCGTTATGTGCCTGTGCTGCTCGATTGGTCTATGATAGGTATAATCGTTTTGTGTGGATTAATTTTTTCTATTCTTGCAGCACTGTGGCCAACTCACCGGGCAGCAATGGTTGAACCGGCAATAGCATTGAGATATGAATGAAGTTTGCTTTTACCATAGCGCGGCGATTCATGCTGGGCGGCAAAGGTGCCGGCCCCAGCCGATTGACAGGATGGATTTGCATTGTGGGTCTGGCTGCCGGCACCTTTGCGCTGATCGTATCACTTTCTGTTTTAAATGGGTTTGAGGAACGGGTTACCAGCCGGGTTGTAGGATTTGAAGGAGACTTGAGAATAACAGCTATAGAGGACGATATAGATTTAATGTCTATGTTGAATGAAATTAAGAGAGACCAGTTTACAGTGGATGCAATGCCTTACCGGGAACGGAAAGGATTAATTTCAACCGGCAAACAGGAGCAACGCCTGGTCACCTTGAAAGCGATTGAAGTGGATCGATTTTCTGAATTTTATAATATAAAAATGGATGAAAATAAAAAAGGAAACGAACAATCAATCTATATTGGACAGGTTTTAGCACAACGTTTGAATGTGGGGGTTGGTGATGATGTCCAATTTATGAGCCCGGTTGATTATAGTGGTCAAATAGGTCTGCCACGGCGTTATTCAGGAAAAATCGCTGGAATTTTTAGAGCTGAAGTTTTGGATGTTGATGATCGGATCGTATTTATACCTATGGTTTTAGGCGAAAGGTTATTTTCCAGAAAAATAGGTATTGATGGCATTGATGTCCGATTAAACGAATCAAAACAAGCTGAATCACTGAAAAGGTATTATCGTAAAAAGCTTCCAGGTGGAATTTCGATTAAGAGTTGGGCTGACCTTCATTCCGGTTTGTTCAGCGCCATGCGAATGGAACGATTAGGGACTATGGCAGTATTGAGCCTGATCGTTCTGGTAGCATGTTTTAATCTTATGTCTACACTGGTGTTGATTACGTATCAGAAAATTCGCGAAATAGGAATTCTGCGAACATTGGGAACCACTGCACGAAAGGTTCAGGGAATTATCCTATTCCAAGGACTTATGATTGGCGGTATCGGCGCCATAGTGGGTATAGTATTGAGTTCCGGACTGGTGATTGCGCAAAATCAATTTGGATTATTTCCTTTGCCGGAAGATATCTATTTTATTGATAAATTACCGATGGTTTTAAAACCGGTTGATCTTCTTGCTGTTATATTTATTTCATTTATCTTAATTTTTTTATCTTCAGCAATCGCATCGAACCGTGCTTTAAAGATTAACCCAAAAGAAGCAGTCTATCTGGAAAAATGATTTTAAATGCCTTAGCAATAAATAAATCCTACCATAACGGATCGAAAGTGCTCCATGTTTTGAGAGATATTGATTTGCAATTGGAACGGGGTGAAATAGTTACCATTATGGGCCAATCCGGCGCGGGGAAAACCACGTTGTTAAATATTTTAGGTACACTGGAAAAGCCTGACAGTGGTACCATAGAAATATGTGGTCAGAATGTTGATAAATTAAAAGAGGAAGATTTATCATCTCTGCGCAATAATCATTTGGGCTTTGTATTCCAGTTCCATCATTTATTACCTGAATTCACGGCAATGGAAAATGTCTTAATGCCCAGTCTGATTGCCGGAGATGAAAAAGCGGTAATGGAACGGGCAAGAGAATTATTTGAATACGTCGGAATGAGTGACAGAAAAGACCATTATCCAACACAGCTTTCCGGAGGTGAAAGACTCCGAGTGGCTGTATTAAGAGCGATCATCCGAAAACCAAATGTGGTTCTGGCTGATGAACCTACCGGGAATTTGGATGTTGGGAATGCAGACAGATTATTAAGTTTATTTAACAAGATTAACAAAGATTTTGATCAGGCATTTGTGATTACAACGCATAATCCGGATGTGGCAAAAATTGGTAATCGAAGATTTATTTTAGAAAATGAAACATTATCACTAACCGATAGTATTTGAAAACGATTAATCCCTTCTTAATTTAGACCAGAGATGAAAGAGAATTTTTCCAAGCGAGTACAATTAATCATGAAAAATGCCAAGGAGGAAGCCGTCCGCCTTGGTCATAGTTATGTAGGTTCTGAACACTTGTTACTGGGCTTGATTCGGTTGGATTCAGGTTTGAGCCTCAAGATCTTGGATATTTATGATTGTGATATAGATGATATCCGAACGATGATAGAAGACATGATTAAGTCATCAGGCGGCACCATGACCCTGGGTCATCTTCCGCTAACGCGGCGAGCTGAACGTATTTTGCGCAATGCATATAATGAAGCTGCTGCCATGGGTGCATCAGTTGCGGATGATGAACATTTGCTTTTGGCCATGATCAAAGAGACAGAAGGGATTGCACTTGAGGTGTTGAATTCTTATAATATTGACTTTGACGGAGTGATGGAATTATTAATGGATGATTCAGATGATGACGATGAAATGGATAACGATGTACCTATGATTCAAAAAGAACGCAGCAGTAAAAAATCTAAAACACCCGCCTTGGATCATTTTTCACGTGATATAACCGGTTTGGCGAGAAAGGCGAAATTGGACCCTGTAATCGGTCGTCAGGATGAGATTAACCGTGTGGCTCAAATATTATCCCGTAGAAAGAAAAATAATCCGGTTTTGATCGGCGAACCCGGTGTAGGTAAAACAGCCATCATCGAAGGGTTGGCTCAGCGGATTATCGAAAAATCTGTTCCAAGGTTATTACACAATAAACGAATTTTATCTTTAGACCTTGCTTCTATTGTTGCCGGAACAAAATACAGAGGGCAATTTGAAGAGCGGATGAAGACGATTATGGTTGAATTAGAAAATTCGGACAACCTTATTTTATTTATTGATGAATTACATACGATCGTTGGCGCAGGGGGAGCCTCCGGTTCATTGGATGCATCGAATATGTTTAAACCGGCATTAGCGCGGGGAGATATTCATTGCATTGGTGCCACAACATTGGATGAATTTCGTAAATATATAGAAAAAGATGGTGCACTGGAAAGACGGTTTCAAAAGATTACGGTTAATCCTCCCAGTCAGGAAGAAACAATACAGATTTTAAATGGACTGAAAACAACATACGAAAAACATCACAATGTCCGTTACGATGATAACGCCATTCGTGCATGTGTTTATTTATCCGACCGTTATATCACGGATAAATATTTACCCGATAAAGCAATCGATATTATGGATGAAGCCGGATCCAGGTCTCACTTACTTAATATAATTGTACCACAAAATATTTTAAACCTGGAAAAGGAAATTGATCAAATACGAATTCGTAAGGAAGAAGTTGTTTCAGAACAAAAATTTGAACAAGCAGCACATTACCGGGATAAAGAACAAAAATCGTTGAAACAATTATCTATCGCTCTACAAAGATGGCAGGATGAAGAGCAGTCCAGTCCTGAAATTATTACCGAAGAAATCATTGCTGACGTTGTTTCTCTGGTATCAGGTATCCCGGTCAATAAAGTGGCAGAGTCTGAAACGAAAAAACTTCTGAAAATGAAAGATAATTTGCAGAAATATATCATTGGTCAAAAAGAGGCTATTGCAAGTATCTCAAAGTCTATTCAACGAGCTCGGGCAGGTTTAAAAAATCCAAAACGACCGATTGGTGTATTTTTATTTTTAGGACCAACAGGTGTCGGAAAAACTGAATTAGCAAAAGTATTAGCAAATTATTTATTCAGCAATACAGGTTCAATAATAAAAATTGATATGTCAGAATTCGGTGAACGATTTTCAATTTCCAGATTAATCGGTGCACCTCCCGGCTATGTAGGATATGAAGAAGGTGGGGAACTGACTGAAAAAGTACGCCGCAGACCCTATTCAGTTGTTTTATTTGATGAAATCGAAAAAGCACATCCGGATGTATTTAATTTATTACTTCAGTTATTTGATGAAGGTGTGTTAACTGATAATATGAGCAGGAAAGTTGATTTTAAAAATACAATCATCATTATGACGTCAAATATTGGAACAAAAGAAATTATGAAAGGCAGTTCTCTGGGGTTTGTGGATCAATCCGGTGAGAAGTCTTACGAAAAAATGCGCAGTAAACTTTTGGATACTGTGAAAGATACATTTAGTCCTGAGTTTATTAATAGGATTGACGAAACAATTGTATTTCACCCATTATATGAAAAACATATTTTGGATATCATTCATTTACAGTTAGATGATTTACGTACAAATCTGGCACGTAAAAACATAAAAATTAGTTTAACGAAAACAGCAAAAAAATTGCTGTTAAAAAAGGGATTTAAACCTGAATTCGGTGCTCGTCACTTACGTCGCGAGATTCAAAATAATTTTGAAGATCCTATTTCAGAAATGCTCTTGGATGAAACATTTGCTGAGGGGGATACCATTAAAATTACTGTCAAAAATAATTCATTTATATTTACGAAAGCGATTCCTTCAAAATCAAAATCAAAAAAAGTAATATCTTCCGACGACACAATAAAAGAAGCCAAATCCTCATAGTTTCTGTCATATAGGTTAATATAAATAAAAATTACTGTCATATGGGTTTATATCTCAATATGGTATAATAGTTGTAATATTTAAGAAAAATTATATAATACATAAAAAAGGAATAAAATTATGAGTAAAATTATTGGTATCGACTTAGGAACAACCAATTCCTGTGTCGCAGTGTTGGAAGGTGGAGAGCCCTCCATTATTAATAATCCGGAAGGTGGCAGAACAACACCTTCTGTCGTTGCATTTACAAAAAATAACGAGCGTCTGGTAGGTCAACCGGCAAAACGACAAGCGGTTACAAATCCCCAAAAAACGATATTTTCAATCAAACGGTTTATGGGTCGTATGTATGATGAAGTTGGTTCAGAAATCTCAGAAGTACCCTACCCCGTCGTGAAGAAAAGAGGGGGTCAAGTAACTGTAAAGGTGGATAACAAAGAATATACTCCACCTGAGATCAGTGCTATGGTTTTGCAAAAACTGAAACAAATGGCAGAAGAACACCTGGGTACAACAGTCACGGATGCGGTTGTCACCGTTCCTGCATATTTTAATGATTCTCAACGTCAGGCCACAAAAGACGCTGGTAAAATTGCCGGGTTGAATGTTCGTCGTATTATCAATGAGCCGACAGCTGCCGCCCTTGCATATGGTCTTGATAAGAAAAAAGATGAAAAGATTGCTGTGTTTGATTTGGGTGGTGGTACGTTTGACATTTCCGTTCTGGAATTAGGTGACGGTGTCTTCGAAGTGAAATCGACGAATGGTGATACACACCTTGGTGGTGATGATTTTGATCAAAAAGTCATCAATTGGATTGCCGATGAGTTCAACAAAAGCGATGGTATAAACCTGCGGAAGGACCCAATGGCATTGCAGCGATTGAAAGAAGCTGCAGAAAGCGCAAAGAAGGAATTATCCAGCTCAAAACAAACGGATATTAATTTACCGTTTATCACTGCAGATGCGTCTGGACCAAAACACCTTAACTTGACACTTTCTCGTGCAAAATTTGAAGAATTGGTTTCAGATTTAGTTGAACGAACTATTGCACCTTGTAAAAAAGCCATTAAGGATGCTGGTCTGTCTGCTTCAGAAATCGATGAAGTTATCTTGGTTGGTGGTTCAACAAGAATTCCGAAAATCCAGGAAAAAGTGAAAGAAATCTTTGGTAAAGAACCTAACAGAAGTGTGAATCCTGATGAAGTGGTTGCTTTGGGCGCCGCCATACAGGGCGGTGTGCTTTCCGGGGATGTTGATGATATCCTTCTTTTAGATGTTACACCTCTTTCGCTGGGTATCGAAACCCTGGGGAGTGTTTCGACGAAATTGATCGAACGGAACACAACTATTCCTACGCGAAAGTCACAGGTATTCAGTACAGCAGCTGATAATCAAACCACAGTTGAAATTCACGTTCTGCAGGGAGAGCGCGAGATGGCGATTGATAATAAAACCATCGGTCGTTTTCATTTAGACGGTATACCTCCTGCACCAAGGGGCGTGCCTCAGATCGAAGTCACCTTTGATATAGATGCAAATGGAATTCTAAATGTAAGCGCAAAAGATAAAGCCACAGGTAAAGAACAAAGCATTCGCATTGAAGCGACCAGCGGTTTGAGTGAAAATGAGATTGAGAAAATGGTTAACGATGCCAAAAGGCATGAATCTGAAGACAAAGATAAACGGGAAATGGTAGACATCCACAACCAGGGAGAACAATTAGTTTATCAAACTGAGAAAAATATTGAGGAGTTTGGTGAGAAATTGGATGAAAATGAGAAAAAGATCCTGACGGATTCTGTTGAAAAACTGAAAGCAGCAAATTCTGGTTCGAATAAAGATGATATAAAATCTGCCATGGATTCTCTAAATGCTGAATGGAATAAAGTGGCATCGAAAATGTATGAAACCAGCAAAGAAGCCGAACAACCAAATGCTGAAACACCTCCAAGTGGTGATGGAAAGACAAAAAAAGAAGAAAGCGAAATTGAAGATGCTGACTTTGAAGTTGTTGATTAATTGACTTCAAAAATTAAGTAAGAAAAAAGCGTTCCAATGGAACGCTTTTTTTGTTTTTGGAACCGGACTCACGTATATTCGTATTGACGGGTACTGCATTCAAAACAAAATGAGACATATAAAAACCATTTTAATCAGCCTGATCTTCATTATGATCATTGCAATAAATATATTATTGCAAGCTTCATCATGGCGTAGTCGGATTGAAACATATGTAAATAATAAGCTGAAAGAAAATTCTGAATGGCAAATAGTTTTACCGGAATTGAGCGGTAACCTATTAAGTACAGTTACAGGAAGTGGAATGAAAGTGACAAATAAGAACGGTTCGGAGATCGTTTTCGGAAAGTTCAAAGTAAGAATGAATTATTTCAAAACTATTTTCAGTAATCCAACATTTTCATTTTTACATGTGGAAGATATGGAAGTCCATCCTGTTTTTAAAGTGGATAAAATGCTATCAAAAGAAGAAAACGATACAACGTTTCTTAATGTACCGACGGATTTTAACTTTTTAATCGAAGATATAAAATTGAATGGTTTTGTAGAAATTCCACTCCAAAAAGATACATCAATTATTGATATCAATCTCGATAGCAGGTTGATGATCAATCCAACAAACAAGGAATTTTATATTAAGGAATTTTCCGCATCTCTTAATGATACTGTTGGCTATGTATTATTAAGAAATACATCCCTTAGCGTATTTAAGACAAGTGCTGAATTTGCTCCTGCCAATGGTGTTATTAACGGGTTGCCATTCAATGGTGAAATTTATTACGATTGGACGGTTGTGCCAGATCTGAAAGGAGATATCCATTTCGACCGCTATGAATTTCCGGAACATCTATTCGAACTTTTACCATTGAAACCAAAATTTTCATCTTTGGAAACATTTTTGCATTTTGAATCAGACCTTAAGCGATTTCAAGGTGAGTTAACTCTGAAAAATCCATTAGGTTTATTAATGAAAGGAGAGTTGTCTCTAACTCGTCATGAAAATTATTATAGTTTAAACAGGTTAGGGCTTGAAAGTGAAGAATCAACATTAACTTTCACAGGTATTTATGAAGATAATGGCCGATTAAGCGGAAATATCTTATTAACACAATTTGATTTAAGTAAATGGATTAAGGACCAGCAAAAAACAAATGTCAATGGTACAATTATGCTCGAAGGGACTGTAAAAAATAGAAATATTAGTGATATCTCCATGACGCTGGAAATCAATGAATCAGAACTGTATAAAGACAGGGATATTTCAATTTCCGGTTCATTTTTCTACAATGATAATGTGATATCATTTGATAATCCATTAAACATAGGTGTGGGGCCGAGTTTTGTTAATGTTAAAGGGTTTGTAGATTTGAATAAAGAAGAAATAGATCTAGACTTGAAACTAAATGAAGCAAATGTTTTTCTAATTAATAATTTCTGGTCAGATTCATTAAAGAGCGGTGTTGCCACAGGGGATTTAAGAGTATCTGGTTCTTTAAAAAACCCAATGATTAAAGCAGAGCTGGATTGCAGGAATTTGGCGTATAAAGAAATGTTTCTAGAGGATATTACTTTAAATGCTAACTGGACACCAACAGACAAGGGAGGAGATGGGTTTTTTAGCGGAAAGATCGGAAAAGGTTCATGGAAGAATTATGGATTTGATTATGGACTGGTTGATATTGCCTTTTCTCCGAATGGTATTGAATTCCAAAGCGCCGAATTCAACCAGGGAGAAAATTATCTACAGATTTCCGGTATTTTATCACCGGATAGTATTCTATCGATTGATCGCATGCAAGTTGCCTATGAAAACCACTATTTTATTAATGCAAAGCCATTTTCAGTTAAATATGAACCAAATAAGATCGAATTCTATCCTTTTGAGTTACATGTAGATGATGGTATTGTAACCGGGCAAATAGTGATTGAAGACGAGATAAGCGGTCAAATTCATTTATCGAATATTAATGCAGACATTATGAAGCTTTTTACCGATGATGTGCGTTATCATGTCTCTGGAATGAGCTTTGGCGATATTTCCATCATGGATGTTGATAACTATCCTGAAGTAAAACTGGATTTAACATTAAAAAATGGAATTATAGCAAGACAGAAGTTTTCTGAATTGGCCATTTCGGGATCGATTTATAAATCAACATTAAATGTAGATGAAATTACTATGGTCACTGATGGTAAAGAAGTTGTAACAGTATCAGGATATATTCCGATTGGAAAAATAGAAGAAGGAAAAAGGGAATTTGATTTTTCTATGATATTTGATGATTTGGATTTGTCCCTATTAACGCAATTCAGCAAGTCCGAATTTTTCATGGATGGAAAGATCTCCGGTGGATTTCATCTGGGAGGAAATCCCCAAAAAACCATATTTGATTATGATATAGTCATTGACGATGCAAAATGGGATCGACTGCAATTAGGTAAAGTTGAATCCGAAGGGTTGTTCGACGGTAAAAGATTATATTTAAATAAATTTTCGTCAGAATATCTTGGTTCAGAGTTATTTGGTTCAGCGTATTTACCAATCGATTACAATTTATCTTCTGAAAATTTTGGAAAATATTTTAAAAATGATTCACTTTGGTTGATCGTGAATGGTACAACAAAAAACTTGGAATTTCTCTCAACCTATATATCGACAATTGATTCTATCACGGGTGAATTCGATATGGAATTAGAATTAAGCGGTCCCATTGATAGATTGGTTAGGAATGGTTTCATAACCAGCAAAAACGCTACTATTTATTTAGTCCAGCTGGATGATCCAATCAGGAATGTTGATGGTCATGCAAACTTAGTGAATAATCAATTTTTATGGACATCGTTATCCGGGACTTTGGTGAAGGATCCTAAACAAAATAAAAAGTCTAATATTGCTGTAACCGGTTCAATGGATATGAGCCGTTTCTTTAAACCTTACTATCGTTTAAATATTAAAGGGAATGAACTTCATTTCAGGACTTTATTAGGTGATATGGAAGGAATATGTAATTTAGACCTTTCATTGACCGGCAGAGATACAATTGTAATTTCCGGAGAGATTGAACCTGTCGATGCTGTTATGTACCAGGAATTTACACAAGGTTCTGAAGTATCATCGGTTGATGGTGAAAGTAGTATTCAAATAAATTATCTATTGAATTTTCCGATTACAGGTAACTTTGCTTTACGTAATTCTCAAATTGATGCTCATTTATCGGGAGAGTTAAGTATGACAAAATTGGGAGAACGTGATACGGATTATGGAGGGGAATTATTTGTACGGGGAGGAAAATTTTATTTCTATCAAAATGTTTTTACAATTACAGAAGGATATTTAGCATTTAACAAACAAGGATTTAATCCTTATGTGGAAATTGAAGCTTTTACAAAAATAAAAACGAAAATATCCGTTGAATATATTACTATTAAATTGACCGGACCGTGGGACAATCTGCAAATTGGTTTAGAATCATCCAGTGGTTTTTCTGAAAGTGATATTATAGAACTATTGACCATTGGGTCTCGATTCGAGGATCAGCAGATATCTGCTGAGGGGTTGGGTAAAAACCTATTAAGTGCATATTTAGAGCGACAATTAGAGAGGAATTTCTTACAAGTTACCGGTCTTGGGGAAGCGGGGATCCTTGACAATATCAGCATTTCCGGTACAGCCGGACTTCTGGATCCGAATAATTCCCAGGATTTTGAAATTAGTGCAGAGAGACAAATATCTGATAACGTATCTCTTAATTATTCTTATAAACGATCATTTTCCCTATCAAATCCCACCACAAATAAAATCGGTGTTGAACTTCGAATAAATCGTTATATGTCCATTGTAGGAAATGTTGATGAAACGGGTAATATGCACGTAAAATACCGCCTGCGATACTCGTACTAAAATTCTATTATAATGCTAAATCATAGACGATGGGGATTATCCATCCTTTTCATGGGGATGCTTCTTGCACAAACCGATAAGCAAGTGTTTGTTAATAATGTTACCTTTTTAGGAAATAAGTCTATACGTGATAAGGAACTTGAAAAAAATATTAACCTGAAAAGATCATTTCTATTTTCAAAAACAGAATTTGATCGGCGTATTCTTAAACTCGATGCGTTAACAATTAAAAATTATTACCAATCACAAGGTTTTTTAAATACATCTGTTCGTGATTCATTTTTTATCACTTTAAATCAAGCAGATATTTATTTCATTATTTTTGAAGGAAAACGAAGTTTTGTCAACAGAATAGACATTAACGGAAACAATCTTATTCCTGATAAAACGATCCTGAATTTTCTAAAGCTGAAAATAAATAAACCACTCAACCCAATTGCCCTAAAGTCAAATGTAATTTTAATTGAAGAAAAATATCATCGTCTTGGGAAATTATTTGCTGGAATAAAAATTGAAAAAACCATTACAGATTCTGCTTATATAACTATCAATATTATCGAAGGGCCGGATGTATATGTACAGAATACATATATTGAAGGAGCGGATTCATCTCAATATTTATATATAAAGAGAGAATTGACTATTTCAAAAAACGATTTATATGATCTGGATGACATTCAAAAATCACAGCGACAATTGCTCGAAACAGGTCAATATTCCTTTGCAAATATTTATCCTGTAAGATATATGCAAAGCGATTCATTGGTTAATTTGGTAGTTGAGGTTCGATATTTCCCCAAAAGGGAGATTTCGTCTGAAGGCGGATTTGTCCCAATCGAATTTGGTGGACTTACCTTATCAGGACCGGGTGCTTTTCTCCAATGGAAGAATAGAAGTTTATTTGGATCCACTATTCGATTGTCGACAAAAACATCTATGGAAATTCCCACAGAAGAAGGGTTGCGTTATCCGCGTTTTAGTATCAATGTGAATTTGGAAAACCAATGGTTTATGGAAGTTCGCTTCCCGACGAAAGTCCAATCATTGTACGAAGTTTATAAAAAATATGGCGCAAGTGATAAACCTTCCATTCAGAGGTATGGTTTTAATTGGTCAACAATTAATCGCTTATCAGAGACATCGTTTATTGAATTTGGAATGCGATGGGAAAAATTCAATCAACAAGACGGTGGCAGTAAAGATGTTGAACAAAGGATGATATCTCTAAAAACAAAGTTGGATTATACCGACCATCCTGTATATCCAACGAGGGGTGTCGTCTTTACCGGTGATATTTTTAGTGTAGGCGGTCCGTTGGGTGGAAACAGGGAATATCAGAAAGTAGATGCAGGTGTTCATTTATTTTTACCATTCCCAAGAAAAACAGTATTTGCAGGAAGAATAAAATATGGTATGATATTCAACTGGAAAAAGGAATATAACCAGTTTGAAGAAGTGTTATTCGAAAAATTCTATCTGGGTGGAACAAAAACATTACGGGGATGGAAAGCATTGCAATTTCCTAAAACACAAAGTGTGTCAAATATATTTCGTAATGGTAAAGAAATACGATTTTTAACGAATGGAGAATTAAGATTTCCAATAATGGGTCCGATTGGTGGTGAAATTTTTGTTGACGGAGGCCAGTTGTGGAATTATAATCAACGAGTCAATTTGAAAAATTTGCTATGGGATGCAGGAGCAGGCATTACCTATAGTTCGCCATTTGGCCCCATGCGACTGGAATATGCTTATCAGATTGATGATCCAAAAAAATGGGAAGTCTTATTAGATGTTCTGTATGCTTTTTAGGGAACTCATGTTTTAATTATGAGTATAAAGCCTTCAGTTACGTATTGTTGAATATTGTTGCATATGTAAATTCGACGTTAAAAAATGAGGTTAACAAGGAAAATGAAACAATTTCTACTGATTCTTACAATCTTTGGTTTTATGCTGATCAGTTGTGAAGGTACAAAGACCGCTGAAGAATATTATACTCAATCAGAGTTGGATCGAAACGCTAAAAATATTAAATCTTCTTTAGAAAATCTTGAAAATGTGATAAACCGTTACCCGGATCATTCATTAGCTCCGAAAGCACAATATCTTATTGGGGATATTTATATGAATGATTTGCGGGACTTTGAAGCTGCTGTAACTGCGTACAGTTTAGTAGTAGAAAATTATAAAGAATCTGCAGATGCTCCTAAAGCGCAGTTTATGATTGGTTATATTTATGCAAATCCCCAGTTCGGAGAAATCCAGGATCTAGATAAAGCAAAATTGACTTATGAGATATTCCTTGAGAATTTCCCAAACCATGAACTTGCCCCATCTGTCCAGTTTGAAATGGAGAATTTGGGGAAAGATATAAACGAAATCCCCGTTTTAAAGCACATCTCTTCCTAATCGATCAATTGAAAAATGAGTGACTTCAGTCTAACTGAAATAAATGAGCGGATTGCGCGTGAATCTGGATTTGTTGATGATTTAAAAAAAGCTCTTGGCCAAGTGATTGTGGGTCAGGAAGACTTAATCAATCGAATTTTAATTGGATTATTGGCGAATGGACATATTTTATTAGAGGGTGTCCCGGGTTTAGCTAAAACGTTGATAGTCAAAACATTGGC
>CAJVYU010000069.1 GCA_913009735.1 uncultured Fidelibacterota bacterium
ATGTGGTAATACCGAAACATGCCTAATGAAGTTTTCCATTTTTTTGTTGTTCGCGTCGTGATGTTTTGAATACCGGTAACCGCTTCCGGAATGAGACCATAGTATTCCAGAGCGGTTTCCAGACTGATATAGGATGGAGAATACAGTTGGTTTGAAATCCAATATTCAGAAACATTTTGTCGGCGATAAATTTCCGGTAATAAATATTTACCTTTCCGTAGTTGAATTAATTTCCCTTGTTGAACCCAGCGAGAGAGCCGGACCTGAATTTGACGCAGCGGTTCGTCAAACCAAACTGCGACATCCGGCGTTTCAATCCATTGTCGGTCGGCGAATTGTTGAATTAATGTTTCGTATTTCATTATCATAATATACCAATAATGGTATAATAATGAAATATATAATATTTAATATATCCTATAAACCTTCCGAAGGTGGTTTAAAATTTTTTCCAGGTTAATCCATCGGGCACTTTAAAATCATGGACGTTAAACTGAACAGTCTTAATGGACTTTATTTGATTTACAAAGTTTACATTGTCTTCGTTATCTACTATTTGCACGACCATTTTCACGGGATAACCCAAATCCTGTTCTAATTCATTTTCTTTAATAACTTCCATAATTAGTAAATGATATAGCGTTTCATTAGAAAGTGGTGCCGGAGTATCAAACCCAATTGCTTCAAACATGGATTGATAGACTGCATTAATAAATTCTACTTCCAGTATCTCATCCACTATCCATGATTCTATTATAAGCACCGGTTTTTCATTATCATCCATGATTTCAATTGTCTTCCTTTTTGTCATAAAACCATTCACTTCTTCCAACTCTTCTGATGTAGAAAAACGTATATTGGGTTTTTTCTTTTCTTTATCATCAGTATTTGATTGGACAGACAAAACATTATTTTCTGATTTGACAGTGTCTTGTATTTCATGAAAGGGCATTATAGAATATTCATCCTCGGTATAAGTGATTTTCTCTTTTGCTTTAAGTTTATAAATGGTACCCTTACTTGATGGAATTCCAAATTTTATTAACAGGCGAGTGAAAAAGTTTTTGTATTTGATTTCTTCGTATTGATGAAAATAACCTTCAGCAGCGGTAAATGTATTGATTATTTCAATTTTACCAACAATGGGAATATTCATTGAGGTTTCAATCTCAATAATGACTTGTTTTAATTCGGGGGATCGAGAAAATACAAGTTCACTGAATAGTATGAAATAAATAAGAAGTTTTTTCATGGTTGAAAACTTATCTTTGGGAAGTGATGCTTGTCCGACTTCCGGTGGAAACTTCCACAAAGTTCGTTTTTATTTTCCGCATCTTGTGCCTTTTGCGGCTATTAAAAATCAATTCGTTGAAATATTTTTCCGGTACATGGTCCAGGTAGCACCGTAAAACAATCCACTTACTAACAACGAAACCAGCGTCCGCACTGAAAATAAATAATTCCAGAAGGAACCAAATAAATCTACACCGCCGGCAGGAACAACGTTCATTTCACTGATTAAATTTTGGCTTGTAATCATTTCTGCTATTGCGCCGAAAATATCTCCAATCTGCGTAACAAATGCATTTTCACCAAAAATAATCTGCAAAGTGATCGCCAGCAATAACGGGGTCCCGATACCCACAATCAGCGGGCGGTTTTTCACAGTTGTCGACACAAGCATCATGAATAAGATCAACGGACTTAACCATAACAGTGATACGATTTGAATTAGAATCAAATCTCCAAAAAGTTGAAATATGTTTATCTGGTTAAGCGGTCCGGAAATGATGTCCCAAATATCTCCGCTGACGGTCAAAATGGCGAGGCGTGAATACACCAGCAAAATGATCAGCATGGTGATGGTGAGGCCAATAATTCCTATTCCACCTGCTTTCAATTTGGATAGTAAAATCAGATGGTCGTTCACCGGTTGGCTCCGGAAAAACAGTGTGCTGTAATTGGAGCGTTCCTTGAATAATGAATCGGAAAAGTAAAAAAGAGCAATAAACAATACGAAAAATTGAATCAAAGAAAATCCGGCTAAAATTCCGTAACTGTAAGGCTTAATGACGGCTAAAGGTGATTCAGATAATTTATCTTTCGTTGTTTGTTTACTTCGAGCGATTAGCGAATCAAGAGACTCAGCACCTTTATCGGTTATATCGATTCCTTTAGCTGATAATGATATTTTAATACGATCTATCTCTTCTTCTGTTAATTCATCACTATCGAATTTGAGAGAAGGTGACATTTCATTATCAATCCAAAGTTTTTCATCTTCAGCCCAGGATTCAAATTTGTTGGACATGCGGTTCATTGGAATCAGTGAAAGCAACAATAAGAAAGTGAAAACTCCCACCGTCCAAAGAATCACCCGTTTCCATTCCCACCATTCTCTTTCGATCAATGCAATGAGTTGTATCATTTTGCACCTCCCATGATTGCCATAAAAATATCTACAATGGATGGAGTGGTTACTTTGCCCAAACCTTCTATTTTTTCTCTGTCCGGTTTTTCAAGTAGAAAGACTTTTCTCCCAAGGTGAGAATTCTCCGTCAGCGGATTCATTTTACGCACATTTTCTGCTTCCGAATCAGCCACGGTTAATAAAATAAATCTTTCGTTCAGTTTTTCCATGGATTCATAAAGTATGATTTTTCCGTGATTGATAAAAATAACATCAGTGAGAATATGCTCCACTTCCTCCACTTGGTGGGTGGATATTAGGACGGATTTAGTTTCATCGAAATAATCTTCCAATACAGATGAGTACAACCGCCTGCGAAATAAAATGTCCAACCCGTGAGTAGGTTCATCTAAAATAAGCAGTTGCGTGTCTGTGGTTAATACAACCGCCAGGTGAAGCTGTGTTTTCATTCCCTTTGACAAATGTTTCACTTTTTTGTTAAGGGTGATTTCCGTGGATTTCAAAATAATCTCACAACGTTCACGATGAAAACCGGGATGGATATTTTCCTGGAAAGTGAGCACCTGTTTCACGGTCATCCATGGCGGTAAAACGGCGATGTCATGGATGACACCCGTTTTTTTCATCAGCATTGGACGATCTTTTTTGGGTTCAACGCCAAGGATTGAAATTTCACCTTCGTAATCAATTAACCCGGTTAATGCCAGAAGCATGGTTGTCTTGCCGGCACCATTCGGTCCAACCAGCCCTACAATACGCCCCTTTGGAATGTCCAGAGTAATCCCGTCCAATGCTTTTGTGGAGCCAAATCGTTTACTCACATTATTTAGTTGTACTAAACTATTCATATTGTTCCTCGAATGAATCGGACTTGACTTAATATCAGCCGGTTGGCGGATATGAGTTAAGAACGATGTTATTTCAATAAGCACAATTTATAAGTCAAATCCTCCATTCTGCCAATTGGCGGATGGAATTCTTAACTTATATTTTGTACAATTATTTTTTGTCGTCATGGCAATTTATTTTCCATATTGTTCTTTGATTTTTTTAATAATTTCTGTTTGACTTATATCTAACGATTTTGCCCGGCTGACAAATGCGGGAATTTCTTTATCTACAAACATTCCGGTTTCGCTTTTTCGCAGCTTCTTTACCGCTCCGGTTTTTACAAACATCCCCTGCCCCCGCTTTTTCTCAATGAGACCCTCTTCTATGAGCATTTGAGTTGCTTTTAAAATGGTCTGATGATTGATATTGTAATTCACAGCCATCCGTCTAACAGATGGAATTGGTTCACCCTCAGCAAAGCCTCTAGAGAGAATAGCATCGCGAATCATTTCAGCGATTTGAAGATAAATAGGTGTTTTGTTTGAGAAGTCTAAATTCATAATATGGTGTATTAGTGTTACGTAGTAGTGTAACACATAAACATTATATATTTCAATGTTTTTTTTGGGATAAAATTATTTCAAACGAGGAACCTTCCGAAGGCAACTCAATTCTATGTCATGTTTGTTATGTTAAAATATATTGTTTTATCATGTTCAACCTTCGGAAGGTTTAGAATTATTAAGAAATAAACTGACCCATCGTTTGAGCGATATCGGGAAATTTGTCTAATAGTCGCATATCTTGTGTAATTAGAGGTAAATCCAATTCCATTGCCAGGGAAATAAATTGAGCATCGTATGCACTAATGTTATGACGAGTTGAAATAGTTAAAACATTGTTAAAATTCGGTTCTTTTTCAAGTCTGGAAAATAATTTGGTTGTTTTTTCGTAGTGTAAAATTACAATATTTAATTCAGCGCGTTTTGTATTGACTAATGTTGTTAAAATATTTAAAAACTCATGTTTCCATAATCCTGGTACAACCCAATCAGAATCTTTATTAAATACTTTTTCCGCTTGATCTGTAAATTTACTTTTTATCATAAGATAGGTGATAATATTTGTGTCAGCGACAATCATTCCCGTCCCGATCTTTTTGCTTTATTGATAAAATCATCATCAATGGGTTCCGCAATATAGAGGGGTTTCGGTAATTCAGGTCTGGATTCCCCATTCATAAGTACATCTTCCAGCATGGCAATAATTTCCTTATTCATACTCCGATGATGTTTTTTTGCTTCATCTTTTAATCTGCTGTGTAGTTCAGTTGATAATTTTTTAATTAATATATCCGGCATAATAACTCCTATAGTAAAACGATATACAAATAATACCATTATTATATTTACGATGCAATAAAAAAGAGCTACAGAGATAAATTCCCCACTTGATTGAATCATTCGGGCAGGGAACCCCTGACTCGTTGATTACCCCGACAATGAGTTTATATTAGTGAGCCACCGAGAGGACTCGAACCTCCGACCCGCTCATTACGAATGAGCTGCTCTACCAGCTGAGCTACGGTGGCGATAATTAAGTGGGCGAAAATACACTTTTATCATAATCTCTATCAACTATTGGCGTTGATAGTATTTAGCTGATCTGTATGCGCCGTAAATTTCTCCCGTGTAGAAAATTCCTGCTAAGGAATAAGAAAATACTTTACTCAAAGAACTCTCTCTTTTTGATGATTCATAGGCAGACGCTGCTGTGAGATATACCATAAAAAACCCCATAAATCCGTCGAACCATCGGCCGGCATAGACACGGCCTGCACCCGGAAGAAGAGCTGAAAAAAGGCCTGCCAATACCGGTGATTTTGCATTAGATATTTTACGCTCCGATTGAGGATGATCCACCAATCGGTAATCTCCCTTGTGAAATTCCCCACGCATTTGAATGTGATTAACATATGCCGACGGATTACAACGAACGATGCGGTCAGCAGTCATGGGTAATCCTTTTATGATACCGTTTTCTTTGATGGACATGGCTCCGTATTGACTGCAACTGGGGTAAAATTGGCAATTCAGTAAATTTGTATTATGAGAAATTCGTTGCCATGCAGCAATGGGTAAAATCGCTGTTTTTTCAAATATTGATGCATTGGGTGATGTCAGCACAGAATCTGCCGGGTATTTTGATTGGGCAAAAATGAGTGTTATTAATAATAATATTATTCTCATGATTGTTGAAAATGTCCCCGGATACTTCGGGCCAGCAGGGCTATCAGGAGCAGTGCGGTTATACCCATAATAGTAGAATAACTTTCCGGTGAAAATACGGTTACCATTGATTGTAAAAAACCAATGGTTCCTTCCCCGCCAAGAATTGCAGCTGAAATCACGATAGCAGTAAGCATAGGTCCGGATCCTTTTTTCTGAACGCGCAGGGCAATAAAACCGCCAATAGCAATGAGAAATGCCAGATTAAATCCAAGAAAAAGACCGATACCTAAAGGCATTAAATGAACAGCGGTTAGTTTCCCCTTTGAACGGAATCCTTCAATGAGGACCGCCGATAAAAGGCCAGCCATAAATATTGATGGATGGGGCAATCCTCTTAAATTGGCCGATATTATCTGGGCTTGTGGCGCAGGAAAATCAGAGGTGAACAATTTCCCCGCGATTACCGGGCTTTTAATGAGCCATAATAAAGCGGGAATAAGAAAGGCAACAACTATACAGGCGATTATATCAACCCTTACAATTTGCTTGTAATCAGTACGAACAAT
Organism: uncultured Fidelibacterota bacterium; assembly: GCA_913009735.1. Classification (GTDB taxonomy): domain Bacteria; phylum Fidelibacterota; class Marinisomatia; order Marinisomatales; family TCS55; genus JADFRD01. Next base: position 6,060 of record CAJVYU010000069.1, read on the forward strand.
TTGAGCAGATTTGTAATCGTGGCCAATGTCACCGGCAATGGCTGTGGCGGTTGCAATGAAAAATGTGATTATATACCTGTGCTCCAGAGCCAATTCCAGATTGGCCATACCAAAGAAAAACGTGATTAACAGTGTAGAAAGCAACCCAAATTGTTCCAATGGATCGATATTCGTCAGCCCTGTCATGCGGCTGGCGAGGTTCACTGTGAAAAATGTCAGTATTAAACAAAGTGCTACAGCAAATATGGGAATTCCGACAAAAAATAATATTAATCCACTCAATAAAGCGATGAACCACACCCAGGGTTCATGACGAAAAATAATCGATTTCGCCGGCAGCGGTAACCCTGCATGCATTAAGATATAACCAATTCCGGAACCAATAACCAGCCCCATGCCAAAATTTTGGATTATTGGGGTTATGTCACTTTCAGGCAAAAAGTGAATGAAAACCGCGCCGGCTAACACAGAGAGAATGCCGCCGGCCCCCCATGAAAAACTATTTTCGGATCCTAAAATAAGTCCTGTAGCAATCACCATGGGCATGATGAGAATAAGTATCGGTTGCGATCCCACGATTCCAAGATTGATAAAATTCCAACCGAATGCTTCCCGGCCTATGGTAAATAATGCAGATGCAACACCAAACATGAGCATGAGACTGAACCTGTGATCCTGGTTAAAGCCTGCTTTAATAATTTCACCTCCGGCACGACCAGCCGGGAAGGCAAGATTGCGTTTGACAATATATTCTTCACGAAGTGGTATGGAAAGCCCGACACCCAGGACTGCACCGCAAGCAGCTATAAGTGCCACCCAGCCCAGAGATATTGAATCGGGATTGTCAAGAATCATTCCGGGGAGTGTAAACACAACTGCGGCAGCCATCAAACCGCCAATGGATCCTCCCGCCTGGGCTATATTGACTTTATTCGGTGAAAGGTCTCCAAATATTCGCAGCAACCCGGCCGATACAATTATTGAAAAAATAATTGGCCATGGCAATGCTCCCATTTTTAAGGCGATATACGCGCTGGTGAAAAAGAGAAAAATAGCAATTATGATTGCAGTGATAGTTGTCTTTAACATGAATAAGTTTAGTAAAAAATCTCTTGAATCCTACGTGCTTTTACGTCAATTTTTACCCGGAATCATGGGAACATATTTTAAATCCTTGATCATTATAGCTGTTTGTTTTCATACCACTGCGTGGACAAACGACAACGATCTTTATATTTTACATACGAATAATACAAATGGGGCATTAGAAAATTGTTATTGTCCGGATCATCCCTATGGAGCCGTTGAAAAGCGATCCGTTTTTATTAAAAATTTCATTTTAAAATATCCTAATACTATTGTTTTAGATTCGGGAGATTTTTTTTCTGTTACCGAAAAACCAATTTTAGACAGCCTGATTATTGAAGCATATGCAACCTTGCCGTACGATGCAGTGCTGGCAGGGGATCAGGAGTTATCCCGGGAAAACATGAAAAATCTTTTTCATCAGTTAAATTTCCCTGTCTTGGCTTCTAATCTGGAAAATTTTGAACAGTACGGCCTGTCAGGCCATATTATCATTGAACGCGGTAAATTTAAAATAGCTGTTGTCGGCACAATTCATTCGGATGTTTTCAGATATTATCCCGAGGATATTCGTGAAAAATATTCATTTCTTGATCCAAAGGAGACCATACGCTCATTTGTAGATAAATATTCCGATTCAGCGGATGTGGTTGTTGCCTTGACGCATGAAGGGCATGATAAGGATATGGTTCTCGCCAGCGATGTGGACGGAATCGATGTGATTGTGGGGAGCCATTCTCAATCCAAATTGGATTCCGGTGATGTGAAAAATAATTGTTTAATTGTCCAAGCCGGTAAAGAAGGATATTATGTGGGTGTTGTTAAATTGACCTTCGATGAAAAAAATAATATTGTTTCTTCTTCCGCAAGATTAGTAACGTTGACACTTGACATGCCGGATGATCCGTATATTATGGAGTTGATTTCAGTTCTGGAAAAAACAACTACACATGTAAATCGTAATAAACTAAAATATCAAAATAAATAACTATGGATACAATTATTAATTCATTAACAGATAATCCCGTGTATTTGGCAGTGGCTGTTGTGTTAGCATTGGTCATTCTTTTTGGAGTAGTTCGCAAACTGGTCAAGTTAGCGTTGGTTATGGCAGCTGTTTTAATAATGTATATTGCTTATCTTGTGTATAGCGGTGAAGATGTGACTATCGATCGCTTTAAAAAAGATATGCAGTCCGCCAAAGAAGTGATTTCTGAAAAAGCAGGCGAACTCAGTAAATCAGTAAAAAAAAAGTAGATGAAACAGTCGAAGAAAAGATTAATGAAAAAGTAGAAGACCTTTTTTCTCCTAATTAATAGCATCCCGCAAACGGCCGGTCAGTAACTTCACAATACCCTGCATAATTTCCATATTACTGCTCATAATTTCGTAAAAATCTTCTTGGGTTATTTTCAGAAGTGTCGCTTCGGTTTCCGTCGTTGCATCTGCTGAACGCGGTTCCTGATCTAATAATGCCATTTCACCTAAACATGCACCTTTGCTTAATAAAGCAATATGCCTGTCTCCTTTGTGTATGTTTATATCGCCATCCATGATGATATAAAGTGAATCGCCGTAATCGCCTTCTTTAAAAAGAGATGACCTTGCCGGGAAATGCTCTTCTTCCGCAATTTGCGCCACGTTTGACAGATCCTCCGTGGGAATTGTTTGAAACAGGTTTACTGTTTTTAACAGGATGGTTTTTTCCAATGTTGAATACATAAAAGACTCCTCTTTATGCACATTATTTTTTTTGAAATATTCTCCAAGCTCGTCAGAAATATCATAATTTATTACGATTTCATTTAGAGTGCGTGAGCGAGTTATCTGACTCCAATCGAGGTTTTTCAATACATTATTGAATTGATGTTTTAAAACAAAATCCATTGCAACTGCCGATGACCAATCTTTTTCTCCATAGATCATATGGTATAAATGATTATCCAGCCCCATGGGTATTTCGTCAAAATGTTTTTTACCCAATTCGGTTAATTCAGTTAAGGGCAATCCTTCCACGACAGGTGTTATAAGTTCTTTTTCATCCCCTTCAAAGATGTTGTCCAGCACTTCCAGGACAAAAGGCATTTGCGTTTGATCGCGCTTATAGATGGTCTGAAGATAAGATTCAACGGGTGTCGATGGTTGATCAATAATCCCCAGTTTTAATAAATAGGGTATTTGCTTTGATATCTCATGTTGAAGGACTTCATTGAGAAGATGGGTATCATCGATTATGTGAACATCATTTAAGAAATCAATTAATTGATAGGTATATCTGGAAATTTTATGAATTTCGCCGGTAAGGCTGACGGTCTGCTCATCAGATAGACGCTCTTGTCTTGCCAGATTCAGCAAGGTGTCGATTGTGACACCTAACACCCGGTGTTCATTCTGTTGCAGTAAACCAATGAGAGCATCAACGGTTTCCGGAGATCTGTATACTTTAAGAATAATGATAATACCGCGTAATAAGTCTGGCTCAATATGTTTACCTGCGAGTGTTTTTAATAATTCCGGAATGACTATTTCGTCAGAAAATGTTTGTAATGTTTGTCTGGCGACAGGAAGAGTCTTAGGGTTTGCCAGATTGGAAACAATTGCAGGAATAAGTTCAGAGCTTTTTCGCTCTCCTGCAACAAAAAGGGCGGCATTGCTGGTCATTTCCGAAGGGCTTTCTAAAAATTCATTTAATAGATTTTGTGTAAGAATGTTATCCTGATCTACAAGTAGCCGAATTGCCATTGCTTGGATTTTTGGATTGTCACTGCTCATTTTTTCCTGTATCAATTTTCGTGCTTCAGGAATTTTGACTGATTTAAAACATTGCAATGAAGCAGCTGCCATTAGTTGCAGTTCAGGATCAGAATCAGATAAATATTTTTCCAGTATTGGGATTGCAGAAGAAAGATTACGTTTTCCGGAAACATTCATAGCAATTTCAGCAAAGTCTCGGATTTTTAATACTTCAAGGAGTTCTTCATCGGAAATGACCTTCGAATTATCTGCTGAAATTCTTAATATTGCTTTACGAACCTCCAAAGTGCTGTCTTGGAAAAGTTTATTAAGCGATTCAGCCCAAGGGGTTAAAGGAATCCCTTCAATCAGTTCCAACGCAAAGAGTTGTTTGACTTCTTCATCTGCATGCAATGTTTTATCAATGGTTTCCACTATAACGCTGTCAGCTACATTGATTTCGAGATCTTCGAAATTCAAGTGCCGTTTTTCGATCGCTTTTTGAAGTGCTTTTACATAACCATTTTTTATCCGAAATGTATAATATATCCATACAGCTGCAATCACCAAAACAGCAATACTTAATAAATGAAGAGACATCCATCTGGCAGCGATAAATATTGTCAGACCGGCAATACCTTCCATGAACGCCTTGATTGTTCCATCAATGACTGGCTTTGTTTCTTTTTTTGTTTTAGGAGGAATTGGAAGCCACAACAATTGTATAGTAGCGTTATTGATAGTGAATTTGAAAACCTGATCTGCAAACTTTGGAATAAAAATCGCAACGAGAACCGGAACCATTAAAAACCCCACAGATCCTGCAAAAACAGCAGCAGGGAGGATGAGCAGTCCAATCAAAACACCATACTTCGATAATATTTTTCCAGTGAGGAAAAATTGTACAATGAAAGCAGCCGCACCGGTTAATGCATAAAACAGACCGAAGAAATTGACCAATTCATCCTGGGTTGGGTAAGCGTTTGAAGCAGATATTTTAAATTGATAATCCACAAATTTTGAAACGATAGCCATTGCTGAAATCAGTACAATTATGGCTATTAAATATTGATCAAATTTCTTTTTATTTTTTTCTTTAACGTTTTCTGATTTTGCCGGTCCGGATTGAAGAATAACATGAAATGGTTTTATAAAAAAGGATGTGATTGCAATCATACCAAGAAAAAAAGCGGTGGCGTATAAAAGTTTTTCTGAACCAAAGGTTTGAACAAATGGTCGGATGCTGAAACCAATGACCATGGATGCGATGGCACCACTGCCGCTAATGAGTCCGAATAATCGTTTTGCCTGACGAAGGTTAAAAATTTCTCCTGCTAAAATCCAAAATTGGGTAATGGTTAACACGATAATTAATTCTATCCATATGTATAACAAGGGGATAAACCAACCGGACAGAAAATGGATCAGGGGAAACATGCTCAATCCAAAAATCACAGCAGAAACAAAGATCACATTTGTTATATTTCTATTTCTTGATAGTTTCGTATAGAGCGGAATGACCCCTGCCATCACAACGGCAATGGCAACATACATGAGAGGTAAATAGGTTTTTTCAAATAAAGTCAGAAAGAAGGCGTCTCTTGCAGATCCAGCTGTGATACCCATAGCGGAAAAGCTGAAAAAATGTATAAATAAAATCAGGAAGGGTTTTCCTTCCCCTTTTTTGATATTAAAGAATCTGGTAAGTAACTGCATGGTACTATTGGCAGATTATATTACACTGGAAAATATTAATCGCATGATTCACAATGACTTATTTTAAGGCACATCTTTAACTCTTTTACTCATAAAATATAAAACGTAATTATGTAAAACGTAAAGAATTGCCAAATCACGGTCTGTTATTAAATAATTACGAAAAGTCATCCGTTTCAATCTTTTTTCCAGTCTTGGAGATTAGGTAATTATTATGACTATCAATAGGCAGGTTAATATGAAAATATGGATCAAAAAGAATCAGTTAATAATTTCACAGAAGGTCGCTTGCCAATTCTGCTAATGCAGACCGTTCGCCTTTCTGCAACGTGATATGGGTATACATCGGTTGTCCGGTAAACCTGTTTATAAGATAGCTTAATCCATTGGAAAGAGTATCAAGATACGGGTGATCAATTTGATTAATATCTCCTGTAAACACAAATTTTGTTCCTTCGCCGGCCCGGGTGATAATGGTTTTAATTTCATGAGGTGTTAAGTTTTGAGCTTCATCAACTATAAAGAAAACTTTTTGAAAACTACGTCCACGTATATATGCTAACGGTGTAATAACCAGTTTATCATTTTCCATCATTTCATCAATTTTATTTGCCCGATTGTCCTTCTTTCTAAATTGATGCTTTATAAAAGATAAGTTATCGAAAAGCGGTTTCATGTATGGGTCAATTTTCGATTGAATATCCCCCGGTAAAAAACCTAAGTCCCTGTTACTCAATGGGACAATGGGGCGAGCCAAATAAATTTGTCGATAATCTGATCTTTGCTCTAAAGCGGATGCTAACGCCAACAATGTTTTTCCGGTCCCGGCTTTACCAGTCATAGAAACGATGTGTATTTCCGGATTCATCAACGCATTCAAGGAAAATGATTGCTCTGCATTGCGGGGTGAAATTCCATATGCATTCAATTTGTCTACTCGCACGAAATGTTCATCTTTAGGACAATATGTTGCTAATCCGGATTTTTGTCCATTCCTTAAAATAAAATTCTCATTTGATATAGGAGCTTCAATCATGTCCGTTAATCCGGGATCGATAAAACCCTGACTACTATACAATTGATCAATTGCTTCATCGGAAATATCTTCAATTAACCTGACACCCGTATATATTTTATCAACGCTTTCAATTTTATCGGTTGTGTAGTCTTCTGCAATAATGTTTAATGAACGGGCTTTTAAACGCATATTGGTATCCTTGGATATCAATACCACTTCTCTGTCCGGATTATCTTCTTTCAGTTTATAAGCACAGTTAATAATACGGTTGTCGGAATTATCATCTTGAAATGATGCCTCCACATCCTGATGCCAGTTATGGTTTATGACGACACGAACTGTCCCCTGATGTTCCCCAAGCGACTTTTCATCATTTGTTTGATCATGACAGGAGAGTTTATCTAATTGACGAAGAAATTCGCGAGCGTTATAATGAATCTGTTCGTTCCCTCGTTTAAACTGATCTAATTCTTCTAATACGGCAATTGGAATAACAACATCATTATCCTGGAAATTGTACAAGCACTCTGAATCATGAAGGATTACATTTGTATCTAAAACGAACAGTTTTGTTTTGCGGTTGGTATCAGGCACTTGTTGTCAGTGATTGTGGATTAATCTATTTTCAATATCATTATAGTAATTAAATATAGACAATTGGTTTGCAGGAATTCAAGGTTATCTGTTTGGCTTTTGATTCAGTTAATCGGTTTTTCAATAATACATCCACAACCTGATAATGGAATGGACTTAACTGAAATCATGGAAATGAGAGAAGTAAGAGAAGGCAGGCGTCTCGCTCTTTACTCAATTTCTTCTAATAGTGATATAAATCTGTTTTTTATCCATGGCGCAGGCGGCCGCGCTGATCAATGGATAAATCAGATTGATCATTTTAAGGACAAATATAAAGTTACAGCATTTGACCTTTTGGGTCATGGACGCAGCCCAAAGCCAAAAAACGGATATGGATTCAACGCATTACTCGCGGATGTCGTTGCAGTTTTTGAACATCATAAAGGACGTAAAAATATAATTATCGGCCATTCCTACGGTGTTGCCTTTGCGTTGCATTTGGCAGCCTTAAAACCAGATGATATACAAAAACTTGTGTTAATCGGTGCAAATGCCCCCCGACCATCTACGATGAGTGGAATTTGGAAATTGCCGGCGTTTGTATTGGAATGGATGAGACCAATATTCAGCAATGGATTTGTAAAGGGAGCATTCCATCCGGAAACGAATCAGGAGTTTATTAAAAAAGAACAATCGATCAGCGATAAAAACCCCATGTACATGATGAAACAACTGATCAATGGCATAAAAGAATCCCCAGAGTTGAATATCTGTGAAATTAAAATACCAACACTGGTTATTAATGGTAAAGCTGACGGACTTACACCCGTTTCCGGTGCTAAAGAATTGGTAACATTATTGCCAAATGCAGAAATGATCGTTGTAGAAAAAGCATCCCATTTGGTGATGATGGAGCAACCGGAAACGGTTAATGAAATTATCAGTAATTTTATTACTCATAAATAGGAAAATGACTCATTATGTTTAGAAAAGATTTATTAAAAGATAAAACAATTATTGTAACCGGCGGTGGAACGGGTCTGGGAAAATCCATGGCCACCCGCTTTGGAGAATTGGGGGCCAATCTGGTCATTGCCAGCCGCCGGGAGGACGTTATCCAATCTGCCGCAGAAGAATTAAGACAAACCGGCGCTGATGTGCTGGGTTTATCATGCGATGTACGTAAACCCCATAGCGTACAAGACATGGTAGATGCTGCGAAAAAGAAATTTGGGAAAATTGATGTCTTGTTGAATAATGCCGCCGGGAATTTTATCAGCCCCACTGAAAATTTGTCACCAGGCGGATTCAAAGTTGTTGTGGATATTGTTCTTAACGGTACGTTCAATTGTACTCTTGCTGTGGGAAAAGAAATGATCGCTCAGGGCGGAGGTACCATGCTGAATATTGTTACAACTTATGCGTGGACCGGATCGGGGTATGTGGTGCCCTCTGCGGCAGCAAAAGCAGGCGTGTTGGCTATCACACGATCCCTGGCAGTTGAATGGGCAAAGTACGGAATTCGAATAAATGCCATCGCGCCGGGGCCCTTCCCCACAGAAGGAGCCTGGTCAAGACTGGCGCCCCCGGGATTTGGGATTGAAAAGAAAATGAAAAACCGCATACCTCTCAAACGTTTTGGCGAACATATTGAATTAGCCAACCTTGCGTCTTATCTCTTGAGCGATGGGGCAGGTTATATAAATGGAGAAGTGGTTACCATTGATGGCGGAGAATGGCTGAAAGGCGCCGGTGAATTCAATGACCTCGATAGAATGCCAAAAATAGCTTGGAAGGCTATGGAGGTTATGCGGAAGAAGTCTAAAAAATAGTGATTTTCTCATGGCTGATTTCCATAATCTATCCGCGTTAATTTGTTTCACTAATCCAAGGTCACGGGCAAGATATAAGTGAAATATATATACTATTTATAATTCAAATTACTGCATTTTAGTAGCGATTTCCTGTACTCTCTGATATGCATGATCTAAGTTGAACTTATCAAAATCATTAGCTCGTAAAACAGGTTTTAGCTGAGTTTCCAGCTGACGATTCAATTCTACTCTTTTTTCCACAGAAACATCGATAGGATCATTTCCAGGAACAATCAGTTTTGCTTTTACTATTTTTAGGAAATCTTGATTGAATAGATCAATTTTATTAGAATACACAACTAACTGAATATCATAAAAATCTCTGATGGCAGGATCCCTTCTAGTCAGCGCTGCGCGGACTTTCTCAGCTAATGCTTCCTTTATTGTCATCACTTGAACAGAGAACTCTGGTACTAATGATAACCGGTTGAATGGATTGACAGCAAGAGTTCGAGCCGGTTTTAGATCATATGGTAGAACCAGTTGTTCACGCAATCCAATTTCGATTTTAATACTTTCAGACTTATCCAATACTGCTGAATTATACTCAATAGACCCAATATATTGACGAGACTGATTATGCCCGGTCAATGCCGAAGATATGGAAATTCCAGGTATGGTTGTTGACAACTCATCAATTTTGGATTTAACCGGATCAATTTTTGATCTTCGCTTAGATTTTGTTGTTTTGTTTGAAACAGGAATAATAAAATCCAAGTCTTCACTTAGTCTATAAAAATCTAAATATACTTTACTAAAACTGGTTCCACCTTTGAATACCAGATCGGTCTTTCCGCTAAAAATATAATCCAGGACCAGTGAACAATAGTAATCCTTTTCAATTAAGGAAATTGTAAATCCTGTCTCTGCAGCGGAATAGGCTAAAGATTCACGAAATACATCAATATCCGATTCATGGGGATATGGTATCACAGGCAATCATCCATTAACAATGATACCCCATTTCCGGTTCAACTTGCCGCGAGCTGCCTTGTCCGGAATCCACGGTATTAATGATTTCGAATTACTCAACTGTTCCACGAGTCGTTTTATCAGTTTTGGCGATTGATTTAATGAATCCAGCAAATAACCAATCCTTTTTAATGTGGCCTGATTGCCATACTTTATTACAACATGGACAAAATCAGAAACTAATTTTGGATTGGTTTGTAATTCAGCTTCAATCCATTGATATCCACGGGGAAGACTATTAAACCTGGACCAGTCATAAACGGCATCAACTAAGGTTCTGGCTTTGGACGAATATATAAGGTTGGTTCCCCGATAAGTGGCAATTTTGTTAATTGAACCAATACGTTGATCATTGGTTTTTATAAATTGAAACGATTGATTCCCTATGGTGCGATTTCCGGAAATCCTGTTGTTATATACATTGAATATATTAGCAACTTGATCATCAAATCCGTAAAAATTGAAGGCAGCCGGCCCGGTAATCTGATACTTACCTTCATACTCTTTCATGAGTTTCTCAAGAATAACAGAAATACCGGGATTGTATTTTCCTCCGGCCGGTAAACGATTCGGTACCAAATACACACCACGTTTTAATCGTACAATCCATCCTGAGTTTTTTAATCGTCTCA
>CAJVYU010000070.1 GCA_913009735.1 uncultured Fidelibacterota bacterium
CCGCGCGGTACGGACCCAAAGGGAAACAGGATAAAAGAAAAGAAAGAAATGATAATAAGGGAAATAGAGAAAAAGGAAATAGAGAATAGAAAATGGGAAGAAGAAAGGATAAGGGAAGAAAAAAGAAGAAGAAGGGGGAAATCACCCATTTGAAGGTTCGTAAGTCACTGATAAATAGGCTTTTAGCCAAGAATGACTGGTTGTATTGAGCAATCAAACAAACAACCAAGTAAGCCATCAAGAAAAAGTGAAGAATTCTAATAAATCAAAAATAAAGAAATACTGTTCACACTGTGGATCAAGGACTGAGAAATATTACAGTCCTGAATCAGTTGCAGAGATATTTGATTGTTCAATTGAGAAGATTAGAAAGATGATTCAGAAAAGAGAAATTGCATACAAGAAAATCGGAAGACTTGTGAGAATTCCAGCATCTGAAATAGAAAGAGTTGGTATGAATTACCCAGACTTTGACTCCTACTATCATTAGGCCACTTTAGTGGGAGAAAGTATTTATAGGGATCAGCATGGTTACCGATATGAAGAGGAATACACAAAATACTCCAGGTATAAGGAAAGGTGTAAAACCTGGTTCCTATAGAATAGATTATTACGATTGGGATAAAGTTAGACGGACAAAGGTATTCCACGGAAAACACTCAGATGCTATTAAACTTAGACGTTCTATCTTGGCAAAAGTTGATCGTATAAAAAATGGTCTTGAATCTCCTCCATCCGTATCTGAAGCCCCAAGGCGAATGGGTGATTTATATGAAAAATTCTGCGCAGATTATTCACTTAAGGTTAAATCAGGAAGTATTGAGCAGAGTACTTTAGATAGACATATGCAATCTATTAGGGCATTATTTGCATATAACCATTCTCTAGAAAATAAGTTGATTAACAATGTTTCTTGGAGAGATTTTGAGAAGTTTAAAATTTTTAGACAATCGAAAAATTATTCACCTCATGGTATTAACACTAATTTGAGAAGTTATCGTACTATGTTTAATTATGCAGTTAATAAAGAGTATATAAAAAGAAGCCCCTTAAAGGACGTTGCCTATATCAAAACCAATTTTCATGATATTCGATATCTCAGTGAATCTGAACTTTCAAAATTGCATGAAACCTTAAATCAAGTAGATATGACTAATCAATTTCAGAAAGATGCTCATGATCTGACACTTTTCTATCTGTATACAGGAGCAAGAACAAGCGAAGCATTATATCCACATTTTAATTGGTCATGTATAGATGAGAAGAAATTGATATTTCCAAAGACAAAAACAAAAGTGTCACGTTCAATTCCATTAACCAATAGTGTAGACTCAATTCTTAAGACAAGAAAACACATCGAAGAAGGGCCATTTAAATTCGATATGTATCAAGTTTATAAAAGAACAACCTCAATTCTTAAAAAAGCAGAAATCCCAAATGCATCGACTCACACATTACGGAAAACTGCAGGGGCATATTATTATATTGCTACAAGAGATATATTTGCAACAAGTAGGTTTTTAGGGCACAGTTCTGTGAAAGTAACTGAATCCCATTATGTTGGTTTAATTCAATCGTTGCAAAAAGAATATTCACAGTTATTTGATTCAATATTGACTAATAATCTGAAAAAATCAGGATAAAACGTACACCATATATACTCTATCGTACGCTATATATACGCTATTTTTGTACTAATTGATACCACTCAGTACTAACTGAATTATAAATAAAAACCCCCGAACTCTCGTCAAGAAAAGGGTTTTTTTGTCGGGTGGGCCCTCAGGGATTCGAACCCCGGACCAACGGATTATGAGTCCGCTGCTCTAACCACTGAGCTAAGGGCCCTAAAACAACCGCTGAATTTATTATATGAAAAAGATGAAAATTATATGTTTATTTACTTTTTTCTTGCCCGGTGACAAGATGAAAAATAATGATCAGTCCTGCTATAATGGAATAAGATTAAACACTGGACATGACCAGAAAGAAAGCATTACAATTTAACTGTCCGTACAGCTTGATTTATGTGAAATGAATCTAATATACTCTCTTACCTCAAAAACAAATGTGTCCAAAAGACAGGTTTTTACGGCGAACATGTATAAAAATCATATTTACACTGCAGGATGAAAACACTTTTTATACCGGCTATTGTGCATCTTTAAAGAAAAATATAAGTAATGAATACCCAAACACCCCATAACAATGATAAGGCAACATGCGCAACAGCAGATTTAATCTGTTTACCCGATTCAACACTTCCGCGAATAGTCATTGTTGGCGGCGGCTTTGCCGGTTTGGCTTTGATTGACGGTTTAAAAAAACAGGACACTCAGGTGGTATTGATAGACCGGAATAACTTTCATCAATTTCAACCGTTATTGTACCAGGTTGCTACCAGCGGTTTAGAACCGGATAGTATTGTTTTTCCGTTTAGAAAACAAATTTCAGGGTACGAAAATGTCATCTTCCGCATGGCGGAAGTTGAAGAAATTCAAACATCAACCAATACTATTATGACTGATAAAGGTACGTTGAGCTATGACTTCCTGGTTCTGGCAACAGGCACTGCTACCAATTATTTTGGAATGAAAAAGGTAGAAGAAAACAGCCTGGGGCTGAAAGATATTCGCGATTCTCTGAATATTCGCCATATGATGCTGCAAAACCTCGAACAGGCCGCCATTACCTGTGATGAAAAAGAACGCGCCGCTCTCACCAGCTTTGTGATCGTCGGCGGGGGTCCTGCGGGAGTGGAAATGGCAGGGGCATTGGCAGAATTTTGTAGATACATTCTTCCCAAAGACTATCCCGAGTATCCATCATCTATCATGAAAATATATTTAGTGGAAGCATCGAATCAAATACTTCCTGTCATGTCTGACAAAGCATCTTCCAAAACCTTAACATATTTAAAAGAACTTAATGTGGAAGTATTATTAAATGAATTGGTTGTTGAATATGATGGTACCGTCGTTACCACAAAAAACCAAAAAAGGATATTAGCAAAAAATTTAATTTGGTCCGCAGGTGTAAAAGGGCAATTTCCTAAAGGGCTTGACGGACAGAATAACATTGTAAATGGAAATCGATTAAAGGTAAATGAATACCTGAAAATTGAAGAGTATAATAATGTTTATGCCATGGGAGATATGGCTGCTGTTATTACAAATGAGACCCCGAAAGGACACCCTCAAGTGGCCCAACCCGCTATCCAGCAAGGTAAATACCTTGCCAAGACACTATTGAACATTATACACCAAAAGCCATTGAAGCCGTTCAAATACAAGGATAAAGGTTCTCTTGCGACAGTTGGAAAACGGAAAGCCGTGGCTGATTTGGGTCAATGGAGTTTTGCAGGATATTTTGCCTGGTTGCTGTGGTCGTTAGTCCATATCATGTCCATAAGCGGCTTTAGAAATAGACTGCTGGTGGGCTTAAATTGGGTTATGAGTTATTTTAGTTATGAAAAAAGTAACCGGTTAATCATTAGAAATTTTAATAAAAATCATAGTGAATAGATAATTAACAAATACAAATACTAAAAGCAAAAGTGTCATGACAAATAAAATATTTTCTAAAATCAAATTGGTTATACACCTCACCAGAGAATTTGTTTTTCTAATCGTTCTGTTAATTATATTTTTCGCAGTAATGACCTTTTGGGGGCATCAGGAATACGTGCATTTATGGGCAGGTGCATTGGTACTTTTTTCAATAACTAAAATCTATTTTCTTGTATCGCATACATTTAAAAAACTGGATATACTCATTGAGAACGATCATTCATTTAATCATATGCTGCTTTTATTAGGCGCTATAATTACCATAATCGTAATATCATTCGCCATAGATTATTTATGTGTTTCAGAAATTTATCCGGAAGCTTTTTCCGGTATTCAATATGGTCAATCTTTGGCATTACGTTTTATGAATTTATTATATTTTAGTATCGTAACATTTACGACAGTCGGCTATGGAGATATTATACCTGTCATTCCGGTCGCAAAACTTATTACCGTATTAGAAATGATGTCGGCATTTGTGGTGATTGTCTTCATTATTTCTAAATATTTCAAAAAATAATTTGAGGATGAAAAACGGAAAAATGGAAAATCATAAACAAAAAAAGCAAAAACTGTCCTTAACAGGGTCTATTTCACTCGGAACAGGAGTGATGATAGGTGCGGGGATTTTTGTCCTTATGGGGCAAATAGCTGAGTTAGTGGGCGATTTATTTCCCATAGCATTTATAGTCGGCGCAATAGTCGTGGGGTTCAGTTCCTATTCCTATGTTAAATTTTCCAATGCTTACCCATCATCGGGAGGAGTCGCAAAATTCTTATCACAATCCTATGGCCCGGGTACGGCAACGGGAACATTTTCATTGTTAATGTATGTGTCAATGGTCGTTTCTGAAAGTTTAGTTGCCGGTACTTTCGGGGCGTATACACTCAGATTATTTCCTGAAGAATATGCAGGTTATGCTTCCTTTTTTGGCGTCGGTCTTATCGTCATTGCTTATATCGTCAATATATCAGGAAATAAAGTGATTGAAGTCACGGCCACTTTTACTGCAATAATCAAGGTTGTCGGGATTGCGATTTTAGCAATTTCCGGACTTGTCATTTCCGGTTTACCGACTATGACCGGTAAATATGTTTCGGAGGCCGGCGGGAACTTACCGGAAGGGTTTGGATTTATTGCTGCTTTAGCATTGTCAATTCTGGCTTATAAAGGGTTCACAACAATCACCAATCAAGGAGGTGATATTGAAAATCCCCATAAGAATATCGGCCGGTCTATTATTATTTCAATCATGATATGCACACTTATATACGTTATTTTAGCATTGTCAGTTGCCGGAGGATTAAGTATTCCGGAGATTATTGAGGCAAAAGATTATGCCCTGGCCGCCGCGGCTCAACCGGTGTTTGGTGAGTTGGGTTTTCTCATGACGATTATCCTGGCTATTATTGCCACAGTTTCCGGGGTGATCGCCAGCGTTTACTCTGCGTCAAGAATGTTTGGCATGCTTAGTAATATGAAACAGGTGCCCAACCTGAAAAGAATGGGTAACCTTAAAAACCCGGCCCTTATTTTTACGGTTTCCCTGGCAATACTTTTAACCATTTTATTCGATTTGACACGTATTGCTTCGATCGGAGCTATTTTTTATCTCATAATGGATATAGCCATTCATTGGGGCCTTTTCCGGTATTTAAAAAATGAATTTGAGTTTAACCCTGTCATGCCCTTAATTGCCATTACATTGGATGGAGTTATACTCGGTGCTTTTATTTACCTGAAATATTTGAACGATCCATTTGTTCTCATTGTCGCACTGATAGGAATAGTGCTTATCATTTTGAGCGAGCGTCTTTTTATGATATCACATACTGATAGTGAAGGTAAAATGCACATGGAAATGGATAATGAAAAAATGGATGGAATAATGTGACATAAAAACCACCTCTCCCATGATACATTTTTTTCTTCTTTTTTCCATAAATTTTTCTTGTTTTTTCCATTATTGAGTAAGAATTTTACTCATAATAGATAGACAATCTTTTGCTGGATTCATTAATAACATCAAAAACACGCATAAAACTTCTCCTGAAGTTCTTTATGAACCCCGGGACGAAGTCCTATCTCCGGGGATTGGCCAGTGAATTCGGCGAATCCAGCAATGCAATCCGTGTGGAACTGAACCGCCTCACGGACGCTAAACTGCTGAAATCATCCACCGAAGGCCGTACAATTCAGTACATGGCCAATAAAGACCATTCACTGTTCAAGGATCTCCAGAGCGTGGTTAAAAAATATGTGGGAATTGATAAACTGGCGGAGGAACTGGCGGCAAAACTGGGAGATATCCACGCAGCGTATGTCATCGGGGATTATGCGAAGGGCATTGATTCCGGTTTAATTGACCTGGTTCTTGTAGGCAAGGTAGAGGAAGATAAATTAAAGGAAGTGACGGAAAAAACGGAAAAATTGATAGAAAGAAAAATAAGAACTCTTGTTTTAAATAAAAATGAATTCTTAAAATTAAAAGATCGATTAGAAATAAAACATTCCTTATTTATCTGGGGAAAAATAAAAAGTGATGCGTGACGAGTGAAGTACGGAAAAATAATTGTTAATGTTGGATGATGAATGTTGAATGAAAGAAAAAATGAAATTTTGGAACAGACTTTTGAATTTTCTCTGGAGATTATTGAATTGACTGGATATTTAAAATTGAAAAAAGAATTTATAATGTCTAATCAACTGCTAAAATGTGGCACATCAATCGGGGCAAATGTTTCTGAAGCACAAGCAGCCCAATCAGGAAAAGATTTTGTTGCTAAAATGGCCATTGCTGCAAAGGAAGCAAGAGAAGCAGAGTATTGGATACGCCTCCTTGACAAAAGTAACATTTTAGAAAAATATCAAAATAAATCAATACTATACGAAAAAATCAATTCTATCATAAAATTGCTAACAAGTATTGTAAAAACTGCTCAAGAAAGAAATAATAATTGAACATCCACCATCCAACATCCAACATTGAATGTTCTAACATTCAAACCCATCACCCATTACTCATTACCAAACAATGGTATGCGATTTATGTAAAATCCCGCCACGAAAAATGCGTCCACGCTGAGCTACAGCAAAAGGGGATTGAATCCTCCCTGCCGCTTATAAGCGTTACCCGCCAGTGGAGTGATCGGAAAAAGAAAGTGGAAGTCCCGTTATTCCGGGGATATGTATTTGTAAATATTGATTTAAAAGATGAAAAATTCCCCGTCTTGACAACAACCGGGGTTGTAAAATTCGTAACATTCTGTAATAAAACCGTATCGATACCGGACGAGCAAATGTTTTGGTTGGACCAGGCGTTGTTATCAGAATTTAATATCGAGCAAGAGACAGAATTCCCCGTAGGTGCTGATGTGGATGTGATGTTTGGCCCCTTAAAAGGCCTCCGGGGCAGAGTAAAACAAAAGAATTCAAAATCAAGACTTATCGTCTGGTTTGACGCCATCATGCGGGGCGTTTCTGTCGAAATTGACCCGGCTTGTCTAAAAGAAACTAAAAAGAACAAAAAGGCTGCCGGCACCCGGCATATCGCAACTGGTTACCGGCAACAAGCAGCAAATAGCCAGTAGCCAGTAGTACCATATTATTATATTGCCCTGAAAGTTCCACAGGTTGGGACTGAAAGGGCGGAGCTGTGCCCGGAACTGATTATTAATGATTGATTTTGGATGATGAATAAGAGATGAAAAATGTTCTTTTTGAAAATTAGAAATCTAATATAAAGCTTTTAACCGCTATGGTTAAAACAACCCGGGAAAAAATCAACCATCTATCATCCAACATCAATAATTCAATATTCCTACCAACCGGCAGGCCGCCAAAAAACAGGGCGGACAGACGAGAAAGGTCAAACGAAACAGTATTTAATATCAGTCAATAAAACTAACTTTAGCTATGAAATACAAAGTAAAACTAAAAAGATCTAAAGAAGGTTTTTCAGTTTGGTGTCCGGGTTTGCCTGGTTGCTGGTCGCAGGGTAACACCGAAGAAGAAGCTCTAAATAATATTCAGGATGCAATAAGTGAATACCTGGCAGCAGCAGAAGAAATTTCAAAGGGCGACATTACCCGCCTTGTTGAAATACCTGTGTAGAACGATTTGCCAAACATTTCAGGAATTAATCACAAGCACGCAGTCAGGGCACTCAAAAAGGCCGGTTTTAGAATTCTCCGGCAGGGGAAACATATTATAATGACAGATAATGAAAGAATCCTCACTATTCCTCGTGCAAATCCTATCAATGGATACACAATGGCAGGTATTGTCAAAGATTCGGGTTTATCAATTGAAGAATTTAAACGTTTAATTTGAGATCAGCGCCCTTTCCCATTATTCCTGTTTTTACTTCCATGTTGTGGAGGAAAAATTGAAAATTGTAAATCACTTAATTATTCAATCCATCATTAAATTATTAACCGGACTCATTAAAACAACCCGGGGAAAATCAATCATTCAACAACAATAATCTCTGAATACCTCTCGTGGGATGGCTATTCGAACGATGACCTCGGGAAATCTTTTTAATAATAATATAGTTGAAAATACAAATTATTTCAGAAAAAATAGAACCGGCAGTTTTGGCAAAACTCACAAATGCCTGGTTTAAAACTTTTGTAAAATTTGTTGTGGACGTCGAGACCAGTCAAATGGCCGTTGGGGGTGAATTACATTCAGATGCTGAATTTCTACTCTTGGAAAATGGAGCTGATCAATCAAATCTTTGGGGCGGGAATTTTTTCCCATTTAAATCTTTCGACCAGCGGATTGAATTCACATCATTAATTAATATTCGTCCGCGGGATAATAATTTTAGTATGGAAATTGAAGATGATAACATTCGGGAAAAAGTGATAACATTTATTGAATCCCTATTGATGAACCCTGATGACAACTTGGCATAAATCTCTCGAACTGCGGTTTTCCACTTTCCCGGTCCACCAGCAAATATTAATGATTTGTAATGAATTAAATCGAGCGGCTAATCTCCAGGATGATGGAGAAGAATACAAACGATGTATGGAACGATCTTTAGAGTTATTAGATTATTTTATTACAGATAAAAATGGTCATTTACTATGGGAATCATTAAGAATTCGGGATATCATTGCAGAAGCCTATATATCAGCCCCAAAAGCCACAAAAACGATACAATCCACATTACTGCAAATGAATCCCACCGCCTGGTGTATGCTGAATGAAAACACTAACCGTTAAAAGATTACCAATTTTAGCCAGTGACTAATCTAAAATCAAGAATTCAAAATCATCAATCAACAATCGGCGTCATCGGTCTCGGTTACGTTGGTCTGCCTTTGGCAATCCGTTTTTCAGAGGAAGGTTTCAAAACTGTCGGCTTTGACATTGATGAAGATAAAGTCCAAAAACTCAACAATGGGCAAACCTACATAAAACATATCGCTGAAGAAAAAATCTTCACTGTTGTTAACAATGGTTTTAAAGCTACCAGCGATTTTAGTGAAATCGCCAATGTAGATGCCATTATCATCTGCGTTCCCACACCCTTGGGAGAACACAACGAGCCGGACTTGAGCTATATCAAGAGCACTCTGGATGCCATAAAGCCCTACTTGAGAGAAAACCAGCTCCTGATTCTGGAAAGCACTACATATCCCGGAACCACCGAGGAAGAAATCGTCCCCTTTATTGAATCGATCGAAAACGTGTCCGCCGTAGACGACCTGTCCACCGAAAGTGAAATGCAGGTGGAAGCGAAGGCGGATCCATCATCCAACATTCAACATCCAACATTAAAATTCACCATCGGTGAAAATTTCTTCATCGGTTACTCTCCGGAGCGGGAAGACCCGGGAAATAAGAATTATTCTACAAAGACCATCCCTAAGGTGGTCAGTGGCTATACAAAAAACTGCCTGGAATTGACAAAAATATTGTATGATCAGATCGTGGATCAAACCGTCCCCGTTTCATCTCCCCGGGTGGCGGAAATGACCAAAATACTGGAAAACATCCACCGTGCGGTTAACATCGGCTTGGTGAATGAATTAAAAATGGTTGCTGACAAAATGGACATTGATATTTACGAAGTCATCAACGCCGCCGCCACCAAACCTTTCGGTTTTACCCCTTATTACCCCGGTCCCGGCCTGGGTGGCCACTGTATCCCCATCGATCCCTTTTACCTCACATGGAAGGCAAAGGAAGTGGGTATCAATACCCGTTTTATTGAATTGGCTGGAGAAATCAACAACGCTATGCCAAATTACGTGGTACAAAAAGTCGGCGAAGCTTTAAACACTATAAGCAAATCTATCAAAGGCAGTCGCATTTTAATACTCGGCCTGGCTTATAAAAAGAATGTGGATGACAGTCGTGAATCTCCATCTTTTACAATCATAGATATGCTAATGAAAAAAGGCGCTGACATTCAGTATTCCGATCCTTATTTACCGGTTGCGCCTAAAACGAGAAAATTTAATTTTGATTTAAAAAGCGTTGAGTTAAACCCTGAAAGTATCCAATCATTTGATGCAGTAGTATTATCTACTGACCATGACAGTTTCGATTATGATTTAATTACTAGGGAGTCAAAACTAATCATTGATACACGTGGCAGGCTTAAACCATCAAACACAGTTTTTTCTGCATGATAAATGATAAACAACCTTGCATTGATATAATTTATTTGTGAGGATAAAATCCATATAGAAAATCTTATGAATAAAAATTATTTCTATTCCACTTTATACTGGATAAGAAGCAAACTTTGACCTACAAAATAAATACCATCATAGAAAAAGATATCCACGGCTACTATGCATATACTCCTGAATTGAAAGGGTGCCATTCCCAAGGGGACACTCTGGAAGAAGTAATTGAAAACATTAAGGAAGCAATTGAGCTCTACCTTGAATCCCTAACTGACGAGGAAAAAACAAATTATTTAAGCCGGGAGATTCTCACTACAACGCTGGAAGTAAACATTGCCTAAACTTTCCAGGCTGACCGCTAAAGCTGCTGAATCTTTATTATTGAAACATGGCAGTGAGCTTGTCGAACCTGTCGAATCACCAGTCATCCATTTATTAACGAATACTCCCAGCTCCAATTATTAGCCATTATATCGTTCACATGAAATTTAATCCATTCCGGCCCAATAGTATTGCCCCACCAGACCTTTTCCACGGTCGTGATGAGGAAATAGCATTCATAGAGAAAAGTCTTTTCCAGACAAAAAATGGCAACCCGCAGCATTTCTTGATTGAGGGCGAGCGGGGGCTGGGAAAATCTTCCCTTTTCCTAAAGGTAGCCGAACAAGCAGTCGGAACCACCCTACTGATAAATAATGAAAAAGCTAACTTTATTGTAATGAACGTTGAACTCGATTCAAGCCAGTCATTTGTTGATATACTCAAAACGATTGCCGCTGATTTTAAGCGAGCTTTATCTGAAAAAGAAAAAATTAAAACACTGGCAGCGGGTGTATGGGACTTCTTAAGCAAATAGGAACTTCTGGGTGTAAGATACCATAAATTAGATGATTCACTCATCCAGCCCTACGATATTCTTAATGAATTAGTTCTTGATTTTGAAAGACTCCTTAAGCAGGCAAAAGGCCACATTGACGGAGTTCTCATACTGCTGGATGAAGCAGACCGCCCGGATGAAAAGGCATCTTTGGGTGAATTGGTCAAGCTTCTAACGGAAAAATTATCAAAAAGAGAATCCAACCAAGTTGTTGTTGGTATGACCGGACAACCTGGTCTAATTGCAAAACTAAAAACCAGTCACGAATCGTCTTCACGCATTTTTACAATCTTTGCGCTCAAACCATTGACGACCACAGAGAATAAAGCCGTCATTCAGAGTGAATTAGCAATTGCAAATCGTATTAATTAAGGAGCAAACAACCATTGACCCGGATGCCATGGAACTTATCTCACAATTATCAGAAGGGTATCCCCATTTTCTGCAGGAATTTGCCTTCAAGGCATTTGAAATTGACACCGATAACAATATTTGTTCGGAAGATGTGAAAGAAGCGGCTTTTGGTAATATTGGAGCCCTCCATCAGCTGGGACATAAATATTTTAACGATCTGTACTTCACCCAGATTGGGTCAGATGATTATCGAAGAGTTCTACAGGCTATGTCCCGTTTTTCTGATGACTGGGTGAACAGAACTATGATAAAAAGTGAAATATCCATTAAGGATACAATCACTAAATAATGCGTTGCAAGCATTAAAAACCAGGAATATTATTATCCCGAACCCGGGGCAACAAGGAAAGTTCAGACTGCCGACAAAATCCTTTGCTGCATGGATAAAAGCATTTTACATGTTGGATGAAGAACCATTCATAAATCATCGATCATAAATTATTTTCCCTTGCAACTGCCACTGTTTAGCTCCCGCATGTCCACCGCTTGCCTGCCGGAATCGAAGTGTAGGCAGGAAGACGAAGCGCAGGTGGGAGCGTAGGGATGCCAGTTTTCCCCAATATACAATCCACAAATCTTTCAATAGTTTTATTAAATCAAATATCAACAATCGAAAATCAACAATCATCAATCTTTTATGCCGTTAACCACAAGTTCCATGAAGACGACATATTAAATCATTATACATCTGATGAAAAATCTCAATTCTTTAGCTAATCACCTAACCAACCTTAAATAACATTCGTGTTTTTTTCCCTGCCGGCCTGTTTTTTTGGCGGGCCTGCCGGCCTGTTTTTTTGGCGGGCCTGCCGGCCGCAGGCGGGGTGTCATTCCCTGCCCGCCCCCTTTAATATATTTCAATCGCGGCAGGCGGGGTGGACAGACTTTATTTTTGCCTTGAGAAACAATTTGTGGAAAAATAATACCAATCAATATCTTATCATTACGCACCGTTGCGTTACGCATAAATGCGCAATATATTCCGACAATGTTCGTTCCGAATAATATCGCAAAATAACCATGTTCAACGAAAATAAAATCAAATCCTATTTGGAAAATATTGAGGACATCTGCGCCGGGTATATTTATGGATCCTTTGCATCAAATTTGGAACGCCCAACTAGTGATATTGATATTTCTGTTCTTTTATGTGATGGATCACTGAATTTCAAAAGAAAAAATAAATTAATTTTAGATTTGAATGAAATAACAGGAAGGGAAGTAGATTGTGTTGAATTGGATAAAATTACTCCGGTATTGCAAATGCAAATATTTAAAAAAGGCAAATTACTCTTTTGTAAAGATGAAAAACGGTTAAATGAATTAAAAGTGGAAGTAATCCGCAATTATTTGGATCTGAAAATAATTCGTAAACCGATTGAAGATCGGATGAAAAAAGTAAGTATTTATGATTGATAAAGATATCTTACTGGAAAAAATTGCCATTATTCAACGGTGTTTGAAGCGAATACACGATGTCACAGGACTATCCGTTGACACTTTAGACCAAATTGATGTGCAGGATATTTTTGTTTTGAATTTACAACGGGCTATCCAGGCATCGGTGGACATCGCTGCCCATATCATCGCTTACGAGGGATTAGGGCTGCCGGATACCATGAAGGCGCATTTCGACCTGCTGGTTCAAAATAACATTTTGCCGAAAGAAAATGGTGAAAAAATGAACGCAATGGTTGGTTTTAGAAATATAGCAGTGCATGAATATCAAAATATTGATCAAGAAATATTGAAAAGTATACTACAAAATAATCTGCGCGATATTGAAGAATTTTATAAAACTATTCTTTCAAAATTTGAATAACCAATCTTCAGCTTTTTCAAACACGTTCGCACTTCCGCACATGAACACATTATGTTTTTCCATTTTTTCTTTTTTCACCAATAACCCCGCCTCGGTGGGCAGGCAGTTCCCCACTCACCAGTTCTTATCTCCCGGAGGGGCGGAGCGTAGGGAGGCCATTTATTCATCATAACAGAGTGTAGATGAACCGTTAACCATTTTTCAGCCAGTGACCAGAAGCCAGAAACAAGAAGCGAGAAACCAGTGGCCAGTAATACCAAGTTAAATATAGATATACAGCTTATATCAGAAAAAATTGATCGGAAAGTTTTAGTGAAACTGGCCAATGCCCAGTTTAAAACTTTTGTGAAATTTGTAGTGGATATTAAAACCGGTCAAATGGCTGTTGGAGGTGAATTACATTCGGATGCTGAACTTTTACTTTTGGAAAACGGTGCTGATCGATCGAATCTTTGGGGTGGAAATTATTTTCTAAATAAACCATCAGATCAGAAAATTGAATTTACATCTCTAATCAACATTCGTCCGAAAGACAATAATGTTAGCATGGAAATTGAAGATGATAAAATTCGGAAAAAAATAACAACACTTGTAGAAACCTTATTGATGAGTTCTGATGATAACCTGGCATAAATCTCTCGAACTTCGGTTTTCCACTTTTCCGGTTCATCAGCAAATTTTGATGATTTGTAATGAATTAAATCGAGCTGCTAACCTCCTGGATGATGGTGAAGAATACAAACGATGTATTGAACGATCTTTAGAATTATTAGACTATTTTATTGCAGATAAAAATGGTCATTTATTGAGAGAATCATTAAGAATCCGGGATATCATTGCTGAAGCCTATATATCAGCCCCAAAACACACGAAAAGGATACAATCCACATTATTGCAAATGAATCCCACCGCTTGGCGCATGTTAAATGGAGACAATGAAAAGCATCTCGATCCCCGAACACCGTAAGCCGCCTGCCGGCCTGTTTTTTTGGCGGGCCTGCCGGCCGCAGGCGGGGTGGACAGACTTTTTTTGTGGACAGCTTTTTCCTTAAGCCCCAAAAATCAGCAAATTCAATTTTGATCTAAAAAGTATTGATCTTTATGAAGAAAACATCAAATCATGAAAAATAAAAAATCAGTGCTTAATTATTTTCCGCAACATCTATTTTGGGATGTTCAAACACCGGATTGGAATAAACATCGCGAGTTTATTATCGCGCGGGTCCTTGAAGAAGGATTCCCGGAAAATGTTATTCAATTGTTCAAAATATATACAGAAACTGACATTCAAAATGTAATATTACATAGAAAGGATATCAGCCCTCGAACCTGTTATTTTTGGTGCGCATATTTTGATATCCCTATAGAAAAATGCCGATGTTTGAATCAGTAATCACTAACAATATCCATAGGATTTTACCAAAATTGGTAAAGCCTGCAATGAATTTCTATCTTGCGGGAGGAACCGGGTTAGCTTTGCAGCTCGGTCACCGCAAATCAGTTGATCTGGATTTTTTCTCATCGAACAAATTCAACCCGGAAGATTTGATAAATCAGATACATCCTGATCGTATAATTGATTTACGTGAAAACACGCTCCATTGTTTATATCAAGGTGTTCGATTAACGTTTTTATTTTATCCAATACCTCTGATTGAATCACAAATAAATTGGCAAAATATTTCTGTAGCTCATACAAAGGATATTCTTGCAGAGAAATTTAAAACAGTTTCACAACGAGGATCAAAAAAGGATTTTTGCGATTTATATGCCATATTTATTGAGAGATACACCCTAAAAGAGGGTTGTTCGTTTTTCTTACAACGGTTTATAAATACCGGAATAAACAACTACACTGTATTGAAGAGTTTGACATATTTTCATGATGCTGACAACGAACCTGATCCCGTTTGGATTACGGATGATTATTCAACAGAATGGAAAGATATAAAACAATTTTTCATCTCTAATATTAAATTGTTTAAAAAATATTTACTAGATGAGTGAAGCCACCGGTAGCAATCTTTGGCAAAGGATGAAACAGGCTTATTTAATAGCAATTGATAAATACGATAAAATTTCCCAAGATGGTAAATAAAACCGATAACCGCTTACCGAATGCTTTTACCCATACGGGCATCGTTACCGAACAACGAAAACCGGGTTTATTTTGTGGACAGTATTTTTTGTTAGTTTTTTCAAATCAACAATCATCTCTACCGCAAACCACCCCTGCTCTAATGAATTACCACAAGATTAAGATATAAATGATGAAAGATATTGTTGAATACAAAGACATTTTTTCTCATTTGAAAAATAAGATAGTTGTAGCTCAACAAAGGGCAGTTGTATCAATCAACAAGGAGCTTGTATTGCTCTACTGGGAAATAGGGAATACTATAATCAATAATCAATCTCAAAAAGGTTGGGGTGCAAAAATTATTGATACGCTTTCAGAGGATTTGAATAAAGAATTTCCCCAAATGCGGGGATTCTCGGTGAGAAATCTTAAATATATGAGACAGTTTGCACAAACGTATCCCAAAAGGGAATTTGTGCAAGAGGTACTTGCACAATTGAGTTGGTATAACAACATCACAATAATCCAAAAAGTCAAAGATGAGCAGGTAAGAAAATAGTATATTGCAAAAAACATTGAAAATGGATGGTCGCAAACAATATTAGTACATCAAATAGAATCAGGTCTTTATGAAAGAAGCGTAAACAAAAAAATTACAAATTTTCCAAAAACATTATCAAAACCACAATCGGAACTTGCACAGCAGACACTCAAAGACCCATATATTTTTGATGAATAGTCCAGTGCCAAAAAGAAGTGCAACAGAGGATTGGAATTAAAACCCATCCTCTGTTGCACTATTACTCCGGCGTCGGTTATCCGTATGATATTCATCATTCCATCCATTTTAAAAGACCCCTCTTTAATTCTCCCCAGATCGGAAGAGCACACGTCTGAACTCCAGTCACATTCCTTTATCTCGTATGCCGTCTTCTGCTTGAAAAAAAAAACACACATATACCTAAATTTCATCATGAACAGTATATTACACACTATCATGCCACCTACTATCATGAAAACATACACAAGCATATAACAATATC